>DASSRN010000260.1:0-9980 GCA_035701785.1 Acetobacteraceae bacterium | reverse complement strand
GTTGTTGTACCGGGTGATCACCTGCGGTCCGAGCACGATGCGCAGCGTGGCGATCGAGCGCAGCGGCACCATCTCGCCTAGCCGGTTGCGCACGTAGATGCGATCGATTGCAGTGGCGTCGCTGCGGTCGGGCGCGTTGGCCTGGATGTTCACCTGCCAGGTGCGGCCGTACAGGTTGAAATCGTTGACGTAGAACCCGCCCAGCGTCGATTGCAGTGCGTTGAACACATCGGCGATGTTGAGACCCAGCGCCTGCGCCTTCTCGCGGTCGATATCGAGCCAGATCGAAGGATTGCTCGCCGTGAAGGTGGAGAACACGCGGGTCATACGCGGGTCTTGGTTCGCCGCGGCGAGCAGCCCTTGCATCACGCTCGCCATCTCGGCCGGGTCGCGGCCTTCCAGGTTCTCCAGCTGGTATTCGAAGCCGCCGCTGGTGGAGAGCCCGATGATCGGCGGCAGGTTGAACGGAAAGGCATTCGCTGACCGCACCTGCTGCACCGCGCCGAACACGCGCCCGATCACCGCCTGCGCACTGTCGGCCACGGCGGTGCGATCGGCGAACGGCTTCAGCCGCACCACGACGAAGGCGGCGTTCGGCTCGTTGCCGCCATCAAGCAGAGAGAAGCCGACGATCGACAGCACGCCTTCGACCTGCGGCATCGGCCGGACCAGGCCCTCGATCTGCTCCACCACCGCCCGGGTGCGCGACACTGACGCTCCGTCGGGTAACTGCACTGCGACGAAGAACGCACCCTGGTCCTCCTCCGGCAGAAAGCCAGTCGGCGTCCGCACGGCCAGCAGCCAGATGCCGAAACCGGCCACCGCCAGCAGCACGACCGAGAGAATGGAGACGCGCAGTAGCCGGTGCACCACCGCGGCGTAGCCATTGCGCACACCGTCGATGCCGCCCAGCACCCAGCGCAATGGTCCGCGCGGGCGGCCATGATGGCGCAGGAACACGCCGCATAGCGCCGGCGACAAGGTCAGCGCGTTGATCGCCGAGATCAGCATCGCCACGCTGATGGTGACGGCGAACTGACGGAACAGCGACCCGGATACGCCGGGGATGAACCCCACCGGCACGAACACGGACAGCAGCACGAGTGAGATCGCGATCACCGGTCCGGTGATCTGCCGCATGGCGATCTTGGTGGCTTCGCCCGGCGGCATGCGCGGGTTCTCCGCCATCACCCGTTCCGCGTTCTCCACCACGACAATGGCGTCGTCGACCACGACGCCGATGCCAAGTACCAGCGCCAGCAGCGACACCGTGTTGGCCGAGAAGCCAGCGGCGAGCAAGATGGCGAAGGTGCCGATAAGGCTGACCGGGATCGCCACCATCGGGATGACCGTGGCGCGGATGTTGCCCAGGAACAGGAACACCACCAGCACCACCAGCACGAAGGCGATGCCGAGTGTCTTCACCACTTCTTCGATGGTGGCGGCGACGAACGACGAGCTGTCGTAGAACACGCGCGCCTTGAGGCCTTCGGGGAAGCGTTTGCCGAGTTCGTCGAGTGCCGCCTGCACGCGCGCCGAGGTCTGCACGGCATTGGCGCCGGGCGCGAGATAGAGGCCGATGGAAACAGCCGGGTTGCCGTTGAGCCGGCTCTCGGTATCCATGCTGGCGGCGCCCAGTTCGACATGCGCGATGTCCGACAGGCGCAGCACGGAACCGTCGGGATTGGCGCGGATCACGATGCGGTCGAACTGCTCGGGCGTCACCAGCCGTCCCTGAGTCTGCACGTTGAGCTGAAACTGGGTCGCGTCGCTGGTCGGCCGGGCTCCGATGCGCCCCACCGGCGCCTGCACGTTCTGCTGCTGGATGGCGGCGATGATGTCCGAGGGAGCCAGGTTCAGGCTGATCAGCCGGTTCATGTCGAACCAGATGCGCATCGAGTAGTCCAGCCGTCCGAACAGCAGCGCGTCGCCCACGCCTGGCGTGCGGGCCAGCCGATCGAGCACGTTGATGGTGACATAGTTGCTGATAAAGAGCGGATCCTGCTTGCCGCCTTCGCTGTAGAACTGGAGAAACTCCAGGATCGCTGCGGACCGCTTGCGGACGTTCACGCCGTTGCGCTGCACCTCGGGCGGCAGCTTGGCCATCGCCTGCTGCACGCGGTTGCTGACGTTAACGACGTCGATGTCGGGATTGGTGCCGAGTTCGAAGCTGACGGTAAGCGAGTAGCTGCCGTCGTTGCCGCTGCTCGACTTCATGTAGATCATCTTGTCGACGCCGACGATCTGCGCTTCCAGCGGCTGCGCGACTGTCGATTCCACCACAGCGGCGGATGCGCCGGTGTAGCTGGTGGATACCGTCACCTGCGGCGGCACGATGTCGGGAAACTGCGCGACGGGAATGCGCAGCAGCGAAAGAACCCCGGCCAGCGTCATCACAACGGCGATGACGATTGCCAGCCGCGGGCGGTCGACGAAGACGGCGGAGATCATTCGGCTGTCATCCGGCCGGCTTCGCCGCTGCGGCCACCGGCGCCGCCGGACCAGGCGTCACCTGGATGCCGGGGCGAACGCGCTGGATGCCTTCCAGCACCACCATCTCGCCCTCGTTGAGGCCGGAGCGGATCACCGCGGTGGCGGGAGTCGACTGGCCCAGTTGGATGCGCCGCTGCTCCACGTGGTTCTGACTGTCAACCACGTAGACATAGTCGCCCTGCTGGTCGGACAGCACAGCGGCACGCGGGATCGCCAGCGCCTCGACCGGCTGCACGCCTTCCACCAGCACGGTCACGAACTCGCCGTCGACCAGTGCGCGATCGACTGGCTTGCCGACCTCGACCGGCTTCTGCGCCGGATTGGCGATCACGCCGCGCATCAGGATTGTGTCGGTGGTCGCCTGCACGGTGGGCTCGACGTAGTCGATCCGGCCGGTCTGCCCATAGACGGTGCCGTCGGGCAGGCGCAGTCGCAGAACCGCTTTGGTAAGGCCGCCTTCGTCGGCATATCGCTTCTCCAGGTCGAGTTGGGCGCGGAGCGCGATTGGGAACACCACGTACATCGGGTCCTGGCTGACGATGCTGGCAAGCGGGCCGGCACTTGGCGATACGACGTTGCCCACGCTGATATTGGTGCGGCTGATCTTGCCGCTGATCGGCGTGTGGATTTCGGTGTAGGAGAGGTTGAGCTGGGCGACCCGCAGTTGTGCCTGCGCCGATACCACCTGCGCTGCCTGCGAACGCTGGTTGGCAGTCGCATCGTCCACGGCGGAGCGCTGGCCGGCCGGCGTGCTCAGCAGCGACTGCGCACGGGAGAGCTGGATGTTGGCGTTGGCCAGCCGCGCGCTGGCGTCGGCCACCGCCGCCTCCTGTTGCGCCACGGCGGCTTCGAACGGCGGCCGTTCGAGCCGGTAGAGCAGGTCGCCCTCTTTCACCTCGGTGCCTTCGGCGAACAGCCGCTGCTCGAGGAAGGCGGTGACGCGGGCGGTGAGCGCGACGCGATCGACCGCCTGGATGCGGCCGATGAACTCCGATGTCTCGGTCACCGCCTGGCGCGTCGCACGCACCACACCCACCGCCGGGGGTCCGGCCGGTGCCTGTGCCAGCGCCGGCAGCGAGCAGGCCAGGGCCGCGAGCAGCACGAAATGGCGGCGCGACGGCATCGGCGATCCTTCTCTGACCGAAGGCCGCCTCAATAGAGAGGCGCGAGCCACCGGGTCAACTGACGGATGCCGGAGCCCGTTATCGCATTGGGCACGAGAAGGAAGACGCCGGGTGAGGAATCTCACTGAACCGAGCCGCCCCCCACCTCACCCGGCCTCTCCGCCCCGAGGGGCGGAGAGGAGTCTCTGCTTCTGCGCGCCAGATCCGCTGGGGGGCAGAGCGGCGCCGCTTAGATCTCCTGGCGACTCATCATCCCGGCCATCGCGTCCGCTTGTCGGATCGCTAAGGCGACGATGGTCAGCGTCGGGTTGCAGGCCGCACCGGTGGTGAACTGGCTGCCGTCGGAGACGAACAGGTTCTTGATGTCGTGCGTCTGGCCCCACTTGTTCACCACGCCGTCGCGCGCATTGGCGCTCATGCGGTTCGTGCCCAGGTTGTGGGTGCTGGGATAGGGCGGCGTGGGGAAGGTGCGCACCGCGCCGACCGCATCGTAGATCGCGGTGCCCTGCTTATAGGCGTGGTTGCGCATCTTCTCGTCGTTGTCGTGGTCGTCGAAGTGCACGCTCGCCACCGGCATGCCGTTGCCATCCTTCACCTTCGGATCGAGCGTCACGCGGTTGGTGTCCCGGGGCATGTCCTCGCCGACGATCCACATGCCGGCCATGTTGGCATACCCGTCGATCGCGCTCGTGAAGCTGCGGCCCCAGGCGCCCGGATTGAGGAACGCCGCCATGAACGGCAGGCCGAGTGACAGCGTCTCCAGCTCGTAGCCACCGACGAAGCCGCGGGACGGGTCATTGCGCGCTTCGTCACGCACGATCCCGGCCATGGTGGTGCCACGGTACATGTGCACCGGCTTGTCGAACACCGCGTAGACGCTGCCGGTGGTGTGCCGCATATAGTTGCGCCCCACCTGGCCAGAGCTGTTGGCAAGACCCTGCGGGTACTTCGACGATTCGCTGTTCAACAGCAGGCGCGGACTTTCCAGCGAGTTGCCGGCAACCGCCACGACGCGTGCCTTCTGCCGCTGCTGCTTGCCATCGCCGTCCACGTACACGACCCCGGTGACCTTGCCCTTCGCGTCATGCTCGATGCGCAGCGCCATGGCGTTTGGCCGCACTTCGAGGTTGCCGGTGGCCTCGCCCTTAGGAATTTCGGTGTACAGCGTCGACCACTTGCCGCCCGACTTGCAGCCCTGGAAGCAGAAGCCGATCTGCTGGCAGGATCCGCGCCGGTCGCGCGGCTCGCTGTTGATCGACATGTTGCCGGTGTGCACTTCCTTGTAGCCCAGCTTGCGCGCACCGGCCTCCAGCACCTTGAAGTTGTTGTTGCCGGGCAGGCGCGGAATGCCGTTGGTACCCGTGGTGCCCATCTTGTCCTCGGCCTTTGCGTACCAGGGCTCCATTTCGGCGAGCGTGATCGGCCAGTCGGCAAGGTTGGCACCGGCCAGCGCGCCATACGTGCTGCGCGCCTTGAACTCGTAGTCCTGGAAGCGCAGCGATGCGCCGGCCCAGTGCACCGTGGAACCGCCTACCGACTTGACGATCCACGCCGGCAGGTTCGGGAAGTCGTGCGCGACGCGCCAGCTGCCGGACGTCGTGCGCATATCCTTCCACGCCAGCTGGGCGAAGCTCGCCCATTCGTCGTTGACGAAGTCGGCGATCTCGTGGCGTCCGCCGGCCTCCAGGATCACCACCTTGATGCCCTTCTGCGCCAGCTCGTTGCCCAGCGTGCCGCCGCCGGCGCCTGAGCCGATGATGCAGACGACGCTGTCGTCGTTCAGATCGAATGCCGCCATCGTCGCCTCCCCTATGCCTGCGCCAGCCAGTCGATGTCGCTGAAGCCGCGGTTGATGTAGCCGCCCTTGTCAGCCGATGAGCCCTCGTAGCCGAACTTCGGCCATACCTCCTTATTGTTGTATAATGACACCAGAAGGTCGCCCTGGAGCTTCTTGAACAGCGCACCCTGCGACGCGCCTTGCAGCAGCACGACGCGATCGCTTTCCCATGCCACCACCAGATAGGGCGACTTGTGGCGCTGCTGCGCGCTGGCATCTAGCTGGGCGATACCACTCTCCACCATCTTGCGGAACGCGGCGTCTTGGCCGGCCTTGGCGTCGTAGCCGGCGACCGCCTTGATGTAATAGACGTCGGCAAGGCGGTCGTGCGGATAGATGTCACGCGCCATCCGCGCCAGCGTCGCCATGGTGTGCGGCGATAAGGTCTTGGCGTCCTGTGCCCAGCCGGCTTCCGGGCTGATCGTCATTCCGGCCGCCGCCACGGCCGCGGCAGGAACCGCGGTCGCACCGTTGCGCAGGAATACACGGCGACTCACCCTGGTGCGTCCGTCCACTTGCCTCATGGTCGTTTCCCTCGTTGTTCGTCGTTGCTCAGCGATAGCGGCCGTGGCGCTGCAACACCTCGATGCGGTAGCCATCGGGGTCCTGCACGAAGAAGAACTTCGCCATCAGCGCACCATCACGATGGAACTCGCGAATCGGATTCGGCGCCAGCCCTTCCTTTTCGAAGCGCGCGTGTTCGGCGGCAAGATCGTTCACCGCGACGGCAATGTGGCCGTAGGCATCGCCCAGCGCGTAGGGTTCGGTGCGGCCGTGGTTGATCGTCAGTTCCAACTCGAACGGGCTTTCAGCGCCCTTGAGGTAGACCAGCGTGAACCCGTCGAAGTCATAACGGTCCGCCACATCGAGCGCGAAGGCACGGCGATAGAAATCGACCGAGCGCTTCTCGTCCATCACGCGGATCATGCTGTGGATTGGCTTTGCCATCAGTGCTGCTCCTAGAGCCAGGCGATGATGCCGGCGTGGTGGCTCGCCCTACGACAGTTTCTGCCGGTGGGCGAGCCAGGCGTCCAGATGCGTGTCACCACATGCAAGCCATGGCCGCACGCCGCATCCGCGTGCTACAGCCGCCGCCGGCCCAACTATACAGACCCGGGCTGTCGACGCCTCAGAGATTTGGACCATGGAAGCACCGCCCGACGAGACGCCGAAGAAGCCCAGGCCCGCCGCCGGAGCCAGGCTCGCCGCCCGCCGGAAACGCGAGGCGGACGCCTTGCGTGCGAATCTGCGCAAGCGCAAGGATCAGGTGCGGGCGCGGGAAAAGCCGAAGCAGGAGTGAGCGGTGTCCGATGTGGCACGGAAGCAGATGACGTCCGATGGGTTCATCGCCTGGGCGATGGCACAGCCGGAGATGTGCCATTACGAGCTGATCGGCGGCGAGATCGTTTCGATAGCGCCCGAGCGATCGGCACATGCCCTGACGAAGTTCCACATTGCTCGCCAGTTGGCGGCCCAGGTCGAAGCTGCCCGCCGCCCGTGCCAGGTCTACCCGGATGGAATGGCAGTCGCCGTGGATGACCTGAGAGTCTACGAACCGGATGCGCTGGTCCGTTGTGGCGACCTGCTGCCATCCGACCCGGTCAAACTAAGCGACCCTGTGATCATCGTCGAGGTCCAGTCGCCTTCAGCCAGCTCGCGCGATGTCGGGCCGAAGCCGATGGGCTACTTCCGGCTGCCATCGCTCACGCGCTACCTGATCTTCAGGATGGAGAACCGCACAATCACGCAGCACAGCCGCGGCGAGGACGATCTGATGCTGACCCGCATCGTACGCGACGGCCCGATTGTGCTGGACCCCCCGGGGATCACCCTGGCCGACTGCTTCCCGACTGGAGCTGCCTGATGCCCGTGATGTCCGATCGATGGATCCGACGCATGGCGCAGGACCACGGAATGATCGAGCCGTTCGTCGAGGCGCAGAAGCGCGAAGGGGTGATCAGCTACGGTCTTTCCTCGTACGGCTACGATGCGCGCGTGGCGGACGAGTTCAAGATCTTCACCAATATCGACTCGGCGGTGATCGACCCGAAGGAGTTCGCGCCGACCAGCTTCGTTGACCGCAGGACCGACACCTGCATCATCCCGCCCAACAGTTTCGCCCTCGGCCATACGGTCGAGTATTTCCGCATTCCTCGCGACGTGCTGGTGATCTGCCTTGGCAAATCCACCTACGCCCGCTGCGGGATCATCGTGAACGTGACTCCGCTCGAACCGGAATGGGAAGGCCAGGTGACGATCGAGATCTCTAATACCACGCCGCTGCCCGCGAAGATCCACGCGCACGAGGGCATCTGCCAGTTCCTGTTCCTGCAAGGCAATGAACCGTGCGAGACCAGTTACGCCGACAAGGCGGGCAAGTACATGCGCCAGCGTGGCGTCGCGCTGCCCAGGATGTGAGGCATGGACCGCATCCGCATTCGTGGCGGCCGCCCGTTGTCCGGCGAGATCGTCATCAGCGGTTCAAAGAACGCTGCGCTGCCGCTGATGGCCGCCGGATTGCTGACCGATCAGCGTGTGGTGCTGAGCAACGTGCCACGGCTGGCCGACATCCAGACGATGGGGCTGCTGCTGGCGCAGCACGGCATTACGGTGGAGCCGATCGGCGATGACGGTCACACCATGTCTCTCGGGGGCAAGATCACCAACACCGAGGCGCCATACGATATCGTTCGAAAGATGCGCGCCTCCGCACTGGTGCTGGGACCGCTGCTGGCCCGTGCCGGCGCCGCGCGGGTCTCGATGCCTGGCGGCTGCGCAATCGGCGCGCGGCCGATCGATCTGCACCTCAAAGGACTGGAGCAGATGGGAGCCGCCTTCCGCCTGGACGGCGGTTACATCGACGGCACCGCGAACGGCCGGCTGCGCGGTGCTACCATTGTGTTCCCGTCCGTCTCGGTCGGCGCGACCGAGAACCTGCTGATGGCGGCCGCGCTGGCTGAAGGCCGCACGGTGCTGGCCAACGCGGCGCGCGAGCCGGAGATCGGCGATCTTGCCCGCTGCCTGAATGCGATGGGAGCACGGATCGAGGGTATCGACAGCGACCGGCTCATCATCGAGGGAGTCGAACGCCTGCACAGCGCCGAGCACACCATCATTCCCGATCGGATCGAAACCGGGACTTATGCCTGTGCGGCAGCAATCACCGGCGGTGACGTGGTACTGCACAATGGCCGGATCGAGCATCTCGGCGCCACGGTTCGCATCCTGCGCGAAGCAGGCGTGGAGATCGTCGAGCAGCCAGGCGGCCTGCACGTGCGCCGGCTGAACGGGTTGCACGGCGCGGACGTGATGACCGAGCCGTATCCCGGCTTCCCTACCGACATGCAGGCGCAATTCATGGCGTTGATGGCGGTATCCGACGGTGCGGCAATGGTCACCGAGACTATCTTTGAGAACCGGTTCATGCATGTACCGGAGCTCAACCGGATGGGCGCCAGGATCAACGTCCACGGCGCCTCGGCTATCGTGCGGGGCGTTCCGGCCCTGTCCGGCGCGCCGGTTATGGCGACCGACCTTCGTGCCTCGGTCTCGTTGATCCTCGCGGGACTTGCCGCACGGGGTGAGACGGTGGTGAACCGGGTCTACCACCTGGACCGCGGGTATGAGGCTGTCGAACGGAAGCTCGCGGCCTGCGGCGCCGCGATTGAGCGGCTTCCCAGCTAATTGATCCGCAATCGAAAGTTTTTGCTTGGAAAGTGGCGCGAGACACCATATGGGGCGTCACGCGCCGGGACCACTTTGCGCCCGGCCAGGAGAAGCCTGTGAGTAACCTGTTGCCCGCCCCACTGACGTGCTGCCGGTGGGAACTCGAGCGGCGCCACATGGTGCCGCCGTCGAACGACGCCCTGCGCCAGATCATTGAGCGTGATGCGGATCTGGTCGATGTGCTGAACGAATATTATGGCGATGCCGCCGCCGATGGCGGCCTTGACAAGGTGGAGCGCGAGCTGCTGCTCGACCTGCTGGGCCGGCATTTCACCGGTCAGTTATGGCCACGCACGGGCGGCATGGCTGCGACCCGGCGGTTCATGGCCACGCTGCAACGCGCCATGCGCAGCGCTGGCTGGAAGCTGGACGGCTTTGCGGTGGCGGCTGCCTGAGGCTTTCGCGGTACTGAATAAGATGGCCTAGTGTCTCCCAGATAACCGGTTATTTGGGAGGGCACGAATGAACTTTGACGATCAGACGGTTATCGTGACCGGCGGCACCGGCGCGCTCGGGCGCGTGGTGGTCGGTGCCCTCTTGGCGGCCGGCGCACGTTGTCGCGTGCCATATGTGGTCGAAGCCGAGGCCGCATCCTTCCCGCACAAGGATCGCGTTACCCTGGTCGGAAACTGCGAACTGACCAGTGAGGATGACGTCGAGCGGCTCTATGCCGGGGTCACCGACCTTTGGGCATCTATCCACATCGCGGGCGGTTTCGCGATGGGCGCGGTGGCCGAGACCGACCTTGCCGGCCTGCGTCACATGCTGAACATGAACTTCGTCACCTGCTACCTGTGCAG
>DASSRN010000259.1:0-2842 GCA_035701785.1 Acetobacteraceae bacterium | reverse complement strand
CGAAATACATCGGCACATGATCGACCAGCCACTCGACATAGCGTTCGAAGCCAAATCCGGGGTCAAGCATGACTTTTGGAATACCGGAACGGTGGTTGTCGGTATCGGTCCAGACATGTGCGCGGTACGACAGGAAGCGGGTGGGCTTGCCCTCGGCGAACGGTGAGTTGGCGAACAGCGCGGTGGCCAGCGGCTGTAATAGTAGAGACACCCGCAACTTTCGCAGCATGTCCTGCTCGGAGGCGTAGTCCAAATTGACCTGCACGGTGCAGGTGCGCGTCATCATGTCGAGGCCCATGGTGCCGACCGTCGGCATGTAGCGGCGCATGATCGCGTAGCGGCTCTTCGGCATCCATGGCATCTGCTCGCGGGTACCGAGCGGGTGAAAGCCCAGCGGCACGAAGCCGATCTCCAGGTCGCGAGAGACGCTGCGGACCTGTTCGTAGTGTGCCTCCAACTCGGCCATCGTGTCGTGGAGCGTCGCCACCGGCGCGCCCGACAGTTCCAGCTGGCCGGCCGGCTCCAGCGACACCGCGGCGTCGCCCTGCTTCAGCCCGATCATGTTGTCGTTGTCGGTTATCGGCGTGCCGCCAAAGCGTTGTAAGCCCTCGAGCAGGCCGCGGATCGAACCCGGCTGGCCGTCGGTCGGTTCGTAGGGCGGGGTCGCGAGGTCGGCGCGGCGGAAGCCGAATTTCTCGTGCTCGGTGCCGATGCGGAACTGCTCCGCCGGCTTGCAGCCGGCCGCGATATAGTCGGCCAGCTGCTTCAGCGACGTGATCGGCGTGGAGTCGGCGTCTCCAGGGTTGGACATGCTGTTCCCGGTGTGACGGGTTGCGTTTGATCGGTTCTAGCGGCAGTCCGCCGCCTGCAACAATGCCAGTCCGGCGATGCAGGCGGTTTCGGCCCGCAGGATGCGCGGGCCCAGGGATGCCGGCATCACAAGGGGATGCGCTAGCAGCGCGTCAAGCTCGGCCGGGGAGAAGCCGCCTTCGGGGCCAACCAGCAATGCGCGCGGTCCGGCGGTCGTGGCGATTGGCGAGGCGCCGCTGCGTTCGATGGCGGCGAACAGGCGCCGCCGCGCTGGCCAGTCCGCCAACAGTTCGGCGATCGGTCGCGGTGCGTGCAGCCTGGGCACGGTCAGGCGTTCGGACTGCTCGGCAGCCTCGGTGGCGATCGCGCTCAGTCTCTCGGCGTTCATACGGTGATTGTTGCTGTGGTCAGTGACCACCGGGTGCATTTCCGCAACCCCGAGTTCGGTGGCTTTCTGGACGACGAGGTCCGTAGCATCCCGCTTCAGCAGTGCGAACGCGAGCCACACGTCGGGCTCGGCCTCGGATCCGCGGGTCGGCTGTTCCACCCGTAGAGTAGCGCCGCCATGCGCGATGGCCTCGATCCGGGCGCTGAACTCGCCATCGCGGCCGTTGAACAGCAACACCACTGCGCCAACCCGCAGGCGCATCACCGTCCCCAGGTAGTGCGCCTGCGCCCGCGTGGTAGCGATGGCGGTCCCTGAGGCCAGGGTGGCGGCGACGTGCAGGCGGATTGACCGGCTCATGGCTGCGGGCAGACTAGCAGCGATGCAGGCGCACACCGACATTGCGGCGACGGGCTGGGTGGCGCGGCTGCCGCGGTCGTGGCTGCCTTATCTGTTGCTGGCCCGGGTGGACCGGCCGATTGGCGTCTGGCTGCTTTTCCTGCCGGGCCTTTGGGGAATATTGCTGGCAGGTCCCCCGGTACATGCCGCGGTCCGGTTGATCCTGCTGTTTGCGATCGGTGCCCTGGTCATGCGGGCTGCCGGTTGCGTGGTGAACGACCTCTGGGATCGCGACATCGACCGCATGGTCGCGCGTACCGCGGCTCGCCCGCTGGCTGCCGGGATTCTGCGCCCGCGCCAGGCGTTGGCGTTCCTGGTGGCGCTGCTGCTGGCGGGGCTGGCGATCCTGCTACAGCTCAATCCGCTGACGCAGGCCCTGGGTGCGGCGTCGCTGCTGCTGGTCGGGCTGTATCCGCTGGCCAAACGGGTGACGTGGTGGCCGCAGCTGATGATGGGCTTCACCTTCGGCTTCGGCGCGTTATTGGGCTACGCCGCTGGGGCGGCGCGGCTCGATGCGCCCGGCCTTCTGCTGTACGGCGCGGCGATCCTGTGGGACCTGGGCTTCGACACGATCTATGCGCACCAGGACCGCGAGGACGATGCATTGGTTGGGGTGAAGTCCACCGCGCGGTTGTTCGGTGCGCACACAGCACCGTTCCTGACGGCCTGTTATGGCGGGATGCTTCTGATTCTGGTAATCGCCGGGTGGAGGGCGGGGCTTGGCGTCTGGTTCTATCCGGCGCTGATCCTGCCGGCCGCGCTGCTGGGGCGACAGGTGGTCTTGTTGGACATCGATGACCCGGCGCTGTGCCTGCGGCTGTTCAAGGCGAACCGCGAGGTGGGGCTGGCGGTGGCGGCTGCGATATCGGTGGGGTGGGGTTAACTATGCGCGGTTCACTTCATTACGTGCGGGCGCTGAGCGGTGGATAGGCGGGAGATCCTTCTTGAATTCGCCAGCCGAGCGCAGCGAGGCCTCGAGATCGGCCCGTTCTTCAATCCGCTCGCTCCGAAGGCTGATGGCTGGAACGTCCTCAGCCTCGACGTGTTCGACGCACCGACACTGCTGAATATTGCCGCCAACGACGCCAACATTCCTGACTCGATGATGCCGAACATCGAGGAGGTAGATCTGCTGGGGCCGGCACACCGGCTGGCGGAACTGGTAGCCGAGCGCGGCGAGCTTGGCGAATTCGACTTCATCGTCTCCTCGCACAATTTCGAACACCTGCCCAATCCGATAGGGTTTCT
>DASSRN010000258.1:0-2466 GCA_035701785.1 Acetobacteraceae bacterium | reverse complement strand
GCGCACCACCTTCTCTTCCTCGCCTTCGGCGAACACCACGCGGCAGGGGTTGGCGCGCACGCTCTCCATGATCGCATCCAGCGCGCCGGCGGTCGGATCCAGCCGCCCCGACAGTTCGCGCGCATAGCGCCGCAGGTCCATCAGCGGCCGGCGCGCCACGCCGCTGTCCATCGCCGCGCGCGCCACCGCCGGGGGCACCCAGGAGATCAGCCGCGGATCGAACGCATTCGGGATGATGTAGTCCGGCCCGAAGGTCAGCCGCCGCCCGGTCGAAGCCGAATGCACCTCGTCCGGCACATCCTCGCGCGCCAGGTTGGCCAGCGCCTCGGCCGCGGCGATCTTCATCGCCTCGTTGATCGTGCTGGCGCGCACGTCCAGCGCGCCGCGGAAGATGTAGGGAAAGCCCAGCACGTTGTTGACCTGGTTCGGATAGTCGCTGCGGCCGGTGGCGATGATCGCGGTCGGGGTCGCCTCGCGTGCCTCCTCCGGCGTGATCTCCGGATCAGGATTGGCCATCGCGAAGATGATCGGCTTGTCGGCCATGCGCGCCACCATCTCCTTGGTGACGGCACCCTTCACCGACAGGCCGAAGAACACATCGGCGCCGTCCAGCGCGTCGGTCAGCGTGCGCGCCCGCGTGGCCGCCGCATGCGCCGACTTCCACTGGTTCATGCCTTCGGTGCGGCCCTGGTAGACCACGCCCTTGGTGTCGCACAGCACCACGTGCTCGGGCCGCATGCCCATCGCCTTCAGCAGTTCCACGCAGGCGATGCCCGCGGCGCCGGCGCCGTTCACCACCAGCTTCGTATCGCGCAGGTCGCGCCCCGTCAGGTGGCAGGCGTTGATCAGCCCCGCCGCGGCGACGATCGCGGTGCCGTGCTGGTCGTCGTGGAACACCGGGACATCCATCAGCTCGCGCAGCCTCTGCTCGATGACGAAGCACTCCGGCGCCTTGATGTCCTCCAGGTTGATGCCGCCGAAGCCGGCCAGGAAGCGTACCGCGTTCACCACCTCGTCGACGTCTTCCGAGCCGATCTCGAGGTCGATGCCATCGATATCGGCGAACCGCTTGAACAGCGCGATCTTGCCTTCCATCACCGGCTTGGCCGCCACCGCGCCGAGATTGCCCAGCCCCAGCACCGCGGTGCCGTTCGACACCACCGCCACCATGTTGCCCTTCGCCGTGTAGTCGTAGGCCAGTGCCGCGTCGCGCTGGATGTGCAGGCACGGCTCGGCCACGCCCGGCGAATACGCCAGCGACAGGTCGCGCGCTGTGGTGATCGGCTTCGAGATGCGGGTCTCCAGCTTGCCGGGCCGGCCGGTCGCATGCAGCGCCAGCGCCTCTTCAGCCGAGATATGCGCAGTCCGCGTGTCGATGCTGCCGTCGGCCATGGATCTGTTTCCTCCCGCTGCGCGTTGGGCTCGCATCGGCATCATGACGGCGCCGGCCAGACAAGGAAAGGCGCGCGGGCGCACTTCCCGCGACAGATGAAGATTTGCTATTTACTCCCTGAAAACGATCAAAGGGCTTATTGTAGCCCGAACAGGAGGGCGTCATGGACGACATGACTGCGACTGGGTTGCGTCCGGCCGTCGAGCCGCTGGAGCGCGAAACCATCAACCGGGTCGCCTGGCGACTGATCCCGATCCTCATGCTGGGCTACTTCTGCGCCTACCTGGATCGGGTGAATGTCGGCTTCGCCAAGCTGACGATGCAGCAGGCGCTGCACTTCTCCGAGGCGATCTTCGGCTTCGGCGCCGGCGTGTTCTTCGTCGGCTACTTCCTGGCCGAGATCCCCAGCAACCTGATCCTCAACAAGGTCGGCGCGCGCAAGTGGATCGCCCGCATCCTGCTCACCTGGGGCATCATCTCCGCGCTCACCGCCTTCGTATGGAACGACTGGAGCTTCTACGGCATCCGCTTCCTGCTGGGCATCGCCGAGGCGGGCTTCTATCCCGGCATCGTGCTGTACCTGACCTGGTGGTTCCCGTCCTATTACCGCTCCCGCATGATGGGACTGTTCCAGTCGGCGAGCGTGGTCTCGCTGATCATCGGCCCGCCGGTGTCGGCTTACCTGCTGACGATGGACGGCTGGATGGGCCTGCAAGGCTGGCAGTGGCTGTTCCTGGTCGAGGCGTTGCCGCCCATCATCATGTGCATCGTCACCTGGTTCATGCTGACCGATCGCCCGGTGCACGCGACCTGGCTGCGGCCCGAACAGCGCACCTGGCTCCAGCAGCGGCTCGACTCCGAGCAGTCGCAGCGTGAATCGGTGCACCGCTTCGAACTCGGCGAGACCATGCTCAACCCGCGCGTCTGGATGCTGACGCTGGTGTATTTCGGCCAGAACGTCTCGGGTTACGGTCTGCTGTTCTTCCTGCCGACCATCGTCAAGTCATTCGGCGTCTCGACGATGATGAACGGTGTGGTCAGTGCGGTGCCGTTCATCTTCGCCGCCGCGGCGA
>DASSRN010000257.1:0-3413 GCA_035701785.1 Acetobacteraceae bacterium | reverse complement strand
GCGCGGCTGGGCTGGTGGGCGCGGTGGCCGGTGCGGTCGGCGGCGCGGCGTGGGTCGCGTCACAACGCTTCCGCAGCAGCAACGAAGCGATCGTGGACAAGATCGACGCCGAGGCGGCGAAGAACGAGAAAGCCAACAGCGCTGGGGCGGGAGGCGACTAGTCCATGTCTCTCACACGGCGTGAAGCGATCGCCAACATCTTCAAGGCGGGAGGGACCGCCGCGCTGGCTGCGGCCGGCACAGGAGCGGCGTCCAGCGTTGCGTTGGCGCAAATCAGGCCGGAGCCGAAGGTGGCGAAGGTGCCGCCTGCTGCGGTCGCGCTGCTGTACGACGCAACGAAGTGCATCGGCTGTAAGGGCTGTGTGGCGGCCTGTTCGGAGGCCAACGACACTCCGCCCGATACCCGCACCGACGGCCTGCACCAGGCACCGAACGACCTCAACGACCTCACCCGCAATATCATCAAGCTGTACAAGCCGACAGACGGATCGCCCAGCTCGTTCGTGAAGCGCCAGTGCATGCATTGCCTGGAGCCGGCGTGCGCGGCAGGGTGTCCGTTCCAGGCGCTGCACAAGGACCCGCGCTCCGGGGTGGTGGCGTGGGATTCTACCAAGTGCATCGGCTGCCGCTACTGCACGATCACCTGCCCGTACCACGTGCCTCGCTTCCAGTGGGCGGGATTCAACCCCCGATTGACCAAATGCGAGCTGTGCCGCGACCGACTGGATGCCGGACTGAAGCCGGCGTGCACCACAGTTTGCCCGACCAAAGCGGTGATCTTTGGGCCGCGCGATGTCCTGCTCGACGAGGCGCACCGGCGCATCAGCGAGCGTCCCGGCTACTACTACCAGGACCGCGTGTACGGTGAGTTCGACAACGGCGGCACGCAGGCGCTGTACCTATCGAAGGTCGCCTTTGACAAACTGGGGCTGCCGGAACTCGGCAAAGAGTCCGTGCCAGTGCGCACGCTGCGCTGGCAGACGCGCGTGTACCAGTACATGGTGCTGCCGTCGGTGCTGTACGTGGCCATGGTCAGCGCCATCCGCAAGGGGTTCAAGCAGCATGCCTCCGAAGCTGAACAAGAACAGAAGAAGACCGGACTGAGGGCACAGTTATGAGCGAGCAGCGCTGGGAACGCGCAGTCCCTGTCTACGGCATTCCGTTCATGAGCCGCCCGGTCATCGTGCTGATCGCGCTAGTCGCGATGGCCTTCTTGTTCTCCGGGTACCGCGAACTGGCGGGCCTCGGACCGGTCAGCGGCATGAACGATGCGTACGGCTGGGGCATTTGGAAGACGTTCAACATCATGGTCCTGACGGCTCTGGGTTCGGGCGCGTTCGCAGTCGGACTGGCGGCGTGGGTGTTCAAGCGCAAGAGACTCCATACGCTGATGCGGGTCGCGCTGCTGCAGAGCTTCCTGGCGTATGCCTGCGGACTGCTGCTGCTGGGCATCGATGCCGGACGCCCCTGGAACTTCTATTGGATCCTGTTCCCGTGGAACTGGAACCTGCACTCGCCGCTGGCGGAAGTCGCGGTGTGCATGTCGATCTACGCGCTGATCCCGCTGGCCATCGAGAACCTGCCGCCGCTCATTGAGCGGTACTGGTACCTGACGCCGAACGCACGGCCGCGGCTGAAGAAATTGGAAGACGTCCTGCACAACTGGTTCCCGTGGATCATCGGGCTGGCATACATCCTGCCGATGATGCACCAATCGTCGCTGGGGGCGCTGATGCTGCTGGCCGGAGAGCGCGTGCATCCCCTGTGGCAGACGCCGTGGATGCCCTTGCTGTACGTCTGGGCGGCGGCGTTCATGGCCTTTGCGTGCGTCGCGGGTACGACCATGCTGTGCTGCCTGGTGTGGAAGCGGCCGCTGGACATGGACGTCCTATCGGAAGCGGCGCGGATCACCAACTGGCTGATGTATGGCTGGCTGGGGCTGCGGATCGTCGACATCATCTACCGTGGCAAGCTGGGAACGGCGTTCAAGTTCGCTCATGCCCCGATCGTGTTCTGGGTGGAGATTCTGTGCCTGGGTGGCGCTGCGTACCTGCTCAACACCTCGATACAGACGCGCAATGCGCAGAAGATGTTCCGCGGATTCGTGCTGGCCGGCTTCGGCGGGATGGTGTACCGCTTCAGCCCGACCACGCTCGCGTTCCTGCCGAACCCGCAAGCGCTCTACTTCCCGAAGGCGATCGAGGTCTTGATGTCGCTCGGGTTCATCGCGCTGGGCGTGACCGGGTTCCTACTTGCGGTGAAGAAGCTGGCCATCCTGCCGGCGCCGAATGACGAATGGCTCGAGATGGCCGGCTATGCGCACGTGAACCGGCCGGACATCCAGTTGACCGGATACGAAACAGCAGAACATTCATACGACTGAGACGGAATCATAAAAAATGGCGACCAAACGCATCACCATCGACCCGATCACCCGAATCGAAGGCCACCTGCGCGTGGACGTGCAGGTAGACGGCGGCGCCGTGAACGACGCGTGGGCGTCGTGCACGATGTGGCGCGGCATCGAGAAGATCCTGAAGCAGCGCGACCCACGCGATGCCTGGATGTTCACCCAGCGCTTCTGCGGCGTGTGCACCACGGTGCACGCGATGGCCAGCGTGCGCGCCGTGGAAGACGCGCTGAAGCTGGAGATCCCGCTCAACGCGCAGTACATCCGCAACCTCATCCTCATCAACCACGGACTGCACGACCATATCGTGCACTTCTATCACCTGGCCGCGCTGGATTGGGTCGACATTCTCGACATTCCTAAGGCGAATCCGGCGAAGGCGTCAGCGCTGGCGGAGTCGCTTTCGCCGTGGCCGCGGAACTCGACCAACGAGCTGAAGGCGGCGCAGCAGAAGGTGCTCGCCGTCGCGCAAAGCGGACAGCTCGGCATCTTCCAGAACGGGTACTGGGGACATCCGGCGATGAAGCTGCCGCCCGAGGTCGACCTGCTCGCGTTCTCGCATTACATCCAGGCGCTTGAGTTCCAGCGCAAGGCGAACCAGGTGGTCGGCATCCTCGGCGCGAAGACGCCGCACGTGCAGACGCTGACGGTGGGCGGTGTGACCAACGCCATCAACCTCGACAGCCAGGGCGCACTCAACATGGACCGCCTCGAGGAGATGAAGCTGCTCATGGACCAGGTCATCGCCTTCGTGCAGCAGGTCTACCTGGTCGATGCCTGCGCGGTCGCCGCCCTCTACAACGACTGGTTCAGCCATGGCCGCGGCGTCGACAACTACCTCGCTGTTCCGGACCTGCCGCTCGACACCCGCAGCCAGCAGTACGACCTGCCCGGCGGGTACATCATGGGCGGCAACCTGAGCGGCGTGAAGCCGTTCAAGACCGCATCCGATGCGGCATTCCGCGAGGGCGTGACCGAAGATTGCGCGCACTCGTGGTACCAG
>DASSRN010000256.1:0-8096 GCA_035701785.1 Acetobacteraceae bacterium | reverse complement strand
CCGCCGTCGCCGCTTTCCTCGATGAACACGGTATCGAGGCATTCGCCGCCAAATATGCCTACGGCCCGACCCGCGTGCAGTTTGAGAACAAGGATCCGCGCGGCTTCGCCGAGTTCAAGCGCCAGCTCGCGGAACATTCGGCGATCGGCGCGCGGAATACCCAGCTCGGTGTGCAGGGCGAGCGGCCGTCGCTCTACGACCTGACGGAGCAGATGGCGGCGCTAGCAGTGCCGACACTGATCCTGACCGGCGATGAGGACTGGCCTTGCCTGCAGCCGGCGCTGCTGATGAAGCAGACGATTCCTACTGCGGCGCTGGCGGTGATGCCGAACTGCGGACACGCGATCAACATCGAGGACCCTGACGAATTCAACCGCCTGGTCGGCGCATTCATCGCGCAGGTGGATGCGGGACGCTGGCCGATGCGTGATCCGCGCGCGGTGTCGGCGTCGATCACCGGGATGAAGTAGCCAAAGAAACCGCTTGCCTCCCCCGCCGGATCGCGCTTGAACCCGCGGCTTTGCGCGGAGCGGGTGATGGTCCAGGCGATCGGCATCGACTTCGGCACTACGAACAGCGTGGTCGCGCTGCTGCACGCCGACGGCAGCGTGACGACACGGCGCTATGCCACGGGCGACGTGTTCCGTTCGGTGCTGTGCTTCTGGACCGAGGACACCGCAGCGCGCCGCCTGCTGCATCAGGCCGCAGGACCCGAGGCGATCGACGCCTATCTCGAGGATCCGCTGGACAGCCGGCTGATCATGTCGATGAAGACATACCTGGCGCAGAAGAGCTTCACCGAGACGCGCATCTTCGGCCATCCGTTCACGTTGGAGCGGCTGATCGGCACGTTCCTGCACCAGCTATTGGCCGACGTGCCGGCGTGCCCGCGCATCGTGGTGGGTCGCCCGGTGCGCTTCGCCGGCGAGTTCGTCGACGACGATCTGGGGGCTGCCAGACTGCACGGGGCATACGCCCAGGCCGGGCTGGAACAGGTGCGGCTGGCGCTGGAGCCCGAGGCTGCCGGCACGCGGTTTGCGCGGACGCTGACCGAGGCGGCGACGGTGCTGATCGGTGATTTCGGCGGCGGCACCAGCGACTTCTCGATCATGCGCTTCGATCCGCGCGGTGGCACCACCGCGCTGGGCCACGCCGGCATCGGCATCGCCGGCGACGTGTTCGACTACCGCATCATTGACCGTGCGATCGCGCCGCTGCTCGGCAAGGGCGACAGCTACAAGGTGATGGGCAAGCCACTGCCGGTGCCGCCGGAATACTATTCGGGCTTCGCGCGCTGGCATTTGCTGTCGCTGATGCGCACGCCGCGCACGCTGCGATCGATCGCCGAAGTCGCGCGCACCGCGCAGCATCCCGACCGACTGCGGCACCTGATCGCGCTGATCGAGGACGGGCTTGGCTATGCGCTGTACCAGGCCGTCTCGACCGCCAAGGCGGAACTGTCGCGCGCCGATGCCACCATGCTGCGGTTCCGGCACAAGGACTTCGTGGTCGAGCGCACAGTCACCCGCGCCGAGTTCGAAGGCTGGATCGCGGCCGATATGGCCAAACTCGGCGAGACGGTGGACCAGGTGCTGGACCGGGCGGGGCTGAGTGCGGACCGTATCGACCGGGTCTTCCTCACCGGCGGTACTGCATTTGTGCCCGCAGTCCGCCGTTTGTTCGAAGACCGCTTCGGCGACGAGAAGCTGGCCGGCGGCGGCGAATTCGTTTCCGTCGCAGAGGGATTGGCGCTGATCGGCGAAGCCGTGTCGGCGTAATCAAACCGTCATGATGACAGTGGGAACTGCGCGGCGGAGCCGCCGTTGCGCTCGCACCACGCATTGTGCAGGTACGCATGAGCACCACGACCGCGGCGCCAACGGATCACGACCAGCTTCTGCGCGAACTCGATGAATCGAGCATCACGCGGGCGCACTGGAAGATCATGTTCATCTCGGGCATGGGTTTCTTCACCGACGCCTACGACCTGTTCATCATCGGCGTCGTTATGTCGCTGCTCAAGGGGCCGTGGCAGGTATCGGCAACCGCCGACGGCCTGGTCACCTCGACGGCGTTGCTGGCGTCCGCGATCGGTGCGGTGCTGTTCGGCCGCATCGCCGATATGCTCGGACGCAAGCGCATCTATGGCTACGAGGTGCTGGTGCTCGCGGCGGGGGCGGTTGCTTCTGCACTATCGCCCAACATCTGGTGGCTGATCGTCTTCCGGTTCGTCCTCGGCATCGGTATCGGCGGCGACTATCCAGTCAGCTCGACGATCATGGGCGAGTATGCCGGCAAGCGGACGCGCGGGCTGCTCATCACGATGGTGTTCGCGATGCAGGCCGCGGGGCTGGTGGTCGGTCCGGCACTGGCGGCGATCCTGCTGGCCAGCGGACTGTCAGCTGACCTCACCTGGCGCCTGCTGCTGGCGTTCGGCGCGGTGCCGGCGATGGCGGTGTTCTGGATGCGGCGCAATCTGGCTGAAACACCGCGCTACCTGTTGGCGAGCAGACAGCACGAGGACTTCCACGCCGCAGGACATTCGGTCCTTGGTACTCAGCCCGGTCGCAACGCGGGCACCAACGCGCAGCCGCGGCGACGGGTCTCGTTCGCCGAAGGCTTCGCCCGGCTGGCTGCACGGCGCGACCTCATGGTGCGCCTGATCGGCGCCAGCGCCGCGTGGTTCCTGATGGACTTTGCCTACTATGGCAACACGGTCAGCAGCCCGAAGGTGCTGGCCACCGTCTCGCCGAATGACTCCCTGATCTGGCACGTGCTGATGCAGTTGATCATCTTTGTGGTCGCCGCGGTGCCCGGATACTTCATCGCCGCATGGTACATGGACCGGCTGGGGCGCAAGGCGATCCAGACCATCGGCTTCCTCATGATGGGCGTCGCCTTCGGCATCATGGCGATCGTTCCGGACATCGAGAAAATCGTGGTGCTGTTCCTGGTGGTCTATGGCATCAGCTACTTCTTCACCGAGTTCGGTCCCAACTCGACCACCTTCGTGTATCCAGCCGAGTTGTTCCCCGTGGAGGCGCGCACCACGGGCCACGGCATCGCTTCCGCCGCGGGGAAGGTTGGCGGCTTCGTCGGCGTATTCATGTTTCCGATCTTCATGAGCCATGGCGGATTGCGGCTGGCCGAAGGCGTTGCGGCGCTGGTCAGCCTGGCGGGGCTTGCGGTGACGATCTTCATGTTGCCCGAGACCAAGGGTCTCAGTCTGGAAGAGCTCAGCGCAGCGCCGGCGGAGCAGGGCGGCTTGCCCTGATTGCCGGGACCGCCTAGTGAGCCGGCTCATCAAGCCAATGGCCAGGAGCCGACCCTATGGCGACCGAGCGCACGCTCTCCATCATCAAGCCCGACGCCACGCGGCGGAACCTGACCGGCAGGATCAATGCCTGCCTGGAGGAGGCCGGCCTGCGCATTGTCGCGCAGCGCCGCATCCGGCTCACGCAGGGCCAGGCCGAGGCGTTCTATGCAGTGCATCGAGAGCGGCCGTTCTTCCGCGGGCTGGTCGAGTTCATGATGTCCGGACCGGTCGTCGTGCAGGTGCTGGAAGGCGACAACGCAGTAGCGAAGAACCGCGAAGTGATGGGCGCCACTGACCCGAAGAAAGCGGCGTCAGGCACCATCCGCGCGCAGTTCGCGGAAGATATCGAGGCCAATTCGGTGCACGGCTCGGACAGCGCCGAGAACGCCGCGATCGAGATCGCGTTCTTCTTCGCTGCGATCGACATCGTCGGATAGCGCGCGATGCCCACCTCGCTGCTGCAGACGCTGCGGGCGATGGCGTACAACAACGCCTGGGCGAATCATCGGCTGCTGAGCGCCTGCGCAGCGCTGACGCAGGACGAGTTCGAGGCTCCGCGCGTCGGATTCTTTCCCTCGGTTCAGGCGACGCTGAACCACATCCTGGTCATCGACCTGTTCTACGTCGATGCGCTGGAGGGCGGCACGCTGGGGCCGGACGCCTGGGCCGATCCGATCCCCTGCCGCACGATGACGGAGCTGCAACCGGCGCAGGCCACGGTGGACCGGCGCCTGATCGGCTGGTGCGATGCGCTGGACGAAGCGGGGCCCGAACGCATCGTCCAGGTGCATCGCCGCACGCATGTGCAGACTGAGCGTGCCGACCGGCTTCTGCTGCACCTGTTCCAGCACGATGTCCATCATCGCGGTCAGGCGCACGCGATGCTGAGCGGCACCGGCATCAAGCCGCCGCAGCTCGACGAGTTCTTCTCGCAAGGCGAGGCGCCGCTGCGCGAGGCGGAATTCAAGGAGCTGGGCTGGACGGAGGCGACGGTCTGGCGGGAGTGATCGGCTACAGCAGGAAAAACGCCATGCCGATCAGCAGCAGGACGATGAATATTACGGCCCACAGCGTGAACCTGGTGAAGCCCAGCCAGAAGCTCTCACGGTCGGCGAGGAACGCCTCCGGCGTCTCAGCCTGCAACGGCGGGTGTGCGGCGTGGCTGTGGTCGGACATGTGGCCTCGGCAGGAAGGGAACGATCTGGCGGCGTTCTATGGCAGCGAGGCGGACGAGGGGCAACCCCCGCTCTAACGGGCGATTAACCCGCGACGCCGATAGTCCGCGGCATGTGGCGGTTGTTCAACCGGATCAGCGTCCGCGCCAAGTTCATCCTCGGGTTCAGCCTCGCCTTTACCTGGATCCTGGCATTTGGCGGGTTCGCCGCCGACCGGCTTGCCGCGGTCGAGCGTGCTGCGGCGGAGCTGCGCGATGGCGCGCTGCGCTCGACCGTGGCGCTGTCGCAAGTCGGACAGGCCGCGGAGCGGCTGCGCTCGACGCAGCAGTTGCTGGTGATCGCGGTCGCTGAAGAGCGTCGCACCGCGCTGCTCGCCGAGTGCGAGGCGCAGGCCAAGGCAATGCTGGCCGCATTCGAGCAGTACCGTCTGACGGTCGCCGGGGCGGACCAGGCGTTGGCCGACAAGCTGGCGACTGGCTGGACGAACTACACGAAGCTGAGCGCGCAGTTGGCAGGGATGGTCGGGCAGGTGCAGCCCGATATCGCTGCCGGCCTGCTGAACGGACGCATGCTCAACGCGATGAATCAGTTCCGCGACGCGCTGCGCAGCGCCGTTGACCGCGGCATGGAGCAAGGGCGCGAGGCGGCCGAGAACGCCGCGCTGCTTGGCACCGCCGCACGCCGGTGGATCCTGGGCGCTGTGGTGCTCAGCCTGGTGCTGTCCGTCGTCGGTGGCCGGCTGATGATCGCGGCGGTGGCGCAGCCGATCGGCGCGATGAACGGAGCGATGCGCCGCCTTGCCGGCCACGACACCGGCGTCGTCATCAACGGAGTCGGACGCGGCGACGAGATCGGCGCGATGGCCGCGTCGGTGGAGCAGTTCCGGCGCGACATCATCGAGGCTGATCAGGCCGCCGCCGAGCGCAGCGCGGAGCAGACGGCGAAGATGCAGCGCAGCGAGGCGCTGGCGGCTCTGGTGGGCGGCTTCGAGCGGCAGGTGGGCGAGCTGGCGGCGCATCTGTCGGATGCGGCCGGCACGCTGCAGGGCACGGCCAACACGATGTCGCAGTCGGTGAGCGAGGCGCAGGGCGAGACCGCAGAGGCAGCGGCAGCAGCCGAGACCGCACGCGTCAATGTCGAGGCAGTGGCGGACGCAACGGCGACCCTGGTCTCAGCCATAGCCGAGATCGGTCGGCAAGGCGCGCTCTCCAACACGATCGCCGGCGAGGCGATCGCCGACGTACAGCGCACTGACAACGTCGTGCAGGCTCTGTCGTCCTCGGCGGTCAGGATCGGCGAGGTGTTGCAGCTCATCAGCGACATCGCGACGAAGACCAACCTGCTGGCGCTGAACGCAACGATCGAGGCGGCGCGTGCGGGCGAGGCCGGCAAGGGGTTCGCTGTGGTCGCCGCGGAAGTTAAGAGCCTCGCCGGCCAGACCGCGAAGGCGACGGACGATATCGCCGCGCAGGTACGGCAGATCCAGGATGCCACAGCCGACACGGTGGCCGCGGTCGGCGGGATCGGCACAGTTGTTGAGCGCGTACGCGCAATCGCTGCCGGCATCGCAGAAGCGGTCGAGCGGCAGAGCGCGGCCACGACCGAAATCGCCGGCAACCTCCAGCAGGCCGCGACAGGCACACGCGTCGTCAGCGCCAGCGTCGAGCAGGTCAGGCGCCGCGCCGGGTCCACCGGCACGTCGGCCGGCGCCGTCCTTACGGCGGCAACGGAGGTCGCAGGCCAGGCCGATGCGCTGTCGGCCGAGATGAGCCGGTTCAGCGCACGGTTCCGCGCCGCTTGATTAAACTCACCCCGCCCGCACCAGCGGCGCCGGGATGCTCTCGATCATCACGTTGATGCACGCGGGCCTGCCGCTGGCCAGCGAGCGCTCGATCGCCCCCGGCAACTCGTCTGTGCTCTGCACCAGCTCCCCATGCCCGCCGAGGGCCGCCACCACAAGATCATAGCGCGTCGGCAGCAGCTCGCAGCCGAAGGTGCGGTTCGGACCATAGTCGCGCACCTGAAGGTTGTACTCAGCATTCCACCGCGCATCGGTGCCCACCACGGCGACAAACGGCAGGTCGCAGCGCACCGCCGTCTCGAACTCCGCCATGTGGAAGCCGAACGTGCCGTCGCCCAACACCACGAACACCGGCGCGCGCGCCTCGACGACGCGGGATGCGCATGCCATCGGCAGCGACGACCCGATCGAGCCACCGACGCCGTTGATCATCCGCCGCGGCACGACCGGCAGCACGCTCTGTCCCCATTGCGCGAACTCGCCGCCGTCGCAGATCAGCACCGTGTCGGGATCGGCAGCGACGTGCGGGTGCAGCGCACGGAACACCTCGATCGGATGCAGCTTGCCCGGCGTCTTCGACCCGAGCGTCTCCCACGCCGCCGGCCGATCGGTCAGCAGCCTACGCACCTCGGCGAACCACGCCTCGTCGGACCTCGCGCGGGCGCGCCGGATCAGCGCCTCGCCCGCGGGATGTGTGTCGGCGACGCAGCCGAACACCACGCGCTCGCCCTTCTCGCGCACCGCGCGGTCCACCAGCGCCGCCTCGGGATCGGTCACCACCCAGCGGCAGGCAGGGTCGATCGACGGTGCCTCGCCGAAGCGCAGTGTGAAGTCGAACGCCTTGCCCAGCAGTACGATCAGGTCGGCGCGGCGGATCGCCTCGGCGAACGCGCCCAGCGTCGCGTCATTGAAGCCGCGCGGGCTTTCCATGATCGCGGTCGGGATGCGCAGCGCCGTCTCGATCCGTGCCAGCAGGTCGCGGCCCTTGCGGTTTGCCAGCGCCGGACCTGCGAGAAGGAACGGCCGCGCTGCACCCGCGATGATCTCCAGCACCGCATCGGCAGCCGCATCGTTCAACGCCACCGGCGATGCCGCGAACGCCGCAGGCTCGGGCCAAGCCACATCATCGGCTCCGATCGTGGCGTCCAGCAGATCCGACGGCAGGCTGAGATGCACCGGTCCCGGCCGGCCGGAGCGAGCAATGCGGATCGCCTTCGCGACATCCGCGCCCAGCGTCGCCACCGAGGTCGCGGTCCACGACGCCTTCGCCATCGGCGCGGCGACCTCCGCCTGCCGCAGTTCCTGGAAGCCGCCGCGGCCAAGCTGCGTGGTCTCGGTGTGCCCGGACAGCAGCACCACCGGCGATTCCTGCCCCTGCGCCGTCATCAGCGCAGCGGCGGCATTCGCGTGTCCGGGACCGCCGGTGACCATGGCGATGCCGGGCTCGCCGGTCAGCCTGCCCCACGCGTCCGCCATGTGCACCGCGGCGGCCTCATGCCGCGTATGCACCAGCCGATGCCGCGTATCGATCGCCACGTCGAACAGCGACATGATGTGGTTGCCCGACAGCGTGAAGATCGTGCGATATCCGGCACGCTCCAACGTGCGCATCACGATGTCGGCGCCGCGGATGGTGGTGCTGCTCATGGCGATGGTCCCTGACGTGATCGGCTACAGCCGCGAGATGGTGCGCAGAAGCATGGCGAGACCGGCCAGCACCACGACCGAACCCAGCAGGCGTCGCAGCAGACGCTGCGGCAATGCATGCGCGATCGGGGTACCGATCGCAATGCCGATGGTCAGC
>DASSRN010000255.1:0-19862 GCA_035701785.1 Acetobacteraceae bacterium | reverse complement strand
GAACACGGCGAACACCGCGAACCCGGTGACGAACAGCTTGTGATGCAGCAGCCTGCGCAGCGTGGCCCAGGCCGGATGGTGGTGCCGCACCGGCACGTCATCCTCCAGCGCCTCCGGCAGCGTCAGAGCCGCTGTGTCAGGCGCCATCGTAGCGGACCCGCGGATCGACCAGGGCGTAGCAGACATCGACCCCGATATTCACCAGCACCAGCAGCGCCGTGGTGATCAGCAGCCCGCCCTGCACCATCGGATAGTCGCGGTTCAGCACCGCCTGCGTCAGCAATTGTCCCATGCCGGGCAACGAGAACAGTGTCTCGGTCACCACCGATCCGGAGATGAGCAGGCTGACGGTGATCCCGATCACCGTGGTGATCGGGATCAGCGCATTGGCCAGCGCGTGCTTCACAACCACCTGCCGCTGCGGCAGCCCCTTGGCGCGCGCGCTGCGGATGTAATCCTGGCGCAGCACCTCCAGCATGGTGGAGCGCGTGATGCGCGCCAGGAACCCGACCAGCAGCAGCGCCAGCGAGATTGCCGGCATGGTCGACGTCGCCAGCCAGCCCAGCGGATCGTCGGTGAAGGCGACGTAGCCGCCGGTCGGCAACCAGCGCAGTTCGACCGCGAAGACGATGATCATCAGCAGGCCGAGATAGAAGTTCGGCAGCGAGATGCCGATCATCGCGAACACCATCGCTGCCTGGTCGGCCCAACTGTTCTGTCGCAGCGCTGCGATGATGCCGCTGCCCAGCCCGAGCAGCAGCGTGATCACCAGCGCATACGCTGAGAGTGCCAGCGTCACCGGTAGCCGCAGCATCGTCGCCTGCACCACTGGCTGGCCCAGCAGCAGCGACCGCCCGAGATTGCCATGCAGCAGCCCGACGTACCAGCGCCATAGCTGCGTCAGGAACGGCTGATCAAGGCCCAGGTCGTGGCGGATATTGGCGACCTGCTCGGGCGTGGCCGAGAGGCCGGCGATCACCACCGCCGGGTCGCCCGGGATCAGGTGGATCATCGCGAAGGTGATCAGCGAGACGAGAAGCAGGATCGGCAGCGCGCTGGCCAACCGGCTGATAACGATCCCCGCCATGCCTCCCGCTTACTTCTGGAACCAGACGTTCGACATGCGCGGAATCCGATACGGCACATAGCCCTTCACGTCCGACCGCACCGCCTGCACCTTGGTCAACGACCCGAGCGGCAGCGTGTAGACCTGCTCCAGCGCGTATTTCTGCATCCTGGCGAACGCCTCCTTGCGGCCTTCCAAGGTCGGCATGCTGTTCATTGCGGTCCATGCGTCCAGCAGTTCCGGGTCGTCCTGGCCGCCCTTCGGCATGTAGACCGCGCCCGGCATGATGAAGAACTGCATGGTCGCCAGCGCGCCGAGCGCCGGCTGAGTGCCCCAGCCGGTGTAGAAGAAGTTCCAGCCGGTGTCGGGCTTGAGTGCCATGTTGGCCGAGGTGGGCCAGTCCACCACCTTGAGCTGCGCATTGATGCCGATCGCCTGCATCTCCTGCTGCATCACCAGCGACGAGTTGTACATCGCCGGGTAGTCCTTGTCGGTCAGCAGGACGACCGGCTCGCCCTTGTAGCCCGACTGTTCGAGATACTTCTTCGCCAGCTCCGGGTTCTTGATGTTGTAGGTCGCCTTGCCGGCGTCGGAATAGAACGCCTGGTTCGGGTACTGGAAGCCGACGTTCAGCCGGTAGTTGTCGTCCGAAGCGGCGTCCATGATCTCGTCCATATCCAGCACCGCCTGAACCGCCTTGCGGAACATCAGGTTGTCGGTTGGTGGCACCGAGACGTTCGGCTGCGCGATCTGGATCCACCAGTTCTGCAACGGGATGATGCTGATGTTCTTGTCGGCCTTCAGGTCAGGCAGCGATTTGGTCGGCAGGTCCTCGACCCCCTGCAACTCGCCGGTCTTCAGGCCGGCGACGCGCGCCTGCGGCTCGGTGACGATGCGGAAGGTCACGGTGTCAAAGCAGGCCTGTTTGTAGCCGCCGAACCCGGTCTTCTGGTCGAAGTTGGTGTTCGGCTTGTAGCCTTCGTAGCGCTTCATCTTCACGTAGCCGCCGGGCACCGATTCCACCAGCTGCCACGGTCCCGTGCCGATCGTCTTCAGCTGCATCGGCGGGTCGTCCTTTTCTTCAGCCGGGACGATCACGATCGGCGCGCTGAACGCGCTGAGGATCTCCAGGAAGGTCGGCTGTACCTTCTTCAGCGTAATGACGAACGTATCCTTGTCGGGCGCCTCCCAGCGATCGACGTTGCCCAGCGTGCTACGATACAGCCCGACCTTGGCGTAGCGGTCGAACGAGGCCACCACGTCAGCCGATGTCATCTCCTTTCCATTGTGGAAGTGCACCCCCTGGCGCAGCTTGAAGGTATAGGTCAGGTGGTCCGGCGATTCCGCCAGCGAGTTGGCCAATTCCAGGATCGGGTTGAAGTTCTCGTCGCGCGTCATCAGCGATTCGAACATGTTCATCGCGATGTTGCGGGTCGAGATCGTGCCGGACGTCATCTGGTCCAGCCCGTTGATGTTGGCCTCCTGGCCGAAGGTGAAGTTGCCGCCGACATGCGGGCACTTGAACGGTTCGGCGTGCGCGGCTGCTGCGCCGGCGATCGCGATCGCACCGGCGGTCCAGAGGGTGGCGCGTCGAACCATGTGTGAACTCTCCCGTGTCGTGCTCGCCGTCCCCGTACGCAGACTGCTTGCTGCCTGGCCGAACCGTGGCGAGGTTGCGGTGGGCCGTCAATGCCGTGCGGGTTGCGTTGCGGCGCTGGCGTCGCCGTTCTAGATGCAAAGGCTGGTTGCAGCGCGAAAGGCGCCCGGAGACATGGACCTGAAGGAGCACATCCGGGGCATTCCGGATTTTCCCAAGCCCGGCATCCTGTTCTACGACATTTCGACCCTGTTGCGGGATGCCGATGCCTGGCAGGTCGCGATGGGGCGCATGGCGAAGGCGGTGCGCGCGTATCAGCCCGACCTGCTCGCCGGCATCGAAAGCCGCGGCTTCCTGATCGCGGCACCGCTGGCGCTGAAACTAGGCTGCGGCTTCATCATGCTGCGCAAACGCAACAAGCTGCCAGGCGTCACGGTCGGTCTGAACTACTCGCTGGAATATGGCACCGATCGCGTCGAGGTGCAGGCCGATGCGGTGGAAGCCGGCCAGCGTGTGGTGGTGGTGGATGACCTGCTGGCCACCGGCGGCACGATGGCGGCCGGGATTGCGTTGCTGCGCCAGGTGGGCGCGGTCGTGCCGGCGGCGGCAGCGTTGATCGAACTAACCTTCCTCAATGGCCGCAAGCGAATCGACGTGCCATGCGAGGCTCTGGTCTCGTACGATGAGTAGCCGATTTTGCGTTATCGCAGGCAACCCTGTAGGAAGGCGGCCATGCGGAAGAGACCAGGATGAGCAGCCTGCCGCAACCCGGCCGGCGTAATCTTCTGGCACTGCTGACCACTCTGCCTGCCGCGACGCAGGCGGGAACGGTGCATGCCGCGCCACTGCCTGCGGTCGCGGCGCCATTGGCCGAAGCACTCAGGCTGTTCGTCGCCGGTCCCGCTGATGGCACGCTCAACCGCTGGGCGGATGCATTGCTGCCAGCGCTGGAGCAGTCGCTGCCGCCGGATACATTGATCCGCCGCGTCGAGGTCGGCAGTGTCGATGGCGTCACCGGTGCCAACCAGTTCGAGGCGCGCAGCGTGCCGGACGGGCAGACCGCGCTGCTGGTGCCCGGACGCGCAGCGCTGGCCTGGATGGTGGGTGATCCACGCGCGCAGTTCGATGTCGCGCACTGGGTTGCCGTGCTTGCCGGCGCGAGTTCGGGCGTCGTGGTCGGGCGACCCAGCGTGCTTGCTACGGACGGCCGTGCGCGCGTCGCTGCCGCAACGCCGGCCAGTCCAGATCTCGTTGCGCTGCTTGGTGTTCAGCTACTCGGCGCCAACATGGAACCTGTGCTTGGCCTCGCCACGCCGGCAGCCGCACAGGCCGCCTTTGCTCAAGGGGCGGTGGACGCGCTGCTGCTGCATGGGCTGCGCGTGCCGGAGCAGGTTGCGGCACTGGGGGCTCTCGGCGCACAGCCGCTGTTCGCATTGGGTGCGCTGGACGACGCTGGCCGCGTGGTGCGCGACCCCGCGTTCCCTGCGCTGCCGCACTTCGCCGAGTTGTACACCACGCGTACCGGCGGCCGCGTGGCCGGGCCGCTGTACGATGCTTGGAACGCGGCGGCGGCAGCAGTGCGGCTGGAGTTCGGCCTCGTGCTGCCGCAGCTGACGCCAGCAGCGATGGTGGCGCTGTGGCGACGTGCCGGCACCGATGCCGTCGGCATGCAGGGCGTGCAGACGGTGGCACAGGCGGCGAATGTGCGACCGCTTGCCGGGCCGGTCGCCACCACCAATACCGCGGTGCTTGCGGCCAACGCACCGGCATTGTCCGAACTGCGGAACTGGCTCGCCAGCCGGCTCAACTGGCATCCGGCCTGACGCTCGGAGGTTCGCCATGAAGCTCTGGTATCAGAGCATGTCCCGCCAAACCGAGTGGGGCGGCTATCCGCGCGTGCTGCGCGGTATCCTCGACAAGGTGCGCGACGCCGAGACCGAGATCCACGTCGCCGGCATCACCGAGATCGGCGGCACCGGCGATCAGTTCCGCTATCTGGAGTACCTCGAGACCGGTGAGGTGCTGAAGAACGTGCACCGCGCGGTGCGCGAGGGGTTCGATGCGTTCCTGATCGGCAACATCGCCGACCCTGGCTTGCAGGAGGCACGCGAGATCGCCGACATCCCGGTGCTGGGCCTCTGTGAGTCGGCGTTGCACGTGGCGTGCATGATGGGTGCGAGCTTCTCGCTGGTGACGATCAACGAGAAGTTCACCCCTCGCATCGTCGAGAACGTGCGCCGCTACGGCCTGTGGGAGCGGCTGGCTGCGGTCAACCGCATGCAGGTGGAGCGGCTCACCGACCTTGGCGTCGCGTTCGACGATGTCGATGCGCGCGGGCGGATCGTGGCACAGTTCGATCGTGCAGCTCGCGCCAACGCCGAAGCGGGGGCCGAGGTGGTGATCGCGGCGGGCGGCGTGGTGATGGCGCTGCTGGCGCATGCCGACATCCACGAGGCGGCCGGCATGCCGATCCTGAATGGCATCACCAACCTGGTGAAGCTGGGCGAGATGGCGGTGAAGACCAACCGGCTGATGGGCGGGCGCTTCACCTCGAAGCGCTGCACCTACGCGCCACCACCTGCGGACCAGATCGCCGAGTTCCGTAAGCACTACGGCGCCGACATCTATCCGACGGTGAAGTCGCCATGACGCTGGTGCTGCGCACCGCCCTCGGACAATCGCCGCTGGTGCGCGCGCTGAAGGACGACAGCGTGACGTCGGATCGCGTGGCGTTCGAGTTCGTCGATGTGGAACCGATCACCCGTGCGTTTCGCCGCATGACGCGCGGAATGGAGTTCGACCTGTGCGAGATGGCGCTGACCACGCACGCGCAGGCGCGGGCTTTCGGCAAGCCGATCACCGCATTGCCGGTGGTGCTGCTGCACGGCCTACATCACGGTGCACTGATCTGCCGGCGTGATGCGCCATTGCGCGACCCCGCGGATCTGGTGGGCCGGCGCATCGGCGTGCGCGCCTGGTCGCAGACCACCGGCGTGTGGGTCCGCGGCATCCTGCGCGAGGAGTACGGCGTCGCGCATGATGCGATGACCTGGGTCACCGAGGAAGACGCCCACGTGCAGGAGTTCGCCGATCCGCCGTTCGTGCAGCGCATCGCACCGGGGCAGGACCTGCGCACGATGCTGCTATCAGGCGAGATCGATGCCACGGTCGCACTGGCCGGGCTTGATCCCGCGCAGGTGCGCACGGTGATCCCCGATGCCGATGCAGTGGCGGCCGAATGGTCGCGCAGGACCGGCGTGCAGCCGATCAACCACGTGGTCGTGGTGAAGGACGCGCTGCTGGCAGAGCATCCCTGGCTCGCCGGTGAACTGATGCGGCTATTCCTCGCCGCGAGGGCGCAGGCAGCGGGCACCGTGCCGTACGGGATTGACGCCAGTCGGCCTGCCATCGACCTGCTGATGCGCTATGCTGCGCAGCAGGCACTGATCCCGCGCGCCTACAGCGCGGCTGAACTGTTCGTCACATAGGGAGAAGACGATGGCCGACATTCCTCGCCTGAACGGCGCGATCAAGGCGCTGGAGTCCGGCAAGCCAACCTTCGTGCCGTTCTCTCCCGGCGAGATCAGCGGCGCGCTCACCATCAGCAGCGCGCCCTATGACGGCGTGGTGTTCGAGATGGAGCACAACCCGTACGACATCAAAGCGCTGCGCGACTGCCTCCAGTACATGCTGAACCGCCGCCAGATCGCCAATTCGGGCAGCATCGCCCCGGCGGTGACGCCCTTTGTGCGCATCCCGCCGAATGGCGGCGAGAACAGCCAGTGGATCGCCAAGCAGGTGCTGGACATCGGCGTCTATGGCATTGTCTGGCCGCACGTATCCACAGTCGAGGACGCCCGCAACGCCGTGCAGGCATGCCGCTACCCGCGGCCTCGCGAAGCCAAATACTACGACCCGCCGGGCCAGCGCGGCGACGCGCCGCGCACCGCCGCGCGCTACTGGGGCCTCACCGACCAGGAATACTATCCACGCGCCGACACCTGGCCGCTGAACCCGCAAGGCGAGATCCTGGTGGTGATCATGTGCGAGGAGAAGCGCGCGATCGCCAACCTGCCGAAGATGCTGGAGCAGGTGCCCGGCATCGGCGTGGTGCTGATCGGCGAGGGCGACCTGTCGCAGGATCTCGGCCACCCGCGCCAGTACGAGCATCCCACGGTCGCCTCGGCGATCAACGAGATCCTGGCGATCTGCAAGCAGCACGATGTGCCCTGTGGCCATCCGCACGTCGATGCGAAGAACGTCGAAGGGCTGATCGAGCAGGGCTTCCGCTGGCTGATGCCCGGCCCGGTGCCGTCCTTCGCCGCGCTGGAGATCGGGCGGCGAGTGTCGGGCCGCTGACAGCCGGCGGAAAGACTGCTCATGACCACGCGGCAGCGCGCATCCGCGTGGTCTCGATCGTGATCCTGCCGCTGAGCGCAACGACGTTTGAGCACGTTGCTCTGCTGCCCTGCATGCCCGACCGCCGGTCACCTAGCGGCTATAGCTTTGGTGCGATCGGGCCAGACGGAGCGATCATCCCCGCCTTCGATCATCCCTGGTGTGAGCACCGTCAGCCCGACGCATTCGTTCCCCGCAGGCTGGGAACGTTCATCTACGGCGGGCTCCTGATGGATCACTTCGGTCACTTCCTGCTAGAGGCGATGTCACGTCTCTGGTTCATCCGCGCTCATCCTGAACTGCCGGTCGTTTGGCACGAGATCCGATTGCCGGTTCCTCACACATGCTGGCCAGGCTGGTGGCACCAGCTATGGCAGTTGTTGGGGCTGGATCACCACCGCCACCATGTCATCCGGGAGCCGCGCCGCTTCCGCAGGGTGATCGTGCCGCAGCCAGGTCTCAGTCTGAACGACGGGTTGCACCCGGCCCAGGCAACGGCCTTGGCGGTTTTGCCGCCTCAGCCGCCGTCGGGTGAACGCGTTTGGCTGTCGCGGGCCGCGCTGCCCGAGCGTTTCGGGCGCCTGTTAGGCGAGGAGCTGTTGCAACAGCGTCTGGCGGAACTGGGGTGGAAGATCCGGTATCCCGAGACGGTGCCGGTTGCGGATCAGGTCGCGACCTTTGCTCAGGCCACAATCGTCGCCGGCTTTGCCGGGTCTGCCTTTCACGCGGCGCTTTTGTGCGTCCAACCCAGGGCGCGCTTATGTATCCTCAGCCGCCCATCGGTAGCAACGGACGTATATGACGTCATCGCGCAGGCGCGAGGCATTGACCAGAAGCATATTGCTGTGCCGTTGCTCCGCCTATCAGAGCGTGTCAACGCCTGGACAACGTTCGAGCTGGCAAGCCCGGAGGCGGCTGCCGAGGCTGTCATAACCTCTTGCGCGCACGCGGCCTGCTAGCGGAACGTCGCCTTCCAGGTGGAGGTGAAGAACGCGAACAGCGCATCGCCGGCGATCACGCCGGCGCCGAACACCTGCATGCCTTCGGCGCGCGCGGTGCGCTCCCACACCACACGGCACACGATGCCGACCAGCACCGCCCAGCCGGCGAGCGGGAACGGGATCAGCAGCCCCGTCGCCAGCAGAACGCCGAGTTGCCGGCGTGGTCCGCCGAGAAGCTGGATCAACGCCCCGGGAATCGCCCACATCGCCAGCGACCACGCCACGTCCGCTGATGCGCCGGCCTTGATGGTGGCGACATAGACGCGGTCCACCGGTGCCACCAGGTTCTGCGCGAAGAAGCCGGGATACGCGATCAGCACCACGACGCCGGCGATCACGAACGCGAACATCGCCGCGAACAGCTGCTGGCGCCGGCCGTCGCGCTCGAATGCCGGATCGCTGCCGTAGCCGCGCAGCATGTGGCCCGCCTTCAGATCATAGCCCATGTCGGCGAAGGCAGGTCCGGTGGCGGCGGAGAAGCCGACCAGCAATGCCAGCGCCACCGGCGGGAAGCCGATCAGCATGCCGATCACCAGAGTGATCAGCGCCACAGCGAACGCCGGAAACCAGCCGGAGTGCATCGCCGCAAGCCCGACGATCATCTCGTGCACCAGCGCGGCGAACGCGGCATAGACCAGGAACAGCGCTAGCATACCGATCGACAGCTGTGCCGCGAGCCCGCCCAGCACCGCGATCACGACGGCGATCAGCACATAGATCCCGCTGCCCATGCCAACAGCTCGCCGCACCTCGGCTGCACTGCGTGTGGCGCCTGCATCGACGTGCCTGCCGCGACGCAGGATCACGAGGCCGACCTGGATCAGCGCCACGATGCCGGCACCTACCATCATGCCGTGCGGCACATAGGCCTTGGCGATGTCGCCGCCGGGGATCAGTGCTGCGAGTGCGCCGTGGTTGAACAGCAGCGTCGAATAGCCGCGCAGCAGCAGGCCGATGCCGAACATCGCCAGCGCCCAGATGTTGCCGATGAACGCGACGCCGAAGGCCGACATCACCGTCGGCGCGATCAGCCAGTTGCCGGCGATGCCGACGAGTACGCCGATGCCGAGTACGGCTGCCTTGCGTCCGCCTTCATCGCCGGCACGGATCGCCTCGGCCGCGGCGGCGCCCGGTGGCCATGCGCCGCTGGCGGGAAACACCTCGGAATCGAACATGCGGTACAGCAGATAACCATCGATTATCATGGCGAGGAACACACCGACCAGCAGCGGCCGCACAAGGTCGGGCCGGTCCAGCACGAACGGAATGCCGATCGGCAGCATCAGCGCATTGCCAGCGCCGAATGTCGCCGCCGAGATCGCGCTCTGCGCCAGGTTCTGCACATGCACCGAGCGATAGCGCGCGAACGCCGCCAGCGGGACGCGCGCCAGCGCCATACCGGCAAGTGCGCCGATCAGCGACGTGTTGGCGGTGATTCCCAGCGTGACGATCAGCTGCACGCCGATGATCGCGCCCACGACGCACAGCGGCGCGATCAGTAGCAGCGACGCCAGCTCGAAGAAGCGAGGATGCAGGCGCGACCCCGGCCTCGGCGTGGTTGCCGATCGTCCTGCCAGCGCTTCGCTCATTCTTCTTGCCCCGCAGTTACTCCGCTGCCTTGCCGGCAGCGATTTGCAATCCGTAGTCGCGTGAAGCGGCGTCCGGCGAGACGACGCCCTCCGCCACGTCCTGTTCCACCAGCGCTGCTGATCGTGCGCGCGGATCGCCGAACCCGGCACCGCCCGCCAGCTGCACCTCGACGATCCGATCAGTGCGCGTCAGAGTGACAAGCTCGCCGGTGCCGCAGTCGTGCACCACGTTGCCGTCCGGGTCGAGCACCACGCCGCGCACGCCGCCGCCCGCCAGCCCGCCATGCAGCCCCTGGACCGTGACGCCGACGCCTTCGGGATACACCGACGCCAGCATCGGCAGCCCATCGTCATGCAGTTTGCGCAGCCGCGTGCGCACGCCGCAGCCGCCGCGATGCTCGCCGGCGCCGCCGGAATCGGTGACGAACGACTTCTCCAGCACCAGCACCGGCGCACGCGCCTCCATCAGCTCGACCGAAGTGTTGGCAGCCGAGGTCGGATACAGCAGCGCCGACTTGCCGTCGCTGTTGCGCGACGCGCCTTGTCCCGCGCCCATGAAGAAGTGGTCGGCATAGACATGGCCGTCGGCTTCCCGGCCGTAGATGTTGATCGCCACCGGCAGTCCGGTCGCAGCCTGCACCTGGCGCGGCGCCGCATCGGCCAGCGCGCGGAAGATGTTCGGTGCGATGTACCAGCCAACCCGCGTGCGCAGGTTCACCGACGCCGGCTTGTCGCAGTTCAGGATCGAGCCTTCCGGCGCCTTCACCGTGAACGGCCGATAGCAGCCGGCATTGCTGCGCACCTGCGGGCTGAGCAGGCACTTCATCGGATAGGTCGCGTGCGCCGCCGTATAGCTGAACGTGCAGTTCAGCCCACCCTGAGGCAATTGCGCCGGCGCACCGGCGAAATCCAGCTCGATCGCATCGCCATGCACGGTGAGCTTCAGCGGATAGTGCAGCCGCTCGCCCAGCGGGTTGTTCCAGATCTCCGACGTATAAACACCATCCGGCAGCGCATGGATTGCCTGGCGCATCGCCGCCTCGGCGCGGCTCTGAACCACGTGCGCCAGCGCGCGCAGGTCGTGCATGCCGTATTCTTCCATAAACGCCAGCAGCCGGTCGGCACCCAGCGCATTGGCCGCTATGAAGGAGTGGATATCGCCCAGCACCTCCTCGTTCTTGCGTACGTTCTCGCCGATCAGCGTGAACAGGTCGTCGTTCGGCACACCCGCGCGATACAGCATCATCGGCGGGATCTGGATGCCTTCGTCATAGATCTCGCGGGCCCGCAGGCTGTCCTTGGTGCCGCCGATATCGCCGACATGCCCCACCGTGCCAGCCAACGCCACCAGCGTGCCATGTCGGAACACCGGCGTGACCACGGCGATGTCGAACAGATGCCCGGCGCACAGCCAGGGATCGTTGGTCACCAGCACGTCGCCCGGCTTGAGCGTCGCCGGCGGAAACTTTTCCAGAAGCGCCTTCACCGCGCGCGGCAGTGTCAGGTTGAACACCGGCATGGCGCGGGGCGAATGCGCCAGCGAATCGCCGTTGGCGTCCAGCAGGTCGCAGGCGAAGTCCTGCGCCTCCGACACGATCAGCGAGAATGCTGTGCGACAGATCGTCTGCCACATCTCCTCGACCACGGTGACCAGTCGGCTCCACATGATTTCTAGTGAAACCGGATCGGCTTCGATCAGTGAAGCGGCGTGCTCGACCGGGGTATCCGCGGTGATGCGCGCGGCCGGGGCCACCGACTGGCCGATGTCGATCACCAGCGCGCCGCTGGCATCGATGGTGACGCGGTCGCCCGGCGGCACCGTGGTGGTCGCCTCGCGTTCCTCGATGATCGCCGGCCCCGCGATGCGTGTGCCGGCGGTCAGCGCGTAGCGGTCATACACCGGCGTATCGACGAAGCCGTCGCCGAACCAGGCGGCGCGGGTGCCCTTGCGCGCCGCGCCGGTCGACTGCGCGCCAGCCTCGGTCAGCGACAGCACCGGCAACGGCCCGCTGCACCGCACGCGGAAGGACACTGCCATGACACCCACGCCGGCATACACGGATGTATATCGCTCTGCGTAGGCAGACGCGAACCGCTCGCGGATCGCCGGCATCGTCGCATCGGTGATCGGCCCATCGGGCAGCGCCACGGTGATCTCGTGCATCTGCCCTTCCAGCCGCATGTCGGCCAGGCGCTCGGTGGTGACGACCTCGCTTTGCGGCAGATGCAACCGCGCGGCCTCGGTCAGTTCGCGGAGGATGCGGTCGATCACCGCCGCTGCGTCCGGCGCCTCCAGCCGCACCGGATGGCTGCGCACCTGCTCGAACGACAGCGGCGCGGCCAGGAAGCCCAGCGCGGACGCAGCACCAGACGCCGGCGGGATCAGCACCTGACGGACGCCAAGGACCTGTGCCACCTCGGCGGCGTGCGCCGGTCCCGCACCGCCGAAGCCCACCATCGCGTAGGCACGCGGGTCCTTGCCCTTCTCCACGATATGGATGCGCGCGGCAGCGGCCATGTTCTCCACCACCATGCGGTGGATGCCGTGCGCGGTCTCCACCGCCGTCAGCCCGAGCCGCGCGCCCAGTGTCGCCAGCGCGCGTTCTGCCGCATCGCGGTCCAGCGGCATGCGGCCGCCCAGGAAAAAGCCCGGATCGTAGTAGCCCAGCAGCAGGTTGGCGTCGGTCACCGTCGGTTCGGTGCCGCCGCGCCCATAGCATGCCGGCCCTGGATCGGCGCCGGCCGACCGCGGTCCGACGCGCAGCAGCCCGACTTCGTCGATCGCCGCGATGGAACCGCCGCCCGCGCCGATCTCGATCATGTCGATGACCGGCGCCTTGATCGGCAGGCCGGAGCCCTTCTTGAAGCGGTGCACGCGCGCCGCCTCCATCGTCGGCGCGATCTCGGCGCGGCCGTTCTGGATCAGGCAGGCCTTCGCCGTCGTGCCGCCCATGTCGAACGAGATCACATCGGGATGGCCCGCCGCTGCGCCGAACAGCGCGGTTGCAAGTCCGCCGCCCGCGGGACCGCTTTCCAGCATGCGGATCGGGAAGTCGCGCGCGGTCTCCGGCGACAGCAGGCCCCCGGCCGAATGCATGAAGCGCAGGTCGCCGCGAAAGCCGCGTGCACGCAACTCGCGCTCCAGCTTCGCGATGTAGCGGCCCATCAGCGGCTGCACATAGGCGTTCGCGCAGGTGGTGTTGCAGCGCTGGTACTCCCAAAGCTCCGCCACCACCTCAGACGAGATCGACACTGCAACATCAGGAAACGACGCGCGCACGATCGCCGCCGCCTGCTGCTCGTGCGCCGGATTGCGATAGGCATGCAGGAAGCAGATGGCGATCGCCTCGATGCCGTCGGCGACCAGGCGCCGCCCAGCCGCGCGGACGTCCTCGGCATCGAGCGGCGTCAGCACGTTGCCATCGCGGTCCATCCGCTCCGCCACCTCCAGTCGATGGCGGCGCGGCACCAGAGGGTCGGGAAATTGCAGGAACAGGTCGTAGATATCGTAGCGCTGCTCGGTGCCCATCTCCAGGATGTCGCGGAAGCCGCACGTGGTGATCAGGCCCAGGCGTGCGCCGCTGCGCTCGATCAGCGCGTTGGTGACCAGCGTCGTGCCGTGCACAACGTCGCCGACATCGGCAAAGCGCACATCGGCTGCCGCCAGCAGTTCTGCCAGCCCCTCGAGCGCCGCGATCGATGGATCACGCGGTGTCGTCAGCCGTTTATGCAGCCGGATCTCGCGACGCTCGGTGTCGAGCAGGATGAAGTCGGTGAAGGTGCCGCCGATGTCGAAGCCGATGCGATAACGAGCGCTCATTCAGACGTCCTGCAAAGGGCGCCCGATAGTGCTGGCTCGCTATCGCTGGCTCAAGCCCTGCCCGGCGTCAGGCGGCGCGTCGCCGTGCGCCGGCGGAGCGCTGGAACAGTTCGATCATCGCCTGGTTGAACGCCGGAATGTCATCCGGCTTGCGGCTGGTCACCAGGTTGCCGTCCACCACCGCTGCTTCGTCCACCCAGTTCGCGCCGGCATTGGCAAGGTCGGTGCGCAGCGACGGCCACGACGTCATGCGCCGACCTTTGGCCGCGCCAGCCTCCACTATGGTCCACGGACCATGGCAGATCGCGGCGACCGGCTTGCCGGCATCGAAAAAGTGCCGCACGAACGCAACGGCCTTGGGCATCATGCGCAACTTGTCGGGGTTGATCACCCCGCCCGGCAACAGCAGCGCATCGAAGCTGTCCGGCTGAGCACTCTCCAACGGTGCATCGACCGTGACCTCGTCGCCCCAGTCGGTGAACTTCCAGCCGCGTACGCGTCCGTCCTTTGGCGACACCACCTTGGTGTCGGCTCCCGCCTGATCCAGCGCCTGGCGTGGTTTCAGCAGTTCGTCTTGCTCGAAGCCGTCGGTGGCGAGAATGGCGATCCGCAGCCCCTTCAGGGAATCACTGGCCATGATGGGGAATCCTCTCCATGTTGGGTCCGGCCTCAACGTGGCCGACGGAGTCGGGTTCACCGTTGGGTCTCGTCCGCATCGAACGCAGCACGGAGCAGCCGATGGACCCGATCAAGCGCCCCACCCGCTACCAGGAGATGACCGATCCGCAGGCGCGTCCGCGCTACACGGGGGTGCCCACCTTCTTCCGCACGCCGCACACCGAGTCGCTGGCCGATACTGATATCGGCATCGTCGGTGTGCCGTTCGACGGCGGCGTCACCAACCGGACCGGCGCACGGCACGGCCCGCGCGCGGTGCGCGACCAGTCCTCGCTGCTGCGCCGCTTGCACCCGCACGGCATCGCCCCGTTCGACACCGCGCGGGTGCGCGATCTGGGCGACTGCTGGATCGAGCAGCCCTATGCGCTGGAAGGCGCGCTGGAGGAGATCGTTGCGTTCTATACGGCGATCGTGGCGGCGAAGGTGGTGCCGCTGTCGGTCGGCGGCGATCATTCGATCAGTTTGCCGATCCTGCGTGCGGTTGCAGCACAGCGCCCGGTCGGCATGATCCACATCGACGCGCATTGCGACACCGGCGACGACTATCTTGGTTCGCGCTTCCACCATGGCGCGCCGTTCCGCCGCGCGACGGAGGAGGGGCTGCTCGACCCGAAGCGCGTGATCCAGATCGGCATCCGCGGCACCACCAACGATCCCGACATGTGGGGCTTCTCCACGCGCTCCGGGATGCGCGTACTCGGCATGGAGGAGTTCCACGACAAGGGCTGGCAGTATGCCGCGGAAGAGGCACGCCGGGTGGCCGGCGGCGGCCCAACCTATCTCACCTTCGATATCGACAGCCTCGACCCGTCGCAGGCGCCTGGCACCGGCACGCCGGAGGCGGGCGGCATCACCGCGCTGGAGGCGCAGCGCCTGCTGCGTGCGCTGCGCGGCATCGACTTTATCGGCGGCGACCTTGTGGAGGTGGCGCCACCGTTCGATGTCGGCACGATCACCTCGTTCAACGGGGCCTCGATCCTGTTCGAAATCCTCTGCCTGCTGACCGAGGCGTGGGGCAGGCGGCAGCGCTGATACATTGTTTGAGTTTGATCGCGTGATCCAGATCTCCGGCGATTCGGCCGCCGATCATCACGCTTTAACGCGCCAGGCGGAGAATGGCGGCGCCGGCGGCGATCGCGATGGCGCCGCCCCAGCCACGCCTGCCTGGACGTTCGCCCAGGAACACGCGTGCCAGCACAACGCCGATCAGAATGCCGGTCTCGCGCAGCGCGGCTACCGGTGCGACCGGCGCCTGCGTCATCGCCCACAGCACCAGCGCATAAGCCCCCACGCTGGCGCCCGCGCCACCCAGCCCGCGTGCCACCTCGCGCAGGTTCGGCACGTGCAGTGCCGTCGAGCGGTGCCACAGCCACAGCAGCGTCGGGATGGCGGACAGCGGAAACAGGCACAGCGCGTATGAGAGCGGCGCCTGGGACAGGCGTGCGCCGACGGCGTCATTCAGCGTATAGGCCGCGATCACGACGGCGTTGATCAGCGCAAAGCGAGCCGAAGCTGCTTCGTCGCGACCACCTCGTCGCCGAACGAGCAACAGCACACCGCCACAGATCGTCGCAATGCCGATACTCTCAAGTAGCGGCACCTGCTCGCCAAGTAGCACCAAGCCGGCGAGCAGCGTCAGCAGCGGAGCGGCACCGCGCATCAGGGGGTAGGCCAGCGCCACACCGCCATGTGCATAGGCTTCGGCTATGAGGATGAAATACAGTCCATTGAGCAGTGCAGAGACGAGAAGATAAGGCCACGACGCGGGTTCCGGCATGCCGAGAAACGGCAGTACTACGATCGTTATGACGCCGCCGCCACACAGCAGCAGTGCCGTCTCGCGCCGCCGGTCGCCCGCCGCGCGGACCGCAACATTCCAGCCGGCATGCAGCAGTGCCGCGAGCAGGACGATACTCACCACGTGAGGCGGCATCACTATGCCGTCAGCAATTGCAGCGCAGGTATCCCGAAAACCGTTTGCATTGAGGGTTGTGCCGGCCAGCAAACCGCGGGTTGGTAATTGCAAGGACTGTTCAATGACCCGCGATCCGATTGTAAACCCGATACACGCATGATAGGAATATTCCGTTATTTCAGCGTGCCGCCAAGTTCTTCGCCTTGGGCGATGGAGTGGCCGACTGACCAGGCCATCGCCGAAGGCAAGACCTCTGCGTCTCGACTGAGTTTCCTTCACGCGCAGGTGACATGATGTCGGACCAGCAGCAGACAGCCAGGCCGCGACTGGAGAGGAGACGGCAGTATGCTCCCGGCGCTCTCATCGAGCCGGATGGCAATCGCATGGCCGACACCTGCGTGGTCGAGAGCGGCCTGGTGGCGATGTCGATTGCGCTGGATCACACGCCCCTGACATGCGTCGGCTTGCTGAGCGAGGGCAGTCTGTTCAGCTTCCATCCCGGTGTAGGGGGTGGCCGCCCGCACTATCGCGCGGTCGGTCCCGCGGCTGTCACAGAGATCCCGGCGCAGATGTTCCAGGAGGCAATGCTGCGACAGGTGGTGGTGCGCAACGCGTACTTGGACCAGCTGCGACAGCGGCTGGGACAGGTGGAGCTGTTTGCGGCTTGCAATGCCCATCACACACTCTCGCAGCGGTGCGCCCGTTGGCTGCTGCGCTTCTCAGAGTGTATCGGCGAAGTCATACCCGTGACCCACGGCTTCCTGGCCGAGATGCTTGGGGTGAGGCGGGCTGGCGTGAGCGTGACGTTGCAGGCCCTGCAGCGCGCTGGTGCGATCCGCCAGCGCCGCGGCAGCATCGTCGTGGTTGACTCCGCCAAGCTGACTACGTCGGCCTGCACGTGTCCCAACTCGCTGATCATCCGGGACGACGACCTTGCCGCCGAGGCGATCAGGCGGGGCGCCACGGTCAATGAGGGTCCACGGATGTGGATCGAACGCGAGATCAGGGCGCAGGAGCCGGTGTTCGTATCGCAGGATGAAGCGTATCGGCGGAGACAAGCGGCCTTGCGGGTGTGCCAGAGTATCATCGCGCAGGGCACGACATTTCTGGAGGCGCAATGACAAGCGAAGCTGACGGCGCGCACAGCGTAGCCGACCTGCATGGCGAGCTGGAACAGGCGCGCGTCGCCATCGAAGACATGGAGGCCCGGGTCGCAGAGCTCGCCAGCGCCAATGCGAAACTCGAGGCGGAGCTCCGCACGCAGTCAGGGCTCCGGGCTCAGGCTGAGACCCGCATCCTCGAACTGCTTGCGGCGGCGTCGAAGCAGACCCCGGTGACACACGAAGACGGAGGCTTGCGGCAGGAGCTCAGCGTCGCTCTGGAGGAGCTTCAGGTGATGCAGGAAGAACTCCAGACAGCGCACGACGCGCTGGCGGCGGCACAGCGGCTGTCGATCTGAGGCGACGCGCGCTGCTCCGTTCGTTCCTCCCGTTAAGTATAGCGGTGGCCGTCTGTAACTGTGCGGCTGTGGCTCCAACCGGTCCCAACATTGTGGCTCTTCCTCCACCGGGCAAAGATCTCGCCCAGTTCCAGCAGGAGGACTCCCGCTGCCGCGGCTATGCCCAGGAGCAGCTGGCCGCGCCGGCGCCAGCCGGGACAGCAGCGCCGACCACGGCGCAACTGCAACTCGGCTATGATATCGCCTACGCGCAGTGCATGAGCGCCAGCGGCAACTCCCTGCAGTCAAGCACCGCGTTCTGGCCGTATGGCCCCCTTGGCTACCCGTATCCCTATCCCGGGTTCTACGGTCCGTGGTTCGACGGTGGGATCCTGGTGGGCTTCGGCGCCGCCTTCCCGCGCCGCTTCCCGTCGCATCATTTCGGCTTCGTGCACCACGGAATGCGCCGCGGATAGCGCAGCAGCACCGGCTCCTCGAATTGTGCGCACCGGTGGCTGCGGCTATCATCGGCGCATCCAAACCGAGTGGGTGGCCGAACGATGTCCGATGCTCCACGCTCCGGAGAGGCCGAGCAACTCGTCATCTCCTCGCTGCGCTATGCGTACCAGGGCAAAAGCTGGGAAGCGATCAGGTTCCTGGCCGCGACGCGCTATTTCGCCATGGCGGGTGCGACCGGTGGCCTGCCCGACAAGATCAAGGCAGAGGCGGAATCGGATCGTGAGACCTACGGCCGCAAATACCTGTTGGGCTACCCGGAGGATGGCGGCGCGGTCGATCCGTATCGGATGGTCTGCTTCCTGGTCGATATCTGCGACCTGCCGTTCGACCAGGCCTGCATCGCGGCGGAAGACAAAATGAAGCAGGCCGGCGCGATCGGGCCGGATCCGGGCGACGATCCCGTCCAGCTGGCGCAGATGCTCTACCAGCAGCGGGAAGACATTTTCCAGGCCATCGAGACGGCCAGGTTCTTCGCCAGGCTCTCCCCCGAGCAGGAGCAGTGGAACAAGGTGGTCGATGCGTTGCAGACCGGTCGTATGGACAATCCGCTCGCCTGGAAGACGCCGCCCAACACCGGAGGGCCGGCCTAGCCGCGTCCTGACATGACGCTGCCCTTCGCTCTGCCCGACTGGCTCCCGTGGTGGGTGCCGATCGTGCTGCTGGTGCCGCTGCTGCTGTACGCGCTGGCCTTCCTGTTCATGCCGTTCAGCGTGATCGGCGTGAAGGGCAGGCTCGACGTGATCGAGGCGCGGCTGGACGAGATCCAGGGCGAGATCCGCCATCTGTCGCTGCGCTTGCCGGAAGCCGGCCGCATCGCCGACTACGACGAGATCTACTCGCCGGAGCCGCGCGTACAGCCGCGGCGCGAGCCTCCGGTGGTGACGCGGCCGCCGATCCCGCCGGCCGCACACGATATCGATGAGGGGGAACCGGGGGCACGGGCCAGCGCCCGCCGCCAGCCGGGTGGGCGGTCGGAGCCCAGGGTGAACTGGCCGCGGCAATAGCGCCCGGTTGCGTCCGGGGCGGGCTTCGGTTTTTCTGCCCGCCGAACCAACTGGCGGAGTCCACGATGCGCATCAGCGTCGTCCAGATGAACCCGGGCGCCGACAAGGACGAGAACATCGCCCAGGCGCGCCGCCTGATCGGCGAGGCAGTCGAGGCCGACCGCCCCGACATCGTCTCGCTGCCCGAGGTGTGGGACAGCCTTGGCGGCGATCGCGCGGTGCGCAACGCCAATGCCGAATTGCTGCCGGCGAAGGGCTCCAACCAGCCCGGCGGGCCGGCCTACGAGTTCCTGCGCGAGAGGGCGCGGGCAGCCAAAGTGCACGTCCACGGCGGCTCGATCATCGAGAAGGGAGAGGAGAAGCTGTTCAACACCACCGTGGTGTTCGATCCGGACGGCCAGGAGATCGCGCGCTACCGCAAGATGCACCTGTTCGACATCGTCGCCCCCGATGGCACCGGCTATCGCGAGAGCAACACGTATGGCGCCGGCGACGAGGTGGTGACCTACCAGGCGGGCGACACCAAGGTCGGCTGCGCGATCTGCTACGACCTGCGCTTCCCCGACCTGTTCTGGAAGCTGCGCGAGCAAGGCTCCGAGGTGATCTTCCTGCCCTCGGCATTCACGCTCGCCACCGGCAAGGACCACTGGGAGGTGATGATCCGTTCGCGCGCGATCGAGACGCAGTGCTGGTTCGCGGCACCAGCCACCTGGGGGAAGCACCTGGAAGGCAAAGGCGAGGCACGCTTCACCTACGGGCATTCGCTGATCGTCGACCCGTGGGGCCACGTGACCGCCAAGGTATCGGACGGCACCGGCTGGGCGACCGCGCGGATCG
>DASSRN010000254.1:0-7082 GCA_035701785.1 Acetobacteraceae bacterium | reverse complement strand
TGGGTGTCGCTGTCCGACGGTGGCAAGGTCACCCGCGTCGATCCCGCGACCAACACGTTCGAGACCGACTTCGGCTCACACAAGGCCGATGTCGGCAACGTCATCCCGCCGCAGCGCGCCGGTGCCATTGCGGCGGCAGCCGGCGTGGCGGACCGCACCGGCTGGTGCCCGATCGATCCGGTCACTTTTGAATCGAAGCTCCAGCCCAACATCCACGTCATCGGTGACGCCGCGATCGCCGGCGCGATGCCGAAATCCGCGTTCGCCGCCAATGCTCAGGCGAAGGTGTGCGCCGAGGCGGTGGTGCAGTTGCTGGCCGGCGAGACGGCCGCCGAACCGCGCCTGATCAACACCTGCTACAGCCTGGTGGCGCCGCGCACCGCGATCTCGGTGGCGGGCGTCTATCATCCGGTGAACGGCCAGCTCACTGATGTCGAGGGCGCCGGCGGCACCAGCCCGCTCGACGCGCCGGCCGAGACGCGCGCGAAGGAAGCCGAGTACGCCGATGCGTGGTTCACAACGATCACCCGCGAGACGTTCGGCTGATGCCATCGCGATGCTGCTGGCCGCGCCGATGATCGTGGCCGCCGCCGACGCGCTCGACACGCCGCTGACCGACGCACCCGCCGACCCGGTGCGCGGTCGGGCGATCGTCGAGGACCGCCAGCTCAGTGCCTGCCTGCTGTGCCATGCCGGCCCGTTCCCCGCGCCGCATCTGCAAGGCACCATCGGCCCGTCGCTGGATGGCGTCGGCTCGCGGCTCAGTCCCGGGCAGATCCGCCTGCGGCTGGTCGATGCCAGGAAACTGAACCCGGACACGGTGATGCCGCCGTATTATGTGGTGGACGGGCTCAACCGGGTGGGACAGGCGTGGCAGGGCAGGCCGGCACTCAGCGCACAGCAGATCGAGGACGTGGTGGCGTTCCTGGCCACGCTGCGCACGCCTTGATGAGACGCCGCTTCCTGGTGCTGGGCGGCGCCGGTCTGATCGTGCCGCTGGCGCCTGCTCCGATCGCGCGCGCCACGCCGGCGCAGGTCGCCGCACTCATCGCCGACCTGGTGGGCGACGCGCCATTGCAGGACGGGAGGGTGAAGCTCGACCTGCCGGTGATGGTGGAGAACGGCAACTCGGTCGGCATGACGGTGAGCGTTGCCGTGCCGGTGGGCGACGTCCGAAGCATCGACGTATTCGCCGAAGGCAATCCGCTGCCGCATGTGCTCAGCCTGCGCTTCGGCCCACGTGCCGGCGCACCGCGCTTCGCTACGCGCATCCGGCTTGCCACGTCGCAGACGGTGATCGCGGTGGCAAAGCTCGCCGACGGAAGCTGCTGGCGCGACAGCGTGGACCTGCTGGTCACGCTCGCCGCATGCATCGACAACTGAGGGCGCCATGGTCCGCATGCTGATCAACGTGCCGAAGCAGGTGAAGCGGGGCGAGCCGTTCGACGTGAAGCTGCTGATCTCGCACCCGATGGAGAGCGGACAGCGGCGCGACGCGATGGGCCAGGCGATCCCGCGCGACATCATCAACAGCTTCGTCTGCGCGTTCAACGGCGAGGAGGTGCTGAGCGCGGAGCTGTTCCCGGCGATCGCCGCCAATCCTTTCCTGTCGTTCGCGGTTGTGGTGCAGGAGAGCGGCACGCTGACGATGACCTTCACCGATGACCACGGCACGGTGCAGACCGAGACGGCCAGCGTCACCGTCGCATGAGGGGGCGCCTGGCGCTGGCGGCGCTGCTGCTGATGGCCGCGGGCGAGAAGCGGTCCGGCTACCAGGACGCGAGTCCGGAAACCCGTGCGATGCAGGACGACGATGCGAGCAACCCCGGCTTCCTGTGGGTGCAGCAGGGCGAGGCGCTGTGGCGCGAGCGCGTTGGCCGTGCCGGCCGAAGCTGCGCCGATTGCCATGGCGATGCGCCGGCGACCATGCGCGGGGTGGCCGCACGTTATCCGCTGTTCGATGCGAGCATGGGGCGCCCGCTCACGCTGATGCAGCGCATCGAACAGTGCCGCGTCGAGCGGCAGGAGGCCGAACCGCTCACGCCGGAGAGTGACGCGCTGCTGGGGCTTGCCGCGTATGTCGGCTTGCAGTCGCGCGGGCTGCCGATGCAGGTGGCGACCGACGGCGCGGCGCGGCCGTTCTACGAGGCGGGCAGGGCGCTGTTCGCCGCGCGTGAGGGCCAGCTCAATCTCGCCTGCGCGCAGTGCCACGATGCGCAGGCTGGGCAGCGGCTTGCGGGCGCGGTGATTCCGCAGGGGCATCCGAACGGCTACCCCGAATACCGGCTGGAATGGCAGGCCATGGGGTCGCTGGAGCGGCGTATCCGCAACTGTATGGTCGGCGTTCGCGCCGAATCGTTTGCGCCGGGCTCGCTGGAGATGACGGAGCTGGAGCTGTATCTCGGCGCACGCGCCAACGGCCTTGCAATGGAGACACCGGCAGTGCGGCCTTGACGCTTAACCAAGTCATACACAGAGTTCCACGCAAGGAGTTTCACGAGAGTGGTATTCTCTCGGTGCAACTCTGTGTGCACTTTGTGAAACTCTGTGTATGACTTGCTTGCTTCGTCACACGAAGTCTTCACCGTTCGCACTTCTCGCTGTTCGCGCCGCCATTGAGATATGGCCCCAGTATCCGCGCAACCTGGCAGCCGGACAGCCGGCGGTGTCCGTGCGCTGCGGGCTGGCGGTTCACGTTGATCGGCGTCGAGCGCCCGGAGCCCGAAGGAACCCGCAAGGTGCCGGCGCGGATCGCACGGACGTAGAGCGGCACCGGCTCCAGCACGCCCCGCAGGATCCGGGCGCCAGCAATCGCGACACGATCGCGATAATCCGCCGCGAGCATCGTGGCGTGCGAATGATACAGCCCGACCGCGATGTTCCAGTTGCCGCCCGCCTCGCCGCGATACAGCTCCGACAGATAGCGCGCGGCGTAGTCGGCATTCGCCGCCGGGTCGAACGCCTCCTCCAGAGAGGCGAAGGCGTGCGGATGGATCGCCAGGTCCACCTGAAGGCAGCCGACATCGATGTATTTGTGGCGCGACGTCTGCTGGGTGACCCAGGCAACCGCGGCAGCCTTGCTGTCGAGGAACAGACCCGCACCATCAGCATCGATCGTCCACGGCCAAGGTCGCACATCGTTCATCGCAGTGATCGGCCGCCCGCTCTCTGCCCGCGCGATCGATTCCAGCAGGCCAGCCGGTAGATGGTGTCGCTTCTCAGCCTCGACGATCGCAGCGCTGCACAGCGCGCTCTGCGCGATCAGCCATTCTTCCGGCGGAATCGCCTCCTCTTCGGCCGCGCCGACGCGCAGCGATGCCAGCAACAACGCGACGACAAGCAGGTAGCGGCGGAGATGCATTGCCTTGCAGCGGACCACAATTCCTGCTCGCCTGCATCAGCACAACGAGGCGACGAACGCATGGCAGAGGAAGCGTCCCTGTTCGGCCTGACCGGCAAGCGGGCGATGGTGATCGGCGGCGGCCAGGGCATGGGCGAGAGCACGTCGCGCTTCCTGGCGCGTGCCGGCTGCGACGTGGCGGTGATCGACATCGAACGCGAGCGCGCCGAACGCGTGGCGGGCATCGTCGGCGAACTGGGCCGGCGTGGCCTGCCGGTGATCGGCAACGTGCTCGACGATGCGCAGGTGCCGCAGATCGTCGCCGAAGTCGAACAGCAGATCGGCGGCATCGACGTCATGGTGTCGATCGTCGGCGCGGCAGCGTGGGGTTCGCCGCTCGACACCACCGCCGCGGTGTGGGACCAGCAGCAGCATCTCAACCTGCGCTACTTCTTCCTGTGCGCGCGGGAGGTCGCCGCGAGCATGATCAGGCGCGACATACCTGGCGCCATCGTCGGCATCGCATCGATCGATGGCCAGCGGTCGAGCCCGATGCGCGGCGCCTATGGCGCGGCCAAGGCCGGGCTGATCAGCCTGGTGCAGACCATGGCGGTGGAATGGGCGCCGCATCGCATCCGCGTCAACGCCATCGCGCCGGGGCACATCATCACGCCGCGGCTTTACGATACGCCCCAGCGCGCGGAACGTTATGCGCAGAGCCTGCTGCCGGTACGCCGACGCGGCACCACCGACGATATCGGCAAGGCGGCACTGTTCCTGGCATCCGATCTCGCCGGCTACATCACCGGCACGACACTCGACGTGGATGGCGGACTGCTGGCGGCCAATCTGTTTCCCAGCGGGCTGCCCGGCAGCAACCGCACAGGCTGAGAGGAAAGCGCATGGCAGACAGGATCCGCGTCGGCATGGTCGGCGTGACGCCCAATCGCGGCTTTTCGTCGATCGCGCATATGCCGGCGCTGCAGGCGCTGCCGGAGTTCGAGATAGTCGCGCTGTGTACCACACGCCAGGAATCGGCCGATGCCGCCGCGAAGCACTACGGCGTGCCATTGGCGTTCGCGGATGCGGCGAAGTTGGCGCAGCATCCTGACGTCGATCTGGTCACGGTATGCGTGAAAGTGCCCGACCACTTCGCGCCGGTTATCGCGGCGGTCGAGGCCGGCAAGCACGTCTATTCGGAATGGCCCCTCGGCCGCGACACGGCCGAGGCCACGCGCATGCGCGATGCGGCACAGCGCGCCGGCGTGCGCCACGCCGTCGGGCTGCAAGGCCGCGTGTCGCCATCGATCAACTATGTGAAGGACCTGATCGCCGACGGCTATATCGGCAAGCCACTGTCTGCCACGCTGTTCGTCAACGCGGCCGGCTGGGGCGCGACGCTGGATCGCGCGTATCAGGCGTCGCTCGCCAACGGTGCCAACCTGATGACGATCACCGGCGGACATAATCTCGACCTGCTGTGCCACTGCCTTGGCGAGTTCCGTGAATTGTCGGCATTCGCAGTGAGTCAGCGCGACCGCATTCCGCTCGACGGCACCGGCGAGATGGTGGCCAAGGATGTACCCGACCAGCTTGTGGTCAGCGGCATCGTCGGCGACGGCACCGTGGTGTCGGCGCAGGTGCGCGGCGGCATGAAGCGCGGCCAGGAGTTCCTGTGCGAGATCCACGGCACCGACGGCGATCTCGCGCTGTGTGCCACGATGCGCGCCTCGACGCAGCGGCAGGAACTCGCCGTGCGCGGCGCGCGTGGCTTGGATAAGGACCTGGTCGAGATGCGGGTGCCGGCGAAGTATCGCTGGGTGCCACAGGGCGTGCCGCAGGACTCGCCGTACAACGTCGCCCAATTATACGCCGCGCTTGGCAAGGCGATCCGCGGCGAGACCGCAGCGTATCCCGATTTCGACGCGGCGATAGCGCGCCACCGGATGCTGGACATGATCACCGAGGCGACGCGGACCGGACAGAAGCAGGTACACGCATGATCCGCGCCGCCATCGTCGGCCTCGGCTGGTGGGGCCGGAACCTTGTCGATTCGGTGCGCGACAGCCAGCAGATCCGCTTCACCACGGCGCACACGCGCACTGCCGAGACCGTCGCGGAGTACTGCCGCGAACGCGGGCTGCACTGGATCGGCGACCTGGATGCGGTCCTGCGCGATCCGGCGATCGACGCCGTCGTGTACGCGACGCCGCACACGCAGCACACCGCGCAGGTCATGCGCGCCGCGCAGGCCGGCAAGGCGGTGTTCGTGGAAAAGCCGCTCGCGCTGTCGACTGTCGATGCCTACGCAGCGGCGGAGGTGGCGCGCGACGCGGGCGTGGTGCTCGCGGTCGGCTACAACCGGCGATTCCATCCATCGATGGCATTGCTGCGACGGGCCGTGCGCGACCAGCGGCTTGGCACACTTGTCACGCTGAGTGCCGAGCAGACGGCGTTGCACGGGCTGGAATATGCACAGGACGCCTGGCGCGCGCAGAGCGAAGAAGCGCCCGGTGGTGCGATGACGGCAAGCGGGGTGCATCTGGTCGATGGCATGATCGATCTGGCTGGTCGCGTGGCATCGGTATACGCGCGGGTGACGCGCCGTGCCGCGCAACACAGCGACGACACCACAGACATCCTGCTCACATTCGAGAACGGCGCGTCAGGGCACATCTTCTGCTCGGTCGTCGCTGCGCCCAATTACCGGATGGCGGTGTACGGCACCGAGGGCCTGGCCGAAATCATCGGCCACCCGATGCAGACATTCCGCTTCGTCGCCGCCACCGGCGGCGCGCCGCAGGTGACCGAGACGCCGGGCTTCAACATGCTGGCTGCCGAACTGGAAGCATTCGCCGCCAGCGTCGAGAGCAATCAGCCGTTCCCGACACCCATCGAACAGGTGCTGCACGGCGTCGAGGTGTTCGAGGCAGTGGTGCTCTCGGCGCGGATCGGCGAGACCGTGCGGCTGCTGTAGTTCAGAACCGCTCGCGCAGCCGGCGGTCCAGGCTCAGCAGCGCAGCACTGGCGCACACCGCGAGCGTGGTCAGCACGAAGGTCAGCGACATGATAAGCGACACATCGTGCAGGCCGATGGCGGTCATCAGCAGATAACCCAGGCCGCGTCGTGCGGCGAACATCTCGCCCAGGATGGTGCCGATCAGCGTGACCGAAAAGCCAAGGCGCACGCCGGTCATGATTTCCGGCAGCACCGCGGGCACCAGCACGATGCGGGCCATCGCCAGCGTATCGAGGCGCAGCACGCGGCCCAGCTTGATCAGCACTGGGCGGATCGCGGCGACCGCACCGATGGTGGACAGCGCGATCGGCGGAATGCCGAACATCGCGCCGAACGCCACCCGGGCGGAGATGCCGAGACCGAAGGCCAGCAGCACCAGCGGATACAGCACCACCTTCGGGATCGAGGCAAAGCCGATCAGCATCGGCACGAACAATTCGCCCGATGCGCGGCTGAAGCCCAACCAGACGCCGAGTGAAATGCCGCCACCGATGGCGATGGCGAGTGCCAGGCCGAACGCCCGCATGGTCTCGGCGAAGTTGCTCCAGAACAGTGCGGTGCCCAGCAGCTTCGCGGTGGCCTGTACGGTTTGGATCGGACTGTTAAGCGCCTCTTCGCCGGCATAGAGGAACAGCGACTGCCAGATGACGACCAGCCCAAGCAGCACCAGCGCGAGATGGATCCGTCGGCTCATGGCTTCAGCCCGCGCCGGCGTGCGAGCCG
>DASSRN010000253.1:0-13802 GCA_035701785.1 Acetobacteraceae bacterium | reverse complement strand
CCGCGCAATCACGCTCCGATTGATGGGGCGTGGCGACGAAGCGAATGCCCTGTTGCAATCGGCAACTGATCTCGCCAGCGGCAATGGTTTGTCGCGGCCGCTGCTGACCGCACGCCTGTACCGCTCCAGCGGGATCGCCGCTGCGGCGCAGGGGCTGGACGACCAGGCTCTCTCCGATCTGCTGCAATCGACCGCAGCATTCGATCGTTCGCTGCCAGGCTCGAAACCCCAGGCCGATACTTACCTACTGCGCACAGTCCAGCTGGCGAAAGCCGGTCGCGGCGATTCGGCGCTGCCGATCTGTCGCAACGCCGTGCAGTCGCTGGCTGCACTGAAGGCCGGCACCACATCGGTGCTGATGGCGCCCTGCCTCGACGCCTATGCCGCCGCGGCGGAGAAGCAGAAGGACCAGGCGCTGCTGGCCGAGATGTTCGTCGCGGCGCAGCTTGCGCAAGGCGGCATCACCAGCCAGCAGATTGCTCAGGCGACGGCAAGACTGTCGGAGAACGCTCGCGACCCCAAGGTGGCGGAAGCGATCCGCCATCGCCAGGATGCGTCGGCGCGATTATCCGACTTGTACCGTCAGCGCGACGAGTTGGCCGAGGCGCAACGCCAGGGTGGCGGCGGTCGACCCAGTGCCGAGGCAGTGAACGACCTCGACAAGCAGATAAGCGACGCACAGGCCGCGCTCGCCGACGCCGATGCAGCATTGCAGGCCGCGTCGCCCAACTACGGCCAACTGGTGCAGCAGGTTGTGCCGGCGCAGGAAGTCTTTGCAGCGCTGCATCCCGACGAGGCATTCGCCTCGATGACGCTGAGCCAGAACGACGGTTACGTCTTCCTGCTGCGCAATGGCACCATCGCATTATCGCGCATCGATGCCGGCCAGGCCCAGGTGGGCGAATTGGTGCGACGGGTACGCGCCGGCATCGAGCTGACCACCGCCGGCCTGCCCAGCTTCGACACCGCCGATGCACAGGCGCTGTACCAACTCACTCTCGGCAAACTCGCCGGCTCGCTGGATGGCGTAAAGGCGCTGGTGGTAGCGCCCGCGGGACCATTGCTTTCATTGCCATTCGAGGTGCTGCTGACCGGGCCGGCCAGTGCCTCCAGCCTTGCCGATGCGCCGTGGCTGCTGCGCAAGTTCACACTCGCCCACGTGCCGGCGCCGTCCAACTTCGTGTCGTTGCGCAAGGTCGCCGGCGGGTCGCGCGCCACGCATCCATGGTTCGGCTTCGGCGACTTCCATCCGGTCACGCTGGCGCAGGCAGAACGCACCTTCAACGGGCCTGGCTGCGCGGAGAGCGCTAAGCTGCTGGCGAGCCTGCCGCCCCTGCCCTACGCCCGCAAGGAACTGGACGCGGCGCGTGCCCTGCTGGGCGCGGACCCGTCCGACGAATTGCTGGGATCGGCGTTCACCGCCGATGCAGTGCTGAAGGCACGGCTGAAGGATTTCCGCATCCTGCAGTTCTCGACGCACGCCCTGCTGCCGGCTGAGCTGCGCTGCCAGAGCGAGCCCGCCATCATCACCTCGGCGCCGCCCAATGCACCCAGCGCCTCGGGCGCGCTGCTGACCGCATCGGCAGTCGTCGGCCTCGACCTCGACGCCGATCTGGTCGTGCTGTCGGCATGCAACTCGGGCGGACCGGGCGGCACCACGGCGGGCGAGAGCCTGTCCGGCCTGGCGCGCGCCTTCTTCTACGCCGGCGCGCGGTCGCTAGCGGTGACCCATTGGGCGGTGAACGACCAGGTCGCCGCCTTCCTGGTTGCCGATATGCTGCGACGTATGCGCGAGAACCCGAGCCTTGGCGTCGCCGGCGCGCTGAAGGAGGCACAGGTCGCGATTCTGGCAGACGCTGGCAAAGGCCTGCCGGCAGAGATTGCGCACCCGTTCTTCTGGGCACCTTTCGCGGTCATCGGCGAGGGTGGCGAGCATGCCGTTGCGGGTGCCATGAACCTCGTTTCGCGCCGAAGCCTCGCCGGTCTATAAGCGCCGCCAGGAGGCACACCCGAAGGCGGAATGGAGACGATCGAGGCTCTCGGCAAATACGAGATAAAGCGGGCCCTCGGTCGTGGTGCCATGGGCACCGTGTACGAGGGCTGGGACCCGATCATCGCCCGTCGCGTCGCGATCAAGACCGTCAGGCTGCCCGAGAATGCCGACCCCGAGACTGAGGATGCCCTGGCCCGCTTCCGTCGCGAGGCGCAGGCCGCCGGGCGACTGACCCATCCGAACATCGTCGGGGTGTACGACTATGGCGAGACCAGCGACCTCGCCTACATCGTCATGGAGTTCGTGGACGGGCCTTCGCTGAAGGCGCTGCTCGACAAGAACGAACGCTTCGCGCTGGCCGACACGATCCGCGTGATGCAGGACCTGCTGTCGGGGCTGCAGTTCAGCCACGAGCGCGGCGTGGTGCATCGCGACATCAAGCCCGCCAACGTGATGCTGACCAGCACCGGCCAGGCCAAGATCGCTGATTTCGGCATCGCGCGGATCGAAAGCAGCTCGATGACCCAGGCTGGCACGCTGCTGGGCACGCCTGCCTACATGTCGCCTGAACAGTTCATGGCGCAGGTGGTCGATGCCCGCACCGACATCTACTCCTCGGGCGTGCTGCTGTATCAGCTGCTGACCGGCGAGCGCCCGTTCGAGGGCGGCATGTCGGCGATCATGCACAAGGTGCTGAACACCGACCCGCCGGCACCCTCGGAGCTGTCGGTGACCGCACCACCGCCCTTCGACGCCGTGGTGCGACGCGCTATGGCGAAGCGGCCGGAGGACCGGTTCCCGACTGCCAGCGCTTTCGCCGAAGCGATGCAGACGGCGCTGACGAAACCAGCGGCACCGGTGATCGCCGCGGAGGAGACGACGCTGGTGGCCGCTTCGCCGCCCCGCCAGCCAGCAGTGCGCAGCAGCGAACCCGCGCCCTCGCGGCCAGCCGCCGCGCCTGTCCCCAAGCGGTCCAGCATGCCCATTGCCGCCGCTGCGGCCATTTTACTGCTGGCAGCCACAGGCGGTGGAGCGTGGTGGTTCCTGTCGCGCACCCACGGTTCGGCCCCCGTGGCAGTGGCTACCAGCAGCACCTCACCTGTTCAGCCCACATCAGTCACGCCGCCTGTGGCCGAACCGACCGTCACGCCCGCGCCAGGCAAGGTCACACCCAGCACGACCACGACGACGCCATCGCCCGCCCCGTTTGTGCAGCCTCAGATCGCTCCGCCAACACCTGTTGTACCGCCCACCACGCCAGCACCTTCGACACAGGCGATGATTGCACCGCCTCCGCCGGCCATCCCGGCACCGATGCCACAGCCGCCGCCTCCGCCGGCAGTGCAGAAGCCAAGCGCGGCCGAACTGGATGCGCTGCGGCGTCGGGTCGCACAGTGGGCGAGTGGTCAAAGTTGCGCGCTGCTCGGCGGCGATGTCGGCGAGAGCGGCACTGTCACGCTCAATGGTGTGGCCGGCCACGGCGATATACGGCAGAGCCTGCTGCCGATCGTGCCACCCTCCGAGACCGACTGGCAGGTCGATAGCGTCGCACGCGTGTTCTGTCCGGTAATGACGGCGCTGCACCGCATCGTGCCACCGTTCGGTGACATGAACGGACCCCGCCTGAGACTACAGATGGAGGGCAAGTCGCGACTGCATGACGGCGAGGCGGTGCGCGTCAAGCTGGTCATGCCGGACTTCCCCAGCCGACTACGGGTGGACTACATCGCCCATGACGGGTCAGTGCAACATCTGTATCCACAGCAGGCCGACCGAAAGAATTCGCTGACCGCCGACCCGCCGCACACCTTCGCCCCCGGCGAGCCGGTCACACTGGGCAACCCGGCCTGGGTAATCGGCGAACCATACGGGACCGACATGATTATCGCGGTCGCGTCGTCCGAACAGCTTTTCGATCGCCGCCCTGACAATCAGGAGAAGGCTGAGACATACGTGCGCGATCTGCAGGCCGCCATTGATGCTCTCAGTCAGCGGAACGGGCGTCTTGCAGGAGCCGCCGTCACGCTGGAAGCCCTGCCGTAGAACGGCGCTACCGCGTGTCCAGCGATGCAAGCAGATCTCGAAGCCATCCCGCCGGCATCCCGGCAAGAAACCTTTGGTGGAGATCCGCCAGGCGCCCAGGGCTCATGGCGATCATGTCCGGCGCGAAGAACAGCGGGTCGCGGGTGAACATTAGGTATGCCTGCATCTCGTTGTACATCAGTTCTTCCTCGCGCACGTCGTAGTCCTGACGCCCGAGAAAAGCCCTGACCGCCCCTCGTTCCTCGCCGGTAAGCTCCGTCATCCAGAAGCGCCGCACATATTGGGCATAGTCGGGATTGCTGAAGAATTCGCCGTGCGACAGTTCATGGCGCAGGATCGCGCGCCGCGCCACGGCGGTGATCAGCGGATCGGATCCGGCCGCCGGCACCGAGATCAGTGCGGCAGCGACGCCCGGCGCCAGCATGCCTTCCTGCTGCAGCAAAGCGCGAAGCTTCTCCTCCTGCGGATCCAGAGCGATGTGCATGCCTTCCGCGAGCGCGTAGAACTGCGCCAGCGAGGACGCGGCATAGTCGTGGCCGAAGTAGTAAGTCTCCACCGTGCTGCCTTGCGCATGCACGGCCGCGTCCAGTTCCTGATCGGTCAATGGACGATCGTGCGGCTGCCTTGCTTTTTCCACGAACGCCGCCATGCGGTTCAGTGTCCTGCCCTGCTCGTACAGCGACGCGAAATCGAGCACCAGGATGCGTGGGTTGTCGGCAAGACGGAACACGCTCAGCGACGTCGGGACGTTCTCCGCGATTTCCGCTTCATTCGCGGTCCTGACTTCGAACGCTGGTGACGTGGCAGGCTGCACCAGCGCCGAAGCGGCCCCTGCAGGCGCCACGTCCGCAGGGTGCAGCAACCACCAGACGCCGGCAGCGCCGACGCCAGCCGCCAGCACCAACGCGGCTAGGGCAACAACAACCGGCGAGCGCCGCGGACGCGGCATGGGCAAGACACGGATCGTTTCGTCACTATCCGGGTCTGGCAACCTCATGCCCGGGCGGCCGTCGGCGCCCCGTTTCAGGTGCCGATATTGACCACCTGCACACGGCGATTGCGCGGCTCAGACGTCTGCGGCGGCGTCGGCACCAGCAGTCCATCCTCGCCCATGCCGACCGCCTGAAGGCGGCTCGCATCGACGCCGAAGGTCTTTGTGACATACGCAACCACGGCCTCGGCACGCCGCTCGGACAGTGCCCGATTGTACTCGCGTGAGCCCACCGTATCGGTGTGCCCCTCGATCCGGAAGCGGAAGCCTTCCAGGTCCTTGCTCGCGAGCGCCTTGCCCAGCTCATCCAAAGTCTGGATCGCCTCCGGGGTCAACTCGGCAGAACCGTTGGCGAAGTTGACGGTCAGGTCGACCGACGGCGCGGTCGGCTGCGCCGTAGCCGCGGGCACAGCCGCCGACTTGTTCGACGCGACACGCGGATGCTGTGCCGGAGTTGGCGCCGCCGGTGCGGGCACGGGTGCGGCCGCCGCATCCCCACTGGGCGCCGCCAGCCGGATGCCCCGCGTGCCGCCGGCCGCCAGATTGCCGGTCGGGCGCAGCGAGTTGATGATCTGGTCCGCAGATTTGGTTCCCTGCGCGAACGCCGTCAGACTGCCAAGCAACAGCGGCGCAGCGATGATGGGAGCGATCAGGGTCCGCACAGCCAGTCCTCCATAAGCAGCGGGCTTATACCACAGGCACAACGCGAAGCGAGCTTTACACAACCGCGTAGGCGTCAGAACACACCTTGCGCCTGCAGGATCGGAACAAGCACCTGTCGGGAGTGCGCGAGAGCCTCACGCAGCTTGCCGCGGGCCTCGTCATCCAGATTGCCGCCCAATGTTCTGACCCAATTGTCCATCTGCATCTCGTCCTCGCCCGACACAAGGCGATCGATGACGAACAGATCGAACAGCGTGCACGCGACGCCGGCCCCCAGCGCATGGCTCGCCGCCGCTGAGGGATTGGAGAAAGCCTTCGAGCCGGCCATATTGGCGAGTGTGACCTGGTTGAGGCGCAGCGCCTGAGGCGATGGCGCAGCGCCGGGTCGTATCGCCACCTCGGCAAGCCGCAGCCCCACCATCATGCCAATCAGTTCGGCGGGGTTGTCGCGCCTGCCCTCCAGATCGGGGATCGCCAGCAGATCGCCGACACGCCGCGGACCTTGCGCCATGGCCTCGGCGATCGGACCGTAGAAATTGCGGTTCAACGCAGCGCGGCCGGCGGGCACATCGGCCTCATACGGCACGTCCTCGGGGCGCACACTCAGGGCCAGATGCACATCAAGCAGCGCCGCATCGCGCGCGGCCGGCCCCACACGTCGCGCGCCGCGCACATAAACATCGTGACGCAGGGCGCGCTCAAGGCAGGTGTCCTTCACCAGTTCCCGCAACAGCGGATCGTCGAGCCGCTGCATCACCGCACGCTGCTCCGGCGTCAGCGTCAACTCGGGAAAGTTCTCGATCAGGTTGACGGCGCCCACCCATTCCAGCTTCGCATCAGCGAGCGCACCAGCGACATCGGCATGAAAGCACGGGGCAAAGCTGGCGTTCATGTACTCGTGCGCCAGGTAGGAACTCGGCTGCGCGGCTGCGCGCTCGATCAGCGAGCTTGCCAACGGCGAGCGCTGAAAATGCAGCGCGTCAGCCGCCAGCAGCTCGCGCGCCAGCTTCAGGCCCTCCTCGGCCTGACGATCGCTGCGCATCGCCAGACGCTGCCCGCAGTCGTGCACCAGACGCTGCATGCCAAGCACGCTGCCCCAGGCTGGCAGTGAGTTGTAGCTGACATGCACCGCGCCGCCGGGCTTCACCTTGGCACGCAACAGTCGGACGATGCCCGCCTGTACGGCTTTCGGAACCCAGCTCCACACGCCGTGCATGCTGACGAAGTCGGCGTCTGATATGTTTGCTCCAGCCGCGTCCTCTGCCAGCGTCGCCAGATCGCCTTCGATGAAGGTGACGTTGCCGATACCCGCCGCGGCCGCCCAGTCGCGCGCCACCGCGATGTGCGCGGGATGGAAATCGACGGCGGTGACGGTCCAGTGCGGATTGCTCGCCGCCAGGATCAGCGCGCCGAGACCGTGACCGCAGCCGAGTTCCAGGTAGCTGACCGGATCGTCAGCGCCGGGCATCGGCGACATCACCCCGCTAAGCTGACAGGCAAGCGCCATCAGCTGCGGCGACTGATAGCGGTAATAGCCAGGCGTGTAGGTGACATCGGTCACATAGCCGCTGCCCCAGCCACTCATGCCGCCCTCTCCCTGCTGCGCCAGTTCACCTGCTGCGCCTCGATCACCTCGGCCTCGAACACGGCATCGGCCGCATCGGGACGCACAGTGAAGCCGCCGGGACTGGGGACCCATGTGTTCCAGCCAAGCAGCGGCGGCGGGTCGGCCGCTGAGTCCAGCCGCAGCGGTGGTACCTGGTCGCGCGCCAGTACCGGGTTGATGGCGAAGCCCTGCTCGAAGCCAACATACGCGCGGACCAACGATACCAGCCGGTGCAACGCCACTCGGTCCGGCAGCAGTTGCTGAAAGGTGCTCAGACCGAGCGGTCCGACCCGCAGCACGAAGCGGGCCTGCGGATCCCACGCGCGCACGCCGGCCGCGGCGTCCACTCCCAGGCGGCACCAGGCACCATGCACTGACAGCTGGGTCCGCTGGTCCAGCGGCAAGGATAGCCAGGCGCCGGCGAACTCCACCACCTCGACCTGCATGCCCAGCCAGTCGGCAACCATAGCGCAAAGCCTCTCGGCGGAGCGCGGGCGCAGCGCAAACAGGCCGGCATAGTGCAGCAGCACCTCGGGACCGGCGGCCAAACGGTCCACCAGACCCGCTGTGCCATATCCGGTCAGCGCCAGCAGGGCAGCGGTCACCGGATCCGCCGCCGGTTGCGGTTGCACGGCGGCCACCTCTGCCGACCGCGCCGGACGATACTTGCTGCCGGCGCGTGCGAAGAACGCGACGAAGCGATGCGCTAGAAGGTCGATGAAATCCCGCAGTGCGGTCGAGCGCGACCGGAGCGCCTGCGTGACAACCTCTGAGTAATAACGTGGCAGAACGCCGGAAGGGCCGGATAACCCCATCAAGCCGACCGCCACTTCGGGCGGAGCGCCATCCAGCTGACGCACGTCAAGCACGTCCGCCGGCGGATATACCAGGCCGGCGGGCGAACGGAACCGCATCGCGTCCGCCGGATCCTGCGTGCGGCGCGCCTTGGTGAGCACCCGGACGGCGGCATCGAAGCGAAAACGCCTCGGCTGTTCGCGCAGCAGCGCAAGCGCGGAGAGGCGCCTCATGCCAGCAGCCGCGTGCCGCTGCGCGCCTGCCATGCCGCGACCACGCCCGGCCGGCCGCGCAACGTGGCGCGCGTGCGGGTGAAGCTGTTGACGGTGCCATGCAGCGCCAGGAAGTGCTCCAGTACCGAGCACAGCAGATAGAGCCCGCTTGCCTGCCAGCTACGCGGATCAAACTCGAGCGTCACCTCGAGCCCGCGGCAGAACCCGCCGGCCCGCCCCGGCGCGCGCGCCGTGCCAGGGCCCGCGGTGACGCCGATCAGCCCTTCGATCGCGGCGCGGGTCTCTGCGCTGTCGCGCAGGTCGTAGAGGCGCAGCACCTCCTTCAGCGCGGCCGCGCCTTCGTGCCCGCCGGTGACCGACAGGTGGCCCAGCGACAGGTGCGACACCAGGCGCCAGAACCCGCCTTCCCGCAACGGCGGGCGCAAGGTCGGTGTCGCCGCAGTGACTGCATGCACCGCGGCTACCGCTGCCGCGCCCTCCACCAGGCGCAGGCGCGGGCGGCCACCGCCGAATGGCAGATCACTCGGCAGATCGCGGTTCAGGCACAGCGCGTCGATCGACAGTACGGCCTCGGCCGGCTTGTCGGGATCGAAATCGGGGTCGTTCGGTGCCACGAACACTTCGGTCCCCGGCACCCCAGGAGCCGCGGCGCGGCGGGTTAGATGATAGAAGCCTCCTGGCACCCCGGCCTCAGGATCACCTTCGGTCAGTCGGTGGAACGGCCGCCACGGGCGGGCCGAGCCGTCCGGCAGCGTCTCGCGCACACGCTCGACACTCCAGACTTCCGCCGCCCGCGGACGCCTGGCGTCGGCCACCACGCGATATTCGATGTCCTGCTGGGTGAGCGGCATCGGCTCGCAGCGCTGCGGGAACAGGTTGACCAACGGCGCACAGCCGAGAGCGAGGGACTGCCTGCCGACCGTCCGCTCCAGTTCCGGCAGGGCGCGATCCAGGTAGACGAAGATTTCCAGCCGATTGCCGGCAGACACCAGCGTCTTGCTGTCGATCCGGGTGAAGTCGAGGAACAGGAACTTCTCGGGAAACGCGAAGTATTCGGTGAGAAGCCGGAAGCCGGCGAAGCCGCGCGCCGACCACGGCAGCAGCGCCTCCTCTGGTGCGAAACCCGCGGGCTGTATGGCGTTCGCCGGCACAATGACCGGTGCAGGATCCGCGGCACTGTCGGCAAAGGCGATCGACACGGTATGGGCGCAGAGCAGCTCATATAGCGCGAGCGCCTGATTTGTCGGCCCACGCAGGAAGAACCGCAGGCGGTCGAGACCGAGTTTGGTGAAGGTGACGTCGGGTGCGGCGCATTTCAGCGTGACGCGCAGCACGCCGGTCGCGCCGGCGGCCCTTGGATTGGCGGGCGCGACGATCGGCAGGCCCGACAGCCTCACGTCCTCCACCTCGATCGGCCACAGCGTCAACGGCGCCGTGGTGCGATAGCGGAGTTCCTCGCTCTGCACCGGCTCGGTGTCGATCGCGATGCCAGCCGCCAGGCGTGCCGGGTTCATCAGGTCGGGCTGGCAATCGAACTGCGCCACCATGCAGGACGGCACCGGCGCGAGATAATGCGGATACAGCAGGTTCAGCAGCGCGTCGGTCAGCTCGGGGAACTCGTCGTCCAGCCGGTGGTGTACGCGCGCGGCCAGGAACGCCACGCCCTCCAGCAGGCGCGCCACGTGCGGGTCGTCCACTGCATCGGCCGACAGGCGAAGGCGCCCGGCGATCTTTGGGTGGGCGTCGGCGAACTCCGCCGCCAGCCGTTTGATCGCGTCGAGTTCGCGCTCGTAGTATGGAAGCAGTGTATCAGACATAGACCATGAGCCCGCGAAGCGCTTTCCCCGTCATGGCCCGCCCCGTGCCGGCCATCCACGTCTTGCCGTGGCCATGGTGATGCCCCTCCTCATTCCACGCTGCCAGGGCGCACCACCACATCGTCAGTGACCGGGTTGACCAGAGTGTCGAACGTAATCGACTCGGGCGCCGGCTCGGCGTGCATCACCGCCTCGACGCGCAGTCGCAGCGTTGCGTCCAGGCTGTCCTCCGCTTCGATCAGCCGCACGCGCACCGACAGGAAGCGCGGCTCGAACCGGCGTATCGTCGCCTCGATCTCCAGCCGCAGTTCCTCGCGCCGGCGCGCGTCACCAAACGCGCCCGAGGCGAAGTCGGGGATGCCATACCCGACCGGCGACGTTGCCAGCTGCGTCATATGGACGGGCCATGACCGCCAGCGACGCCTGGCATTCAGCAGTGCCTCGATGTCGCGCCTCACCGAGTTGCGCAGCGCGAGCAGCGAGTCGGCGGCCGAAATCGGGGGATCACGCTGCTGGTCGGGCGAATCGTCGATCAGCCGGTCCAGCAATGGCGACTGAACCCGTGCCCCGTGGCGATTGGCAGGGCCGGCGCGCCCACTCACGCCGCGTCAAACTTGAAAGCGCCAAGCTCCATCATCGGCACTGCATCCTCACCGACGACGAACATGCGCTGCCCGACGCCACGCACCGGCCCGCCATTGGTTTCGCGCCAGTCGGTCTCCCGCCCCAGGCGCAGCGTGTCGCTCAGCGTCTCGTCTGTCGCGTAGATCGCCGGCAGGTAGACCTCGCCGTCGGGTCCTTCGGCGACCGACATCGATGCGCGCCGCCACAGTAGGTCGCGAGGGCGCTTCGGCGCATGAAACTCCAGCAACTGCACGCGTTCGGCCGGTATCCAGAAGTATTTGCCGGTGGTGGTCAGCACCTCGAAGCTGCCGGCGAGCAGGTCGTCAGCGTCGCGCAAGTCGTCGAACGCCGTATCGCCGTGCGTGCCCGGTGTGCGCGGCCGCGCCTGCTCCGCGGCCTCCGCCTGGCGCATCGCCTCCGCCAGATCGCCGGCGCGGAACGCAACGAGCGCCGCCAGCTGCAGACGCTGCGTTTCGGTCGGGTCCGATAGGAACTCCGGCACGCGGCCATCACGGAACAGCTGCCGGCGCGCCATATCGGCGCGGATCAACTGCCGGAATTCCGCCATCACCAGCGCGGTCGAAGGATCGATCGCCGAGGCGGCGTCGAGCACGACATCGGCGCGCTCGAGGTTGCCGGAGAACGCCAGCAGCTCGCCCAGCAGCACACGGGCGTTGACGTCGGTAGGCGCCTTGCGCAACGCCGCCTGCGCGGTGGCGATCGCGTCGTCTAGCCTGCCCGCATGGAACAGCGAGGCAGCCGTCTGGTCAGTGGCGTTCATGGAAACCCCCAGCGTGCCGCGTCGCGCTCATCGACCGGAAATGTCGGTGACGAGTTGAAATGCGGCGGATATGTCGTCGAGCTGATAGTGCGGCTGCAGGTGAACGACGCAGCCGAAGCTGCCGGGCTTCCCAGGCAGCTCATTCACCGTGACCTTCCCAGCCACCAGCGGGAAGCGCGCGCGGCTCTCGCCGGTCGCCGAGAGATTGCCGTTCACGTACTCGATCAGCCACGCCTGCAGCGACCGCTCGATCTCATTCGCGGTCTTGAATGATCCGATCATCTGGCGACCACGCATCTTCAGGTGGTGCGCAAAGCGCGACGCACACAGGATCGCGTTGATCTGCGTCGAAAGCCTTGCGTTGGCTTCGGCGGCATTTGCATTCGCCCCCTGGTAGCGCTGCGGCACCTGAAGACTGCGCACCGAGCCGAACACCAGTTCGTGGCTGAACGGCACCGACGACAACGGCATGAGCCCAGCATCCAGCAGCGCATGCTCCTGCTGCTCGGTCAGCACGAGCTCGACCGGGTTGCGCACCCAGACATGGTCGGGATCGGTGCTGAACGGCTCCAGCGGCACGTCGGTCACCAGACCACCGCCGACGCGGTCGGTCTCGGCACCACGCACGTCGGCCGGCCAGCCAAACGTGGCGAAGGCGCGCGCCACCACCGAGGCGAAGGCGAACGCCGCGTTCATCCACACGCGATCTTCGTTGGTCGGCGCGTATTCGCGATAGCGGAAGCCATCGGCGCGGGTGCCGTCGTCCTCCCAGGGCGGCCGTGCCAGAACACGCGGCAGTGCGACGCCGACGAAGCGCATGTCGGCGCGACCGGCAAGGCTGCGCCAGCGGGCGTGGTCGGCGTTCCGCAACGGCGCAGTGATATCGGTCGAGGTTGCCAGGTCAGCGAACTGGTCCGCCTCCAGCAAGGCAGGCGAAGCGCCTACTATCAGCGGCGAAAAGGCGGCCGCGGCGATGCCGGAAAGCGAGGTCATCGCACTGACGTCGTCGGTCCGCGATTCGGCACCTGGTCGATGGCGTACCTCGTGGTCCACCAGAAGCAGACCGTACGGCTCGCCTCCCGGCGTGCCGAATTCTTCCTCGTAGACCTTGCGGAACAGCTGGCTTTGGTCGAACTCGATGGCGCGATCGAGATCGCGGCAGATCTCCGGCCATCCGACATTCAGCAGCTTGATCTTGAGCCGGTTCGATAGCTCGACGCCATCGGCAAGCCAGGCGACGCCACGCCATGTCGCTTCCAGTCGGCGCAGCCGTGGATGGTGCAGGATCGCATCCACCTGTTCGGACAGCATCGCATCGATCGTGGCGATGTCGCGGTCGACCGCATCGCGCAACGCCTGAGGATCGACCCGCAGTCGGGTGCCGCGTTCCGCACCGAACCAGTGCCCGATCGCCTCGCCCGAGGGCGCGCCCAGGAAGTCGCGGAAGGCATCGGCCAGAGCCGCGTCCCGGTTGCCGACATAGCGCCCGGTCAGCACGGCGTCGCGCACTGCGGGCGCAGCGACCGTCTCGTCGGGCGCCTCGGCGGCGGGCAGATCCACGGCGAGGTTCACGTCGTCCACCGCGCTGCCCGCCTGTTCCGATCTGTGGCGATCAGCCCGTTGCGGCCGGAATGCGGGCCACCATGCGCAGGCTGGTGGTCAGCTCTTCCATCTGCAGCCACGGACGCAGATAGGCGACCGCATTGTAGGAGCCTGGCTTGCCAGGAATCTCCTTCACCTCGACCTTTGCCTCACGCAACGGGTAGCGCGCCTTCATCTCCTGGCCGGCATTCTCGTTGCCGTTGACGTAGTTCAGGATCCAGCGGTTCAGCCAGCGCTCACAGTCGCTGGCCTCCATGAAGCTGCCGATCTTGTCGCGCGCCATCACCTTGAGGTAGTGCGCAAAACGGCTGGACGCCATGATGTACGGCAGACGTGCGGAGATCGCCGCGTTCGCGGTGGCCGCCGGGCGGTCATATTTCTTCGGTTTCTGCGTGGTCTGCGCGCCGAAGAACACCGAATAGTCGGTGTTCTTGTAGTGGCACAGCGGCAGGAATCCGAGATTGGAAAATTCGAATTCCCGGCGATCGGTGATGGCTATCTCTGTCGGGCACTTGGCGTCGAGGTCGCCGTCATCCGAGGTGAACACGTGGTACGGCAGGTTCTCCACCTTGCTGCCGCCTTCGGCGCCACGGATCGCGGTGCAGAAGCCATATTGGGCAAACGCATCGGTGAGACGCGCACCAAGCGCGTAGG
>DASSRN010000252.1:0-7846 GCA_035701785.1 Acetobacteraceae bacterium | reverse complement strand
ATGTGGCCGATGGTCAGCCGGCCGCTGGCAAGCGCATCAGCCTCCTGCTCCAACGCGGCAACCGACGCGCGCAGCTTGCCCTCCCATAGCGCCATGTGTGGCGCGCTCTGTCGTTCCGCCGGCCGGAAGCGCTCGCCCAGCCAGGCCAGCGCGATGTCCAGCATGCCGTCGCCCAGTGCGAGCCGGCGCAGCGCGGTCAGTCGTTCCGGCCAGGGCGGAAACAGCTTCGGTCCGTCGTGCAGCGTGTCGAGGTATTCGCAGATGACCGGGGAGTCGTAGATGATCGTGCCGTCCTCCAGCACCAGCGTCGGGATCTTGCCCAGCGGGTTGTCGCGCATCAGCTCATGATGCGGCGTGGTGCCGCCGACCACCGTGCGCACCGTCTCGATCTGCGGCGCGAGCCCCAGCTCATGCGCGACGACCATCACCTTGCGCACATAGGGCGAGCGCGGCGACCAGTGCAGCTTCATCATGCCGTGTCCTCCATCGCCATACTGTGGCACCGTGGGCGTGGAGGAGGAACCGCGATGAACTGGATCGAGGTGAACGGCACCAGCCTGCGCTACGAGCTTTCCGGCAGCGGCAAGAGCACGCTTGTGCTGGTGCACGAGATGGGCGGCACGCTGGATAGCTGGGACCAGGTGGTGCCGGCGCTCAACCACGCGCGCCGGGTGCTGCGCTACGACACGCGCGGCGCTGGGCTGTCGGAGAAGATCCAGGGCCGCGTCACGTTCGACGACATGGCTGACGATATCGCCGCCCTGCTCGATGCCGAGGGGATCAGCGGCAAGGTGGCGCTGGCCGGCACCGCGGTCGGCGGTGCGATCGCCATCCATTTTGCCGTTCGTCATGCGGCGCGCTGTGGGGTGCTGGTGGTGACCAGTCCGGCCACGGGCGTCACCGCGGACCGGCGCCAGGCCACGCTGGATCGCGCCACAGCGGCCGATCGGGAAGGCATGCGCGCGCTGGTGGAGCAGGGTACGGCGAATTCGTATCCGCCCGAGGTGCGTCACAGCGCCGAAGAGTTCCGCAAGTTCCGTGCGCGCTGGCTGGCGAACGATCCGCAGAGCTTCGCAGCGATCAACCGCATGCTGGCGGACTCGACCGTGACCGAGGAACTGCCGCGCATCGCCTGTCCCACGCTGGTGATCGGCTGCACGCACGACAGGCTGCGACCGCCGTCGTCGATCGAGCCGATGGCGCAGCAGATTCCCGGCGCCGAATACCTCGAGATCAATTCCGGGCACTTCGCCGGCATCCAGACACCGGGCCTGGTGTCGCAGGCGTTTCATGGCTTCCTGGCCGCTCACGGGTACTGAGGGCTGGAAGCGCATTTCGACCCGGGGTTGTTCAAGCCGGCCCTGATCATCCTGGCCGCCGCTTCTGTCGTGATCCCGCTGTTCCACCGGCTGCGGCTCAGCCCGGTGCTGGGATTCATGCTGATCGGCGTCTCGGTCGGACCGTTCGGACTCGCTGAGTGGACCGAGCAGTTTCCGCTGCTCGATGCCATCACGCTGAAGCGCCCCGAGGTGATCGCGCCGACCGCGGAACTCGGCATCACGGTGATGATGTTCATGATCGGGCTCGAGCTGTCGCTGGAACGGCTGCGCGGCATGCGCCGTCTGGTGTTCGGTCTCGGCCTGCTGCAGTTCGTGCTGTGCGCGTGCGCGCTGGCGGCGTTCGCATGGTGGGTGGGCGCACCGCCGCTGATTGCGGCGATCGTCGGTGCGGCACTGGCGATGTCGTCGACTGCGGTCGTCGTGCAGGTGCTGTCCAACGAGAAGCGGCTGGGCTCGCCGGTCGGACGCACGGCGCTCGCGGTGCTGCTGCTGCAGGATCTGGCTGCCGTGCCGGTGCTGTTCTGCATCAGCCTGTTCGGCGCAAGCGGCGGGTCGTTCACCTGGGCGATCGGGGAGGCGGTGTTTGTCGTCGTTGCGCTGATCGTCGGGGGACGCCTGGTACTGCGTCCGCTGTTCCGCAGTGTGGCGCGCACCGGCAGCCCCGAACTGTTCGTCGCCGCGTGCCTGCTGGTGGTCCTGGCCACCGGACTTGCCACGGCCGCGGTCGGTCTGCCGATGGAACTCGGCTCGCTGATCGCCGGTTTGCTGCTGGCCGAGACCGAATACCGCCGCCAGATCGAGGTGACGATCGAGCCGTTCAAAGGCCTGCTGATCGGCGTGTTCCTGATCGCTGTCGGAATGAGCCTCGACCTGGGCGATATCGCCGCGGACGCGTGGCACGTGCTGCTGGGCGGGCTGGTGCTGATCGGCGTGAAGCTTGCGATCATCGCCGCACTGGTGCGGGCATTCGGCCTGCGCTGGCGCGATGGAGTGCAGGCCGGGCTGCTGCTCGGGCCTGGCGGCGAGTTCGGCTTCGTCATCCTTGGGCTGGCGCGCGTGGAGGGGGTGATTGGCGCCGGCGGCGTGCGGCCGCCCATCGTGCTCGCCGCTGCGACGATGGCATGCATTCCGCTGTTGTCGGCGCTCGGCCGGCGGATCGCGTTGCGGCTGGAGACCGCGTCGTCGGTCGATCCGGAACTGCTGGCGCTGCCCGAGGATGCTGGGCCGCGCGTGATCATCGCCGGCTTTGGCCGCGTGGGCGAAACGGTGGCGACGATGCTCGAGGTGCATCGCGTGGCCTATGTCGCGGTGGACAACGATCCGGATCGCGTGGCCGAACAGCGCAGGCTGAAGCGGCCGGTGTTCTGGGGCGATCTGTCGCAGCCGGAACTGCTGCACCGGCTGCACGTGGAGCACGCACGCGCACTGGTGGTGACGCTGAGCGACCACGAGGCGAGCGACCATCTGGTGGCCGAAGCGCGGTCGGTGCGCGCGGATCTGCTGATCATGGTGCGCGCACGGGATTCACGCCACGCAGCGCACCTTTATGCACTGGGCGCGACTGACGCGGTGCCTGAGACGATCGAGGCAAGCCTGCAACTATCCGAGGCGGTGCTGGTGGAGCTTGGCGTGCCGATGGGTCCGGTGATCGCGACGATCCACCAGCGGCGCGCGGATCTCCAGGCGGAGATCAAAGCGATGGCACCGGAGGCGGAGGTACGCGCGCTGGGGCGCCGGCGGTTGCGTGATATGCTGACAGGGTCCGGGTAGCTCAGCCAGCGACCCGCATCGTGGGCACGTTGTCCGGCACCGTCAGCCTGCATCCCACCGTGGCGCGCACTTCGTCCAGCGTGATGCCGGGCGCGATCTCGCGCAGGCGGAAGCCGTCGCCGGTGGGCTCGAACAGCCCGTAGTTGGTCGCCACCAGCTTCACCACGCCACGCGCCGTCACCGGCAGCGCGCATTGCTGCACAAGCCTCGGAGCACCGGCGCGCGTGGTCTGCTCCATGATGATGAACACGCGCTTCGCACACGCCGCGAGATCCATCGCGCCGCCGATGCCGCCGCCCTTCTGTCCGGTGATCTTCCAGTTGGCGAAGTCGCCGCTGCACGCAACCTCGTAGGCGCCCATCACCGTGACGTCGATGCGACCACCGCGGATGATCGCGAAGCTGTCGGCGTGATGCACCACCGCGGCACCCGGCTTCAGCGTGACGTTCTGTCCGCCGGCGTTGACCAGGTTCAGGTCCTCCTCGCCCGTCGGCGCGATCGCGCCGTAGCCGATGACGCCGTTCTCCGAATGGTAGGTGATGTCGCGATTGCCGATGTCGGTGTTCGAGCACATCGTCGGGATGCCGACGCCCAGGTTGACGATCCAGCCGTCCTGGAATTCGAAGGCGATGCGGTCAGCCATCTGCTGGCGGGTGAGGCCCTTCTGCGTTCCGCTCATCGACGGCGCTCCTGGCGGCGGGTCGGCCATAGTCCATCGGGAGCCGGCGGCACCTTCACCAGCCGATGCACGAAGATGCCTGGCGTGTGCACCTGGTCCGGATCGATCGTGCCTGCCGGCAAAATGTCCTCGTCCACCTCGACGATGGTGACGCGCGCCGCGGTTGCCATCACCGGACAGAAGTTGCGCTGCGAGCGATGGAACTGGAGATTGCCGAATGTATCGGCGCGCGTGGCTCGGACGAATGCGTAGTCGAGCGGCAGGGCATATTCCAGCAGGTATTCGCGTCCGTTGATCACGCGGGTTTCGCGGCCTTCGGCGAGTTCGGTGCCGACAGCGGTGGGCGTGTAGAATGCCGGGATGCCGGCGCCGGCGGCGCGCATGCGTTCGGCGAGCGTACCCTGCGGCACAAGTTCGGCATCGACCTCGCCGGACTCGTAGTATTTGGTGAACGGCAGCGTGTCGGTGGGGCGCGTCGCAGCGGTGAAGGCGCAGATCACCTTCTTCACCTGGCCGTTCTCCACCAGCATGCCCATGTCTGGCATGCGCGGTTGCTGCGCGCCGCCGGTGGTGTTGCCGACCAAGGTGAGGCTGCGCGCGCCGTGTTCGAGCAGTGCGCGGATCAGATTGAACGGCACGCCCGGCATGGCGAAGCCGCCGAACGCGATCGTGGCGCCATCTTGGATGTCGGCGACGGCCTCGCGGAAGCTGCCGACCTGTTTGGATTTCTGCGTCATCTCTCCCCGCGCCGTGTGGTCATGCGGCGATGGAGGGGCAGGGGGAGGGGGGTGTCAAGCAGCCTCAGTCGAGGCCCGCTTTGCGCAGGCCGTGCAGCATGTGTTCGATCATCGCGGCTGAGCGATAGAGGTGTTGAACGGACCGGCCGATCGCTTCCAGTGTCGGCGCGGTGGAACGGCGCAGCGCCGCGAGCAAGGCGCCACACTCGCCGGCGCGGCCGAGTTGACCGAGGCTCGCCGCCGTAAAGCGAAGCGCGAGGATGTTCTCAGGGATCAGGCCGAGGCCACGACGCCCGGCTGCCGCGGATTCCTCGTATTCGGTGAGGAAATAGCGTGCCTGCGCCATGGTCGGCAGCCACAGGCCAAGCCGGGGATCGTAGGGACTGAGGCGCAGCGCCACCTGCACCGATCTGAGTGCTTCGTCCGGGCGGCCAAGAAAGCACAGTAGGTTCGCCAGCAGCGCGTGTGCCGCGGCATGGCTGGGATTGATGCGGATTGCCTCGGTCATCTCCGCATAGGCGTTCTCGATGCGGCCCAGGAACATCGACGTGGATGCGAGCGAGAAGTGCGCGAGCGGTGCGCGCGGATCGAGCGAGACTGCCCGCGTGGCCAGGCTGTCTGCGACCTCGTAGTTGTGTTCAGCGTCGTTGCGCCAGCCGTGCTGCACTGCGTGCAGCATCGCAGATGCCAGCAGGGCATGCGCCTGGGCGTTGCGCGGATCCGCTTCGATCGCCTTGCGCAGCCACTGCTGCGCTTCGCGATTATCGTGCTGGGTATAGCGGTAGTGCGCCTCCATGCCGCGCAGGAAGTATTCGTAGGATGTGGGATTCCTGCTCCGGCGGCGGCTGATTCGCTCGCGTTCGGCCTTCAGCAGCTCCGGTGCGATCGAGCCAGCGACCATGCCGGCGATCTGATCGCGGACTTCAAACACATCGTCGACCGGCTGATCGAAGCGGTCGGACGCCAGCTGGCGCCCCGTCGTGGCGTCGATCAGCTGGGCAGCGACGCGGAGGCGGCTCTCGGTGCGTTCGTAGCTGCCGCGCACGATGTAGCGCGCTCCAAGCTTTTGGCCGATCTGCGCGGCATCGAGGTCGTGTCCCTTGAAGGTGAAGGTCGAAGTGCGGGCGATCACCGGGAACAGCCGCCAGCTGGCGAGTTCGTTGGTGATGTCATCGGTGAGGCCATCGGCGAAATGGCTTTGATCGTCCACGTCGCTGACGTTTTCAAATGGCATCACGGCGATAGCCGGACGATCGTCCGGAATTGCGGACGCTTTCGACTGACGCCGATCTTGAGTTCTTGGCTCGCCCGGCTTTCGAACGGCATTGCCGGCAACGTCGACGCCTCGGAGCACCTGTTCAATAAAATGGATAAGGCGGTCCAACTGCGGATGAAACTCAAGCGAATTGTCGATACGGACTGCATTCAGATAGGCGAAGTCCTGGATACTCGGCGGCAGGCTGCCAGGAGCGGGCATACTGGTGCCGTCCACCAGCAGCGGAACCAACGTCAGCCCTTCCCGCATCGCGGTCTCAATTTCCACGCGCACCGGGTCATCTGGGGCGTCGAAGCGTCGCGCGCCTTGCTGCGCTTCTGTCTGGCTCCAGCCGGATCCAATGACTACGAGGACGAACCGGCAGTTGCTCAGAACGCGTCTGATATGCTCGCGAAAATCAGCGCCCGGCGGTATGTCCTCGATGTCCAGAAAGACCGATGACGCCCCGAACCGTGCGGTGAGCCGGTCATGAATCCGGCCGGCGATGGCAGCAGAGTCGGCGCGACGGTACGAGATGAAAATACCGCGCCTGGCGGACCTTCCCTTAGCCTGTCTGGCACGTAGGCCTTGCAATTCCTGAGCTCGCCTTGATCACGGGACGCTTGCCCATTGGATACCGATACGATACAGACTCGCTTGTCTACTGCAAAAGTGCAAGCGAGGGGGGCGTCTATGACGAGAATCGCTACAGCACGGTGGCGGCAATTCGTACGGGGTGCATCGAGGATTGTTGCCGTAGTTCTATCAATCGCGATATCGAATGCCGCTTACGCGGATCAAAAAGATGATACGGCGCAACTGATCAAAAACATATTCCCATTCACTGGGATCGAGGCGCGCCCGGCAGCAGATTGGTGTGCCATGGTCGAGGCTGACAGGGGTGAGCAATGGTGGCGTATTCACGAAACAGGAACTACGACGAGCGGCGACTCGGGTGAAGTCGTACGGTTTCGCCAAAGCCTATATGCCAATCGGATCAGGCTTGTGTATAACATTAGCGGCCAGAATTACATTGGCGGGTTTGCATCGATCTTCAATTCGCTTGATTTCAAAGATACTTAGTGTCGGTCCGGAAGGATTCCAAGTCATTTGAATCGGTTAGACGACTTGCCTTGAGCGGCTCGAATCAAGTGTGATTCCGTGCATGGCACCTGCTGTGCCCGAGGTGCCCGATGTGGACGACCGAGAACCGCCCTCGCTACAACCGCGACAAGCTGCGCTATCCATCCGATCTGACTGACGAGGAATGGACGCTGGTTGAACCGCTGATCCCACCGGCCAAGCACGGCGGACGGCGACGTCGCGTGGCGGTGCGGGCGGTGATGAACGGCGTGATGTATGTGCTGAGCACGGGCTGCCAATGGCGCTATCTGCCGAAGGACCTTCCGCCCAAGAGCACTGTGCATGACTACCTGACGCGCTGGAATTACGACGGCACGATCGAAAAGGTCCACCATGCCCTGTATGTGCAATGCCGGGAGGCGGCAGGAAGGCAGGCGAGCCCGACTGCTTGCGTGATCGACAGCCAGAGCGTGAAGAGCGCAGAAAAGGGGGGATTCGGATCGATCCGTCCGGGTATGACGCGGGAAAGAAGGTCACTGGCAAGAAGCGGCATATCCTGGTCGATACGTTAGGATTGCTGCTGCACGCCATGGTGCATCCGGCGGATATTCAAGACCGTGACGGCGGTGCGCTGCTGCTGTCCACGTTGTTCGGGATGTATCCGTTTCTGGCCAAGCTGTTTGCCGACGCTGGTTACCAGGGGCCGCAGTTTGCCGATGCTGTGGCGAGATGCCTGCCGCATCTCGCGGTGGAAATCGTCAAGCGATCGGAGCAGGCCAAGGGCTTCGTCGTGCTGCCGATGCGCTGGGTGGTCGAACGCACCCTGGCATGGCTCAATCGTTGCCGTCGGCTGGCCAAGGACTTCGAGAACCTTACCGACAATGCGCTGGCATTCCTGCGGCTCGCCTCTATTCGCCTCATGCTGCGAAGGCTCTGCAATCCCTCATAGACTTTCCGGACTGACTCTTAGGGTTCAGCCCGA
>DASSRN010000251.1:0-3122 GCA_035701785.1 Acetobacteraceae bacterium | reverse complement strand
GCAAGCAGACCGATATCGGTCCTGCCGGCGCCGTGGCGACGAGTTGGGCGATCCCGCAGAACAGCGGCAGCGACTGCGTGCTTCTGGCGATCTTCAAAGGATCCGTACTCGTTGGCTTCGGCGACGTTGTGTTGCGCGCCGAAGCGCTGACACCGACCTGCGATCCGACCCTGCTGAGCACCGCGACAGCGCCGAATCCGGCCAACACCTACGCCAACCAGCTGGGCTGCTCGATCTATCACGGCGTGAAGACCGACGCCCCGCACGCGACGACGTTCCTGTTCGTTGTCGGCCCCAAGGGCTCGCTGATCACGGTAGAACTCACCCCCGTCGCCAATCCAACGCCTGGCGGCGAGGCCGGCAAGGTCGTCGGCGGCCAGAGCCCCTACTCCGCCATCCCCGACGGCCAGCAGCTCACCAACGTCGCGGTCAACAACGACGGCCAGTTCGTCATCGCCTCGTCCAACAAGAAGCAGCAGTCCATATTTGCCTGCCTCAATCCGCTGGGCGATCCGGGCGACCCGTCTAAGCCGATCAATCCCGCTTTCGCGATCACGCCTACCACCACGGTTGCGTGCATGCAGGTGGGCAACAACGCGCTTGCCGTCGATCAGGCGACCACCTTCGGCGCCGACAGCCAGCCCTATTTCGGCGGACAGCGCTCCGCCGGCACCGTGGTCAACAGCTTCGATGCGACACCGGGCGGCACGGCGAAGACCGCGTGGCCCAATTGCATCTGGCAGAACAACGGCTCCACATCGCTGGCCGACGCATTCGCGCACAAGCGCACGAATGGCTGCGGCAACGCTGCGTCCAATACGTCTGTCTCGGCATCCCTGGCCACTGCGCCGACTGCCTTCGCCCGTCACGGCACTTACCTCTACGTCGGCTTGTCCGGTGGCTCGGTGGTGCAGTTCAAGGTGACGATGGATCCTGCCACGGGCCTATCGAAATACGCAGCGCGGCCGTACCTGAGCGGCGTTTCTTCCGTCACCGGCGTCGGAGTCGCCGACGACCTCGGGTCGCTGATGGTGTACAGCGATCCAAGCCAGATCGGATTGGCCGGGCAGGAAGTGGTGACGAAGCTGCCAGTCTGCGAGGACATTCCGTAGCCGGTCCGGTGCCGTTGGTGCCAGTCGGCGCGCACCCACTCTCCCACTGACGCCGAGTGCGAAGTTGGCGTTTGGAGCTACATTGGCCAGTGCGCCGATCAGCGTATCTCACCCAGCAACGGATTGATCACTAAGCCTCTTGCTTAACTGTCCGCTTCGCGATACTTAAGCGCATGCTTAACCAATCGGCCGGCCTCGACGGCCTGTTCCGCGCTCTCGCCGACCCCGCACGCCGCGCCATGGTGGAGCGGCTGAGCCGTGGCCCGGCGCCGGTGAGCGAACTGGCCGGGCCTCTGCCGATGTCGCTGCCAGCCGCCATGCAGCACCTCGGCGTGCTGGAAGCCGCCGGCTTGGTGCGTTCGGAAAAAGTCGGCCGCGTGCGCACCTGCTCGCTACAGCCGCGCGCACTCAGCCAGGCCGAGATGTGGATTCACGCGCGACGGACCGAATGGGAGCGGCGCCTGGACCGGTTGGGCGACTACCTCAAGACCCTGGAGAGCGAAGGAGACAACGATGGCTCAGGCCCCTGACACACGCAACACGACGGCGCTGCCGCCACTGCGTCTGTCCCGCGTGTTCCACGCCCGGCGCGAGACCGTGTACAAGGCCTGGAGTTCGACCGATCACGTCAAGCGCTGGTTCTGCCCGGAGACGTTCACGGTGCCCGAGGCGCGCGTGCAGATGCATATCGGCGGCGCATTCGATGTCTGCATGCGCTCGCCCGCCGGCGAGCAGCACTGGGTCCGCGGACGCTTCGTCGAGATTACGCCAAACGCACGGCTGGTGATCGACATGCTGTGCTGCGACGCCGGCGGCCGAGAGCTGTTCCGTGCCTGGACCGAGGTCGACTTCGCCGACGCGCTTGGCGGCACACGCATGGACATCGTGCAGAGCTACACGCTGATCGATCCCGAGGTCCGTTGGATGGTCACCGGTGCACCGGACGGCTGGCGCACAACGCTCGACAAGCTGGAGCAGGAGGTCGTTCGCATGCAGGGCGGCGCGGACACCAGCGCCCGCTCGGTCGTGCACAGCACCTTCCACCTTCAGCGCACCTACGACGCACCGGTCGCGCGCGTCTGGCGGGCGCTGAGCGACGAAGCGTCCAAAGCCAGGTGGTTCAGCGGCACGCCGGAACGCTGGCAACTCATCGAACGGCACATGGATGTGCGCGTCGGCGGCACCGAGCGGCTGAAGGGCCGCTGGGAAGGCGGCGTCGTCTCGACATTCGATGCTGTCTATCACGACGTGATCCCACACGAGCGGTTGATCTACAGCTACGTGATGCACCTCGACGATAAGAAGATCTCCACTTCGCTGGCGACCCTGCAGCTGTTCGCCAGCGACCCCAGCACCACGCTGAAAGTCACCGAGCAGGGTGCCTTCCTCGACGGCTATGACGATGCCGGCTCGCGCGAACACGGCACCGGTTTGCTGCTCGACGCCCTCGGCCAGTCGCTGCGCGATTGATGCAGCGTGTACTTGGGCGTACAGAATAGATCGCAAGCCTGTGCTTTGACTGGAAAGAGGAGACGCAATCAAGCTTCAGCGTTAAGTCGCACGAGGACAAGTCATGCAGTTCCGCTCGGTCGTCTCGGCTGCGCTACTATTTGCCTTTCCCGGTTTCGCTCACGCTCAGGTGCAACCGGCACCGCCTCTGACAGGTCTGTATGTCGGCGCAGCAGTGGGGCCGAACTGGTTACAGAACGAACATCTGGTCAATTCCGCTGGTGTGGCGGTCAACGGCAGCATCGGTTCGGGAACCGGAATGGCCGGCATTGCGAGCGTTGGCTGGGCGTTCCCCTTCGGACTGCGGCTAGAGCTTGAAGGCGATCTCCGCAACAACCCGATCAACAGCGCGCACGATCTGGCATTTCCGGCGATCGCCGGTGGCCGCGAACGCAAATACGGCGCGATGTTCAACGCGCTGTACGACATCTCGCCATGGCTGCCGAACCCGTACGTGGCGCCCTATGTTGGCGTCGGTGTCGGCTACAGTTGGGCTCGGCT
>DASSRN010000250.1:0-8528 GCA_035701785.1 Acetobacteraceae bacterium | reverse complement strand
TTGAAGGCCGCACCTCTTCTGATGATGCCTGCACTGGCTCGCGCCGATGCGCGGCCGCTGCGGTTTATACCGAACGCAAATCTCTCGGCGATCGATCCCATCTGGACCACAGCGCTGGTCGCGCAGGAGCATGGCTACCTGATTTTCGATACCCTCTACGGGATCGATGACTCTGCCTCGCTGCAACCGCAGATGTGCGAGGGGCACGAGCTTTCAGACGACAAGCTGACCTGGACCTTCACTCTCCGCGACGGCCTGTTGTTCCACGACGGCGGGAAGGTGCTGGCGAAGGACTGCGTGGTATCGCTTCAGCGTTGGGGTTCACGCGACTCCTTCGGCCAGGTGTTGATGGCGGCGACGAATGAGATTGCAGCCATCGACGACCGGCGCTTGCGGATACGGCTGAAGAAGCCGTTCAGCCAGATGCTGTACGGGCTTGGCGCCCGCAACTGCTTCATGATGCCCGAGCGACTGGCAGCGACCCCAGCCTCCGAACAGGTCAAAGAGGCCATTGGATCAGGACCATTCCGCTTCCTCCCCGGTGAATGGGTCTCCGGTGCCCACGCGGCCTATGCACGGTTCGACCGCTATGTGCCACGGCAGGAACCGCCCAGCTTCTACGCCGGCGGCAAGGTCGCGAAATTCGAGCGGATCGAGTGGATAGTACAGCCGGACCCAGCAACGGCAGCTGCCGCGCTGCAAACAGGTGAGGTGGATTGGGTCGAGCAGCCATTGATCGACCTGTGTCCGATGCTGAAGAGCTCGCAGGATGTGCAGGTCGCAGTTATCGATCCGTTCGGCTGGCAGGTGATCCTCGCGCTCAACCATCTCCAGCCGCCATTCAACAACACGAAGCTGCGACGGGCGCTGCTGACGGCGATCGACCAGAAGGTCTTTACCGAGTCCATGATCGGCGACCAATCGAGCCTCGGGCGTCTCCCCGCCGGCTACTTCGGCGAAGGCCAACCGATGGCAAGCCACGCCGGGCTCGACGTACTGACCAAGCCACGCAACCTCGCAGCCACAAGGAAGCTTGTCGCTGAGTCGGGTTATGCCGGCGAGAAGGTGGTGATGCTGTCGCCGAGTGACCGGCCGGTGTACAGTCAGGTCTCGCAGGTTGCCCGCGACCTGTTCCTGAAGCTCGGACTGAACGTGGACTTCCAGGCGATAGACTGGGGTTCGGTCATATCGCGCCGGACCAGTCGAAGCCCAGTGGACCAGGGCGGCTGGAGCACATTCAGCACTGCGCTGGACGGCATGACGATCAGCAATCCGGGCAGCAACTTCGCCTTGCGGGGCAGCGGCACGAAAGCGTGGTTCGGCTGGCCCGACGACGCGAAACTCGAATCGCTGCGTGCGGCTTGGTTCGACGCGCCGGACGTGAACTCGCAGAAGGCGATCGCCGAACAGGTTCAACTACAGGCACTGCAAACTGTACCCTACATTCCACTCGGGCAGATCTTCCAGCCGACCGCCTTCCGCTCGGAGATCCAGGGCCTTGTCCACGCGCCCTTCGCGCTGTTCTGGAACGTGCACCGCGCCTGACCTGCTATCGCGATGCTCGAACCGCCTCGGCGCGGACCTGCGGCCCGGCCTGTGTGGACAGTGCGGCATCGATCTCCTCGATCGAACGGCCACGCGTCTCGAAGCCGAACAACCAGAATGCGACAGCACCCAAAACGTACCAGAAGGCAAAGTAGTTGAATGCCGGGATGATCGCATCCAGCGTCGCCTTCGGCGCGACGTAGTTCGCCGATCCGGCTATCAGCGCCAGCCCCGCCGGTCCGATGAATTTGCCCAGGTTGCCGACGCCATACACGAACCCCATGCCGCTGCCGCGCAGCCGCGCCGGCCACAGCTCGCCCATGTACGGTCCGACGATCGAGTAGTTGCCGCTGCCGAAGAAGTTCTGCGCCACGATCAGCACAAAGAACATCGACACACCGCCGACGAACACCGAGTGCAGATAGCCGGCAAGCGACATCAGCACTGCCGCCAGCACGCATGTCAGCACGCCGGAGCTGCGCCGACCCATCGCGTCGGAAATCCACGAGCAGAAGAACCGCCCAGCGACCGCGGCCAGGCTCACCCAGATCGCCAGCTTCGAGGCCTCGGGTGCGCTGATTCCCAGCACCATCACGAACAGCGTCACCATCCACATGGTGAGCCCGACACCACCGGTCTGCGTCAGGCCAGTCAGGCAACCGACGACCAGGCTGCGCGGATAGCGGAACAGCTCGATCCAACGGGTACGCTCGACCACAGGCGGCATCGCGGGCAGCGGGATCGTCCTGGGGTCGACCTGCAACGCCCAGGCGATCGACTGCCGCGCCTCTTCCACGCGGCCGACGCGCATCAGCCAGTGCGGCGATTCCGGAACCCAGGCACGGATGTACAGAGTCAGGAGCGCCGGCAGCAGGCCGACGGCGAACAGCCCGCGCCAGCCGATATAAGGGGTAGCAAAGGCGGCCAGCGCCGCGCCGATCAGCACGCCCACCGGCAGCATCGTCGTGGTCAGCCCCGTCAGCCAGCCACGCTTCGACGCCGGCACGAACTCCTGCACCACCGTGATGTCGACCGAATAGAGCCCGGTCACGCCAAGCCCGACAAGGAAGCGACAGATCGACAGATAGATCCACGCCCCGTCCGGCGTGATCGCCATCGCCCCGGTCGCGAGCGAGAAGTTCAGCACGGTCGCGATCATGACCTTGCGCCGGCCGATCTTGTCCGCCAGCCAGCCATAGAACAGCGAGCCGAACGGCGCGCTGATCCCGGAGGCGAACAGGATGAAGGCCGACTCGCCATAGGTCAGGTGCCAGTCGGCGACAATGAACGCCAGCACGAAGCCGATCAGGAAGAAATCGAAGAAGTCCAGCATGTCGCCCACCGTTGCGGCGAACGCGATCTTCCACTGATTGGCTGTCAGCTTCTGTTGCCGGTCCAGCAGTTCCAGCATGGTGTCAACCTCCCGACGGGCCTTCTCAGCGAGGCCTGTTGCAGAAAGCGTATCGCCGCAACCGGACCGCGGCAATGCCGCCATTTGCCCGCGCCCCCGGATCACGGCACTATGAGATTGAACACCATCGCCGAGGCTGGCCATGAACGACGTTGCTACCGAACTCTCCAATTCCCGCATCATCGCCGCCTACCGCGAGCGCACGCCGGGCTCGTCCGAACTCGCGCGCGAGGCCAACGAACTGTTCCCCAGCGGCATCACGCATGACGCCCGCAACGTCGATCCCTACGGCATCTTCGTCGAGCGCGCGCAGGGCCCGCACAAGTGGGACGTCGATGGCAACAAATACGTCGACTACTTCGGCGGCCACGGCGCGCTGCTGCTGGGCCACCACCATGCGGCGGTTACCGAGGCCGTGCGCACCGCATTGGACGATGGCACCCAGTTCGGCGCGTCGCACCCGCGCGAAGTGCAGTGGGCCAAGGCCGTGCAGCGCCTGGTGCCGTCAGCCGAACGCATCCGCTTCACCTCGTCCGGCACCGAAGCGACGCTGATGGCAGTGCGGTTGGCGCGCGCCTTCACCGGCAAGCACACGCTGATGCGGCTGAAGGGCCACTTCCATGGCTGGCACGACCAGATGGCGAGCGGCTACACCAACCACTTCGACGGTTCGCCGACGCCGGGCGTGCTGCCGGGCGTGGCTGAGAAGTCAGTCCTGGTGAACCCGGGCGACATCGCGACGATCCGCGACATCTTCGCGAAGGACAACGACATCGCCGCGGTGATCTATGAGCCGACCGGTTCGTCATTCGGCCAGGTGCCGCTGGGCGCGGACTTCGCCCAGGAACTGCGCCGGCTGTGCTCGCAGCACGGCGTGCTGTTGATCTTCGACGAGGTGGTCACCGGCTTCCGCGCGACCAAGGGCGGCGCGCAGATGGCGTTCAATGTTCGCCCCGACCTGTCGAGCTTCGCCAAGATCGTCGCCGGCGGCATGCCAGGCGCGTGCGTGGCCGGACGCAAGGAGATCCTGGACCTGCTCGACTTCAACGCCACCGCCAAGGCTGGTCGCGAGAAGATCGCGCATCCCGGCACATTCAACGCCAATCCGGTTTCCGCTGCCGCCGGCACCGCGGCGCTGACGGTGATCGCCGAGACCGACGCTGCGGACCGCGCATCAGCCACCGCTGGCGACCTGCGGCGGAACCTGAACGAGGTGCTGGCCGAGGCGAAGGTGCCCTGGGCAGTCTACGGCACGTATTCCGGCTTCCACCTGTTCGTGAACCCGAGCGGGCTCGATATCGGACCGCACAACTTCGATCCGGACAAGATTCCGCTCGAGGACATGAAGAACCAGCCGAAGCAGCTGGTGAACAAGCTGCGCCTGGCGATGCTGGTGAACGGCGTCGACCTCAATCCGCGCGGCGGCGGACTGCTATCCTGCACGCACACCAGCGACGATGTCGCCACCACGACGGCGGCGTTCCGCGAAGCAGTGCGCATGCTGAAGCAGGAAGGCGAACTGCCCGGTTGAGCTAAGGATCGCTGCCCAGCCGACGGTCGATCTCCTCCATCAGGACCTCGACCTCGGTGTCTCTGGCCAGCTCGCCAGCCGGCTGGCCCGCGGGCAACTGCATGCGCTGCGCGATCTGCTCGGTCAGGCGCAGGACGCGCGTGACCTCCCTCTCGGCCAGCAGGTTGATCTGCAGGTCGAGATGGGCGCGACGGTCACTGAGATATCCCATGCGGTTCTGCTTGATCAGCACGAAGGTTGCCAGCAGCACGCCTTCCATCGACACGATCATGCACAACAGTTGGAACGGGTAAGGGTCGAACGCACGCATCACCGGCAGCAGCCCGGTGTTCACCGACGCCCACAGCCCGAACCACACCAGGTGCAGTGCGACGAACCAGATCGTGCCGGTGAACTCGGCGATCGCATCGGCCAGCATGTCCGCCCAGGTCCGCCGGTGCAGCGCCGACTCCTCCAACCGCAGGATGGTCTCGATGTTCTCCCCGACCGGGTCGGCGCCATTCGGCGGCTTATCGCCGCTCATTCGTTATGGCTATGCGGCGCATCAGGGTCCGGCGTGTGCCGACGGTCGCCCTGATCCGTCATGCGCTCGGGAAATTCCCCGTAGTTCTCCTGGATTTCCGCCTCCTCCACCCCATCCTCGGCGCGCGACGGATGGGTCATCGGATTGGGCAGCAGACCCGCATCGGCGTTGTCTTCCATTGCGATCAGTTCGCGCGCCCGCTCGAGGAATTCGTCCTCGCGCCCCTGCGGCCGACCGTCCGCCTCCCACAATTCACGGGCACGTCGGCGGACGCGCTCATCTCCCGGATCAGTCACCGACATCGGAAGCTCCTGCGATCGGCGGCGGCATGCCCGGCGGACCGGGCGGTGAAATCGGCGGAACGCTGGGACCTGGGTCCGGCGGTGGTGCTTCGGGGCCAGGCGACGGCTGTATGTCGGGACCTGGTGTCGGCGGCACGATATCCGGCCCGGGCGTCGTGCCCGGTCCCGGCGCCGGGGTCGGCTGAGGCGGCAGCGGCATGATGGTCCTTCCGGAGTTGCCGGACATAAGCGCGGCGCACTGCGCCCGGTTCGGTGCGCCTGCCGGCAATTGCAACACGATGTTCTGATCACAACGGCGAGGCGCCCCAGCCTGTTGGGAGTGCATCGCGCCGCGCCGCCCGAGACGGATGCCGGCGCACCACAGGCAACCTGGAGACCACCATGACGCTCGACCGCCGCAGGCTGCTCGGATCGGCCACCGCCCTGGCTGCTGCGTCCGGAACCGGCGTGAGGCGCGCGGCGGCCCAGCAAGGAGACACCCCTATGGCCCAGAGAACGCAGCAGCCGCACGACTTCCGCCGCCGCATGGTCGGCTACATGCTGGCCCACGAGCAGTTCACCGTACCGCAACTGCTGCAGATCGGCGCCCAGGCGTCGAATGCCGGCTTCAGCCTGCTGGCGACCAGCGACCACTTCCAGCCGTGGCAGGCCAACCAGCGCCACGCCGGTGAGGCCTGGGTGACCATGGGCGCCCTCGGCGCGCATGCCCCGCATAGCTGGATGGGCACGACGGTGACCTGCCCGACCCTGCGCTACAATCCCGCCGTGGTCGCCGAAGCTTTCGCCACGCTCAGCCAGCTCTATCCCGGCCGCGTGTTCCTGGGGGTCGGTTCGGGCGAGGCGCTGAACGAACAGGCCGCCACAGGCCAATGGCCGAAATGGCAGGAGCGCTGGGACCGCCTGGTCGAGGCGATCGACGTCATCCGCCAGCTGTGGTCCGGCGAACAGGTCTCGCACAAGGGCACCTACTACACCGTCGATGCCAAACTCTACGATCCGCCCGCTGCGCCGATCCCGCTGATGACCGCCGCGAACGGCAAGAAGTCGATGCGCCTCGCCGGTCAGCACGGCGATGGGCTGATCACCGACCCACTGACCTGGAAGCAGCACAAGTCCGAGTGGGAGTCAGGCGCCCGCGACGCCGGCAAGGATCCCGCACAGATGCCGGTGCTGGTCGAACAGTACGTGGTGGTTGGCGACAACTCCGCTGCTCAGCAGGCGGCCGAGTTGTGGCGCTTCGGGCCGAAGGCGTTCAAGGGCTACTACAACGTGGTCGATCCTGCCCGCATCCAGCAGCGCGCCGAGGCCGAGGTGCCGCTGGAACAGGTCATGCAGGAATGGCCAACCGGCATCGACCCGCGCGTGCACGTGGCGAAGCTGCGCGAGCTGTTCGACAGCGGCGTCAGCATCGTCAACGTGCACGCCGGCCAGAAGGACCAGCAGCGTGTGATCGAATTCTACGGCCGCGAGGTGCTGCCAAAGCTCGGGCTGCCGGCATAGCATCCACCCCGCGCGCCCATCTGCGTGATTTGCGTGTTTTTGCGGTTCCGTTCAGGGAGGCCCGGTGGCCGGCACGGGCGACCGGGGCAGTGCTGCGGATGATGCGGGATTCGCTCGCTTCCCGGGACGCCGGCCGAACCATCGTCGATCCAGGTCCTCAAGGAACCTCATGAAGCTGCCGCCATAGGTCATGATCGTGCGGCTGAGTTCGTGCCAGAACGCCGGATCAACCCGGCCAGGCGCGATGCCCAGGTCACGGCAGATGTCAGCGATGACAGCGCCCACGGGACGGCGGAGCACCTCGGCGGCGATTTCCTCCTCTGTCGGGAGACGGGCGAGATGCGGCGCCTCGGTTTTGGTGGACCGGGGTTCAGCCTGGGCCGGCGCCACAATGTGTCGCGCGGCGCGCGGCGTAACGCTGGGCTCACGAACCGGCGCCGGCGCAAGGTCCAGACCGCGTGCGATGCGGCCGTTGAGAGCGGCTTCCAGGGCGACAGCGCGTCGCAGGCCCGCGGCGATGCGGCCCAGGATGATGGCGAGATCGGCGGTGCCGAACGGTTTGACGAATAGCGTGAAGTCCGGAGCGGCGGCGCGCTGTCGGACCGTGACAGCCAGTTGCCTGCCATAGTCGATCAGTCTGCGGACGAGGCGGCGCACACGGTCGATGCCGGAGGGCATGTCCTTGGTCGCGACAGAAGCTTGGGCCTCGGCAGACATGAACACAACAAGAACATCAGAGGCGTCTGGCTGTCAAGGAGAAAATTCCTAGATCATCACCCGTCCAGCGCAATCCCGAACGTGTCCCGAAACCCCGTGCGCCCCGCATCGGTGATGCTGACCGCCCGCGTATCCCGCCGCCGCGCGATCCAGCCAAGCTCGAAGCAGCGGCATGCCAGCGCTGACCCGACGCGACCGGCGAGATGCGGCCGCCGCTCGCTCCAGTCCAAGCAGGGGCGGCAATAGACCCGCCGCCCCGGCTCCGGTGCGGCGCCAAAATCGTCGAGGAACCGTTTGCCCTCGTCCGTCACCTCTCCGCCATCCGCACCAAGCGCGACGTGCCCGCGCGCAGTCAGTGCATCCGCCAGCGCTACCGCGAGCCGGCCGGCTAGGTGGTCATAGCAGGTACGCGCCGTCCGCAGCGCCTCGCCCCCGCGCCAGGTGGTCGTGCGCGGCGGCTCCGGCCCCGCCACCGCCATGACGCCCTCCAGCATGTGTCCCACCAGCGGCGACGCCAGGCGGAAGTAGCGATGCCGACCCTGCTTCTCGGCCGCCAGCAGCCCACCATCGGCCAGCTTCGCCAGATGCCCGCTGGCGGTCTGCGGGGTGACATGCGCCGCATAGGCCAGTTCCTTCGCGGTCAACGCGCGGCCGTCCATCAGCGCCGCCAGCATATTGGCGCGCGCCGGGTCGCCCAGCAGGGCTGCAGTGGCAGCAATGCGGTTGGAATCGCTCATGGCGCTCTCCATGGTCTGACGCCAACATAGGCGCGCGCCGGCGCCGGCGCATGCAGCGATGCTTCGGCGGACACCGAAGCGACGGAGGTGCCATGCTGTCCGACCAACAGGCTGCGTTCCTCGCTGCGCAGCGCGTCGGCCGCCTTGCGACTGCTGACGCGCGCGGCAATCCGCACGTGGTCCCGGTGTGCTTCGCGATCGAAGCCGGCTCGCTCTACATCACCATCGACGAAAAGCCGAAACGGCACGACGTGCCGCTGAA
>DASSRN010000249.1:0-11181 GCA_035701785.1 Acetobacteraceae bacterium | reverse complement strand
GGTCCCGGCGATCATCCGCTGGCCGGGCAAGATCAAGCCTGGCACGATTGAGAACGGGCTGTTCTCCGGCCTCGACTGGTTCCCGACCCTCGTTGCCGCGGCCGGCAATACGAATATCACCCAGCAGCTGCTGCAGGGTGTGCAGTTGGGCGATCGCACCTATAAGAACCACCTGGACGGCTACAACCAGATGGACCTGCTGACTGGAAAAGGGCCATCCGTGCGGCATGAGCTGTTCTACTTTGGAGGTCCAGCGCTGGGCGCGATCCGGATCGACGACTTCAAGTTCCAGTTCTTCCAGCAGCCGTACGGCTGGCCGGGCGAGAAGGTGACTACCGACATGCCGACGATCGTCAACATCCGCCAGGATCCGTTCGAGCGGACACCTTCTATCCGCGGCGAGAACCTGAATACCATGGGCGGCGGCTACATGAACGAGTTCTACGCGCGCGAGTTCTGGCGCTTCGTGTTGGTGCAGCAGAAGGTTGCCGACCTGGCGGCGACGGCGGTCGACTATCCGCCGATGCAGGCACCGGCCTCGTTCAATCTCGAGGCGGTGAAGCGGGAGATTGACGAGAAGATCAAGGCACATGAAGGGCAGTAGCTAAGAAAACTGGCGGCGGGAGCGTACCGGCTTGTGGTGCGCTCCCATGGCTCGTCAGGAAACAGGGGGAAATCATGCAGGCTCGCTTGTTGGCACTGGCATGCGTCGGTTTCGTGCAGATCGGATCCGCCGGTGCCATGGAGTCCTGTGTCGGCCATTACTCGGCTGCCCTGCTCAACGCTCTGCCCGTGCCGACGGTGGTCGCACTCGACGTCCCTGACAGCACGCCCACGAACGCAAATCTGTTGCAGGCTTTCACGCGCGGCATGAGCGAAGCCGGGCAGGCTACTGGCAGCCAGCCGACGGTGAAGCTTTCGCTGAGCTATCAGGTCACCGGACAGGGCGGCGGTGGAGGCGGCAGCGACGGCGGCAGTACCACGCCAGGCGGTACTGCGGGTGGCTGGAGCAATTGGTCGGGCAGCAACGCACCATGGCTGCAGGGCGGCGAGACCGCGGCGCTCCCTGGTATCCCGTCATACGACGCGTTCTCGCCACAGCCAGCCGCACAGTCGGCGCTGCTGTTCCTGCGTGCGCAGCTGCAGCCGGTCGGTGCCTCGACGCCCGCCTGGATCGCGACACTTCAGTGCACTATGCAGGCGGCCGACAACCAGCAGCTCGCCTACCAACTGGGCTATCTGATCGGCGGAGCGATCGGCAAGCGGATTGACAACAGTCCGTTGTAACGATGTGGGAGAGGTCCATGCGCAGCACTTTTCTCATTGTCGCCTTGCTGGCGTCGGCGGTGGGATGGCCGCTTGGTGCAGCAGCGCAGGACAGTCCCCCGGCAACGCCGGTTGTTGCCGAACAGGCCGACCACCTGCTCGCGCAGATGGGCGCCTATCTCGGTTCGGCGCTGGAATTCACCTTCCATGCCGACGTGACGTTCGATCACGTGCTGCCGAGTGGACAGAAGCTGCAGTACAGCTCCAGCGAGGAGGTCGCGCTGCAGCGCCCGGGCCGGCTCTACGTCGAATGGTCCGGCGACCTCGGCGACCGGCAGTTCTGGTATGACGGCACAGCCGTCACCCTGTTCAATCCCGCAACCCCCTTCTATGCATCGGACAGCGCCCCGCCGACCATCGATGCGATGCTGGAGAAGGTGGTGCAGCAACTGGGTTTTTCGCCGCCGCTCGCTGATTTCCTCTACAGCGACCCATATCGGGCAGTGCGCGGCAACCTGCAGTTCGGCGTCGATCTGGGCGTGAGTAACGTGAACGGCCGAAGCTGTTACACACTTGCCTTTGTCGAAAAGGACATCGACTGGCAGATCTGGATCGATACCGGGCCGCAGCTGACACCGTGCAAGCTTGTGATCACCTACAAGGCGAAGCCTTCGCTGCCGCAGTTCAGCGCAGTCTTCACCGACTGGAACTTTTCTCCGCGCATCGCCGCTCCGGTGTTCACCCCAACGCTCCCCAGTGGCACGCAGAAGATCCCGTTCCAGCAAGTGACGGCGGCCAGGTGAATGCGGGGAGCAACGTCATGTTCGAACAACCGACTTACCGCAAGACCTCAATCGCGTTGCTGGCGACTGCCGTCGCCGCTGTGTTCCTGACGGTGGGCATCCAGCGGGCGACAGCGTTCCGTGGCGGCTTCGGAGGGTTTGGCGGCTTCCATGGCGGAGGCTTCGGTGGCGGAGGGTTCCACGGCGGTGCCTCGCGCTTTGGCGACGGTGGGATGTTCGATCGTGGCAGTGATTCGGGGTTTGGCCGCGGCGGCTGGGGCAGCGTGCACAACGCCGGCAGTTTCTCCGATCATGCCGACAGCTTCCAGCAGAGCCATCCGGAATGGCAGCACAACACGAGCGACGTGCAGCAGAATCGCACAACGGAAGCCAACAATCTGCAGCAGAATCGTTTCAGCGAGGCCAACACGCTGCAGCAAAATCGCTACAATGACGCCCGCAACCTCCAGTACAACAGGGCTGCCTATATCAACCACTATTCGGGTGACTGGGGCGGCTACTACTCGGGTGCGGGCTTCGGCGCCGGTCTGGCGATCGGCGCCACTCTCGCCGTCCTGCCGGCGGCAGTGGCTGCGATATCGGTCGCCGGGAACCCTTACTACTATGCCAATGGCGTCTACTACGCACCGCAGGGCGGCCAGTACCAGGTGGTGCCGCCGCCGCAGGGTGCCGTCGTCGCAACGCCGCCGCCATCCTGCTCCACCGTGTATGTCAGCGGCACTGCGAAGCTCGACTGTGGTGGCGCATTCTACTCAACCGTGCCGAACGGCTACCAGGTGATCCCGCCGCCGATCGGCGCAACCGTGACTATGCTGCCCAGTGGCGCGATTGATCAGAACGTCAATGGCAAAACCTACTTCACCTTCGGCGGTGCTTACTATCAGCCGTTCTACAGCGGCAGCAGCGTGATCTACGAGGTGGTTGCCAAGCCAACCTGACCTTGGGGGCGTCCATGTCCGTGCTTTCTCGTCGTCTTGTGCTGCTTGGCATGGCGGCCGGAGCAGCCGTGCCGACGCCTCTTGCCCTGAGCGCGGAGCAGGTCCTGCCATCCTGGCGCGACGGCGCAGCACGTGACGCCATTCTGCGATTCGTGCAGGAAACCACCGACCGATCGAGCCCGCACTTCGTGCCGGAGCCGGAGCGCATTGCTGCGTTCGATCAGGACGGCACGTTGTGGGTCGAGCGGCCGATGTACTCGCAGGTGATCTATTGCCTGGATCGCGTTCCCGCTGTCGTCCGTGCCAAACCGGAACTCGCACAGGTCCAGCCGTTCAAGACGGTGCTGACGGGCGACCATGCAGCGATTGCCAGACTGTCCATGCCCGACCTGGAGAAGATTCTTGTCGCCACGCTGACCGGCATGTCGGTGGACCAGTTCGCCAGTGAGGTAAAAGCCTGGCTGACGTCGGCAAAGGATCCGCGCTGGCACCGGCCGTTCACCGACCTGACCTATCTGCCCATGATCGAGCTGCTTCAGTATCTGCGCGCCAACGGCTACCGGACCTATATCGTGACCGGCGGCGGCCAGGACTTCGTGCGTCTCTATGCCGAGGCAGTCTATGGCATTCCGCCCGAACAGGTGGTCGGCACTGCCGGTGCCGTGGATTATCATTACGCCAAAGATGGCAAACCTGTCTTGATCAAGCAGCCAAAGCTGCTGCTGAACGATGACAAGGCCGGCAAGCCGGAAGGCATCTACTTCATGATCGGCCGGCGCCCTTATCTTGCGTTCGGCAACTCGGTTGGCGACCGCGAGATGCTGGAATACACCAAGGCTGGTGCCGGTGCTCGCCTGGCACTTCTGCTGCTGCACGACGACGCCAAGCGGGAATACGCCTACGGTCCGGCGAAAGGCCTGCCGCCCTCCAAGGTGGGCACATTCACCCAGGCGCTGTACGATGAGGCCATGAAGCAGGAATGGGTTGTAGTCAGCATGCAGAATGACTGGGAGCGCGTCTTCGCATTCGAACAGTGATCCGCCTACTCACCCTGTCGCTGCTGCTGCTGTTCTCAGCACTCCTGCCGCTGCATGCCGATGATCAGCCAGGCTATGTCGGAGCGCAGGCCTGCGCGGGCTGCCACGCCGCGGAGACAGCAGCCTGGAAGGGCTCGCACCATGCGCTGGCGATGCAGCCTGCCACGCCGGCGACCGTGCTGGGCGACTTCTCCGGTGCCCAGCTCGAACACTTCGGTGTCACGACTACGTTCTTCCGCGACGGCGACCGATTCCTGGTCCGCACCGACGGCCCGGACGGCAAGCTGCATGAATATCCGATCGCCTATACGTTCGGCGTCGCGCCACTTCAGCAGTATCTGATCGAGTTTCCCAACGGCCGCTACCAGGCACTCGGCATTGCCTGGGACAGTCGCACCAAGGAGCAGGGCGGCCAGCGCTGGTATCACCTCTACCCCGACCGGAACCTTGCCGCAGGCGATGCGCTGCACTGGACCGGGCGTGACCAGACCTGGAACTACATGTGCGCCGACTGCCACTCGACCAATCTGCGCAAGAACTTCGACCTGACCGCCAACGCCTATGCCACCACCTTCACCGACGTGAATGTCGGCTGCGAGGCGTGTCACGGTCCGGGTTCGCGCCACGTCGCCTGGGCGCAGGCAAAGCAGGCGGGTGCGTCGCTGCCGGCTGATCTGCACCAGGGCCTGGTGGCATGGCTCGACGCCGCCGATCGTGGCACCTGGCAGATGGACGCGCAGACCGGCATCGCCAAACAGACCGAGCCCTCGCGTTCGACCGCTGAACTGGACGCCTGCGGCGCCTGCCACACGCGGCGCAAGGTCATCGCCCAGGTCAACACGGCGGCCACACCGCTGCTGGACGCAACCATGCCGGCACTGCTCGACCCGGGCCTGTATCACGCCGATGGCCAGATTGACGGCGAGGTGTTCGAGGTCGGCTCATTCGTGCAAAGCAAGATGTTCGCGGCCGGTGTCACCTGCACCAACTGCCATGATCCGCACGCCGGCGGCCTGCGCGCTGCCGGCAACGCGCTCTGTGCCCAATGCCACGCGCCGCAGAAGTTCGACGTCGCCGAGCATCATCATCATGCGCAAGGCAGCGCCGGGTCGCAGTGTGTCGCGTGCCACATGCCGGCGAAGACCTACATGAGCGTCGACCTGCGGCGCGATCACAGTTTCCGCGTGCCGCGACCCGATCTGTCTGAGAAGATCGGCGTGCCCAATACCTGCAATGCGTGCCACGCGCTGCGTTCGCCAGCCTGGGCGGCGAAGATGGTGGCGGAGTGGTTCCCCGATGGACGCCAGACCAAGCCCCACTACGGTACCGCGTTGCACGCCGGTCGCAGCAACAGCTTCGATGCCGAGGCGCAGCTTGATGCGCTGATCCTGGACCGGACCGCGCCGGCGATGGCGCGTGCCAGTGCCTTGCCGCTGCTGGCGCACAATGCCACCCCCGCCTCCCAGGCAGCGGTGCAGGCGGCGATCGCCGATCCAGACGCGTTGGTGCGGATGGCAGTGCCGCGTGCGCTGCCGGCGGATCTGTCGCCCGTCATGCTGCGCGCCGTCGCGCCACTGCTCGTCGATCCGGTGCGCGCCGTGCGCATTGAGGCAGCGCGTGCACTGGCCGGCGCCGATCCGCAGGCGCTGACGCCGGAGCAGCGCGCGGCGTTCGCCAAGGCCATCGCCGAGTTGGTTACGGCCGAAACCGTCGACGCCGACCGGCCAGAGGCGCATCTGAACCTTGGGCTGCTCGACGTCAGGCTGGCGCGTCCCACGGATGCGGACACGGAGTATCGCACCGCGTTGCGACTGGACCCGGACTTCGTGCCCGGCATGGTCAACCTTGCCGACCTCGATCGTGCGCGCGGCCTGGACGCGCAGGGCGCGGAGCTGTTGCGCAAGGCGATGGCGCTCGAGCCTGACAACGCCGCCGTGCGACACTCGCTTGGCCTGCTGCTGGTGCGACAGCACAAATACGATGAAGCCCTGCAACAGCTGCGCCGCGCCAGCGAGCTTGCGCCCAACAACACGCGTTACGCCTATGTCTACGCGGTCGCGCTGAACTCGACCGGTGCGCAGGGCGACGCGATGGCGCTCCTCGAGTGGACCCATCAGCAGCATCCGACCGACCGCGAGGTGCTGGTCGCGCTGGTCTCGATGGCGCGTGAGCGGAACGATGTGCCGACCGCGCTGCGCCATGCGCGCGAACTGCTCATGCTGTCGCCGGGTGATCCGCAGCTGCGCCTGCTGATCGCCGCGCTCGAGCGGCAGCAGGCGCGGTAGCCGTGTTCAGCCCTCGAACGGGTCGCGCATCAGGATCGTATCGTCGCGCTCCGGACTGGTGGACAGCAGCGTCACCGGTGCCTCCACCAGTTCCTCGATCCGCCGCACATACTTCACCGCCTGCGCCGGCAGATCGGCCCAGGAACGCGCGCCACGCGACGACCCGGTCCAGCCCTCGAACACCTCGTACTCGGGTTCAGCTGCGGCCTGGGCGCCGGGCGCGGCCGGCATATGGTGAAAGCGCTCGCCGCGGATGCGATAGCCGGTGCAGATCTTCAGCTCCGGCAGCCCGTCGAGCACGTCGAGCTTGGTCAGTGCCAGCCCGTGGATGCCGCCGACCTTCACCGCCTGGCGCACAAGCACCGCGTCGAACCAGCCGCAGCGCCGCGGCCGACCGGTGACCACGCCGAACTCGTGCCCGCGCTCACCCAGAAGCTGGCCCGTGGCGTCGGTGAGTTCGGTGGGAAATGGCCCCGAACCAACCCGCGTGCTGTACGCCTTGGCGATGCCCAGCACGAAGCCCACCGCTGACGGTCCGATGCCCGCGCCGGCCGCCGCGGTGGCCGCCACCGTGTTGGACGATGTGACGAACGGGTAGGTGCCGTGGTCCACGTCCAGCATCACCGCCTGCGCGCCCTCGAACAGAATGCGCCGCCCGGCCCGCCGGGCCTCGTTCAGGCGCTCCCAAACCGGCTCGGCGAACGGCAGGATCTTGGGCGCCAGCTCCAGCAGGCGGGCGAGCACGTCCCCCTTGTCGAATGTCGGCGCACCCAGCCCTTGCAGCAACGTGTTGTGGTGGAGCAGCAACTCGTCGAGCTTGTCGGCCAGTGTCTGCGGTTCGGCTAGGTCCGCCACGCGGATCGCCCGACGCGCCGCCTTGTCTTCGTACGCCGGGCCGATGCCGCGGCCGGTGGTGCCGATCTTGCGATCGCCTCGCGCCGCCTCGCGTGCCCGATCCAGTGCGGGATGCATAGGCAGGATCAGCACGGCATTCTCGGCGACGCGCAGCGAGGTCGGCGTCACGTCGATCCCCTGCGCGCGCACCCGCTCGATCTCGGCCAGCAGCGCCTCGGGGTCGACCACCACGCCGTTGCCGATGATGCCGATCTTGCCACGTACCAGGCCCGACGGCAGCAGCGACAGCTTGTAGGTCTCGTTGCCGACCACCAGCGTATGGCCGGCGTTGTGGCCACCCTGAAAGCGCACCACGATATCGGCGCGACTGGCCAGCCAGTCCACGACCTTGCCCTTGCCCTCGTCGCCCCATTGGGCGCCGATCACCGCCACATTCGCCATCGCTCAGCTTCCGCTCAGAGGAACCGCGCTGCCGTCGCGCAGGATATGCGAGCACGCCAGCCGCCGCGCTTCGGCCGCCGGATCATTCTCCGGCCCAAGCGCGGCAATTGTGGCATAGCCCAGGTGCCGCATCCGTGCAGCCTCACCCGGGTCCGCGCCGAACGGCACGTATAGCCGCTGGCGCGGCGCACGCGGCGCGGCGGCGCGCAGAACGGCATCCGGGTACAGCGTAAGGCCGGTCGCCGGCTCCGCCTCGCCGCACACATAGCGCCCGCCGCGCCCGAGTTCCTCATGCCGACCCGGCGCGAAGATGGTGAAAGAGACGCCGGTCTCGTAGCGGAAGCCGCGGAACTCCACCGGATCGATGGTCAGGCGCAGCGTCGGCGCCCGCCCGCGGATCACCGCGACCACCGCGGCGAGGCGGTCAGCCAGCTCGCGCCCTGGGGCAGGTAGATGCGCCGCCTTCAGCGCCGGCAGTGCGCGATCCGCCGGGCCGGCGGAGACCAACAGGTCGGTCAGTGTCGGTGCCAGGGCGCCCCCGTGTCGCGCCACCGAGGCAGCGTCCTTGCGGTCAAGAGCACGCGCCAGCGCGGTCCTTGTGGGGCCGGCTACGTCGGCGTCGTCCAGCATCAGCGGCACCAGTGTCGGCAGCGTGAGATCGAAACTCACCCGGGTGAGGCCGACGGATGCTACCGCCTCCGCGCCGACCAGCACCATCTCGGCATCCGCCGCCGGATTGTCGCAGCCGATCAGCTCGATGCCCGCCTGCGCGATCTGCCGGTCAGGTGCCAGCTGGGTGCCGCGCACCCGCAGGCATTGCCCGGCATAGGACAGCCGCAGCGGCCGCGGCGCCTGCGCCAGCCGCGTAGTGGCGATGCGTGCCACCTGCGGCGTGGTGTCGGCGCGCAGTCCCATCATCCGCTGGCTCTCCGGGTCCATCAGGCGGAATGTCTGCTCAGCCACTGCGATGCCGGAGCCGGTCAGCAGGCTGTCCTCGAACTCCAGCAGCGGCGGCTTCACCCGCTGGTAGCCGTGCGCCGCAAAGACCTCCATGAGCGATTCGACCGACGCCGCCTCGGTCTCGGCGTCAGGCGGCAGCAGGTCGCGCAGGCCGGCCGGCAGGAGCGCGCGGTGATTTGGCTCCGAGTCACTCATAGAACTCAGGCGACAGCTTCTGTGTGTCGCGCTGCGCCTTGTCGTGATTGATCCAGAGCTGCGCGTGCTCCTTCGCCATCACGTCAGCCAGGTGCTGCATGGAGGCCAGCGTCTGGTCCTTGTCGAAGTTGAGTTCCGGCACGCGGCGATTGTCCCAATTGTCCTTGAAATGCGCGGCATCACCCGTCAGCAGCACCACGCCGGTCTTCGGCAGGCGCACCAGCAGCGACTGGTGGCCCGGCGTATGCCCCGGCGTCGCCAGGATCACCACGCTGCCGTCGCCAAACACGTCGTGATCGCCCTGTAGTTCGGTCACCGGCGGTCCCGGCTTGAAGCGCGGGCCATCCGGTCCCGGCCATTCGTACTCCGCCTTCTGCACCAGCAGCATCGAATGCGGGAACAGCGCGACATTGCCGATGTGGTCGGGATGGCTATGCGAGATCGCCACGTATTTGATGTCGTCCGGTTTCAGCCCCAGCTTCGCAAGCTCCGCGACCAGCGTAGTCGGTCGCCGCCACGTCAGGCCGCGTGGGTCGGGCGGACGCAGTCCCTCCGGCATCGCAGCGATCGCGTCGGCAAGGCCGGTGTCCCACAGGAACCAATCCTGGCCGTGGCGGATCAGATAGCAGCTGTCCACGAACGCCATGGACTTGCCGACGTTCACGCCAGGCGACCAGCGCGAGATATCGCCCGCGACGCCCTCGCCGCAGTTGATGATGTAGAGGCGCTCGACGCCCTGGGCCGTCGCGACAGGCGTCGCGACCCGGAGCGCCAGAAGAACGCCAGCGACGAGTACCGCGAGGCGCCGCATCATGAGCCCATCCCGTTCGCTGCAACGAGCGCGTTGTCCTTGCTCGGTCGCATGGCGTCAAGCAAGGCGTTTACCCTTGGTTAGACCGCCGGCGGCACACTCCCCGCCCGCACGCCATGCTGTTCAACTCACCCGAGTTCGTGCTGGCCTTCCTGCCGGCGGCGCTGCTCCTCTGCTTCCTGGCGGGGCGCGTCGGCGGACCGCGCTGGATGCTGCGCGTCATCGTCGCTGCCAGCCTGTTCTTCTACGGCTGGTGGAGTCCGAAATTTGTTCTGCTGCTTGGCGGCTCCATCGTCGCCAACTACACGCTCGGGCGGCTGACCCTGCGTGCACAGGGCCGCTACTGGCTGGTCACCGGCATCGCCGCCAACCTGGCGCTGCTCGGCTGGTTCAAATACGCCAACTTCATGATCCATGACGTGTTGCGGCTGCACGCGCCGGAGTTCGACATCTTCCTGCCGCTGGCGATCAGCTTCTTCACCTTCCAGCAGATCATGTACCTGGTGGAGTGCCACCGCCGCGAATGCGTCGATGCCGGCTTGCTGACCTATGCCGCGTTCATCGCGTTCTTTCCCCACCTGATCGCCGGACCCATTGTGCGCCCGCGCGAGATCATGCCGCAGCTGCTGGCGCGCGATCTCGCCGTGCCGCGCGCTGACCACATCGCTGAGGGCCTGACCATCTTCCTGCTGGGACTCGCCAAGAAGCTGGTGCTGGCGGACACCTTCGCGCGCTTTTCGGACGTGGGCTTCGCCGCTGCGGCACAGGGCGCACCGCTCAGTTTCGTCGAGGCGTGGTACGCCGCTGCGTCCTATGCATTGCAGATCTATTTCGATTTCTCCGGGTATTCCGACATGGCGATCGGACTGGCGCGCATGCTGAACGTGCGGTTTCCGCTGAACTTCGCCTCGCCCTACCAGGCGGCGAACATCGCCGACTTCTGGCGGCGCTGGCACATCACGCTGAGCCGCTTCCTGCGCGACTACGTCTACATCCCGCTGGGCGGCAACCGCCGTGGCGAACTGCGGCGCAATGTCAACCTGATGGCGACCATGCTGCTGGGCGGCCTGTGGCATGGCGCCGCGTGGAACTTCGTGCTGTGGGGCGGGCTGCACGGCGCTGCTCTCGTCGTGCAGCACCGCTTCCGCTGGAAGCTGTCCGCCGCCATCGGCCGCACGCTGACGCTGCTGTTCGTCGTCATCGCGTGGGTGCCGTTCCGTGCCAGCGGCATGCCGGCCACCATTGCCATGCTGCGTGGCATGGCGGGATGCAACGGCTTCGCCCTGCCGCAGATGATCGTGCACGCGTTCCCACCGCTCGCGGCGATCGCGACGCCGGTGCCATTGCTGCCCTATCTGGGCGATGCGCGGACGCTGAGCTTCCCCGAGGTCACCGCGTGTCTGCTGCTGGGCTGGACGATCGTCCTGGCGCTGCCGTCGGTGCAAGAGTTGTCGCAGCGTGCCCGCGACTGGGCGCTGGTCGGCGGCTTCGCATTCACCGTGCAGGCGCTGTTCTTCGCACCGCACATCACGCCGTTTCTCTACTTCCGGTTCTGATGACGGCTCGCGACACCCCCTCCCTAACTCTCCC
>DASSRN010000248.1:0-8285 GCA_035701785.1 Acetobacteraceae bacterium | reverse complement strand
TATGCCGAACGGCTCCAGCGCTTGCCACCTCCGGTGAATGCGTACGCGCTGATCGGCCACATGTCGCTGCGGGTGGAGGCGATGGCCGGCGACACGCATCGCGCGGCCACGGAGAAGGAGGCTGCGCACATGCAGCGCCGGCTCGCCGCCGCACTGGCCGATGGCGCCTCGGGGTTCTCCACTGGGCTTTACTATCCACCGAACATGATGGCGCCGACCGACGAGGTCGTTGCTGTCGCCGAAGCGCTGGAAGCGGCGGGCGGGCTGTATGTGACGCATATGCGCGACGAGGCAGACGATGTGCTGGTGTCGATCGAGGAGACGTTGCGCATTGGCCGGGCGGCGAACGTGCCGGTTGTGATCAGCCATCATAAATGTTCGATGCCGGAGAACTTCGGCCGTTCGACGGAAACCCTGGCAGCGATCGATGCCGCCGCGCGCAATCAGCGGGTCGACTTCGACGTCTATCCCTACCCCGCGGGCTCCACCGTGCTGATGCCTGATCGGGTCCGCCCCGATGTGCCGGTGCAGATCACCTGGTCCGTACCGCATCCGGACTGCGCCGGCCGCATGCTGGACGACATCGCCAGGGAATGGGGCGTGGGGTTGCGGGATGCAGCACAACGCCTGTTGCCGGCGGGCGGCATCTTTTTCCAGATGGAAGAGCAGGATGTGCAGCGTATCCTGGCGCATCGGCTGGCGATGGTCGGCAGTGACGGCCTGCCGCATGATTCGTTTCCGCATCCGCGACTCTGGGGGACCTTTCCGCGCGTACTCGGCCACTATGCCCGCGACATGGGCCTGTTCAGCATGGAGGAGGCAGTGCACAAGATGACAGGTCGGACTGCCGATGTGTTCGGCATCATCGACCGCGGTGTCGTGCGTGCGGGTGCCTATGCCGATCTGGTGCTGTTCGATCCCGCGACCGTGCGCGATGCAGCGACGTTCGCCGATCCGACAAGGCCAGCAGACGGCATCCTGAAGACCTGGATCAATGGCCAGTTGGCGTATGAGGCGGGGCACGGAGCGGTTGAGGCGCATGCCGGCCGTTTGGTGACGCGCAATCGGGCATAGCCAGGTGCCGGACCCCAGAACAGGCGGCTGTCTCTGTGGTGCAATCCGCTACGAGACGGTAGGAGAACCAGTCTTCACCCTGCGCTGTCATTGCCGCGACTGCCAGCGCCAGAGTGGCGCCGCGCACGTTCCCGCCGCCCGCGTCCCCAGCGCAGGGTTCCGCATCCTGCAGGGCGCACCGAGGCGCTTCATCACCAAAGCCGACAGCGGCAACGACATCGTCCGCGTTTTCTGCGGCGACTGTGGCACGCCGCTTTATGTGCAGGTCGGGACTCGCCCCGATCTCATCGGACTGCGCGTGTGCACGCTCGACGACCCGGGCTGGTTCAAGCCGGACGCCGACATATTCATGCGAAGCGCACAACCCTGGGACCACGACCAGCCAGACGTGCCGAAGCACGCCACCTATCCGCCTGGACAAGCCTATCCGACGGCGCCTTCGCGCGACTGAACGCCATCGGATATGCCGGATGTCACGGCATGTACGATCCGCCATTGACGTGCACGACCTGGCCGGTCATCGCGTTGGCGTCCTCCGAGGCCAGGAACACGGCGGTGCGCGCAATCTGGTCCGGCGACAGCATCCTGCCGCCCAATGGAATGGTCCTGGCCATTTCTATCAACTCGGCTTCGGTGTTGCCGTAGCGCGGCTGCGCCGTGTCGGTCGTGCCGGGCGCGATGGCGTTGACGCGGATATTGTGCGGAGCCAGTTCGAGCGCCATGGCGCGCGTCATCGAGACCACGCCGCCCTTGCTCGCGCTGTAGTGCACGCCACGCACGGCGCCGCGGATCGCCTGCGAGGCGATGTTGATCACCGCGCCGCCGCGCTTGCCGGCCACCATCAGTGCCTTGGTGAAGGCGATCGTGGCAAAGCAGCCGGCCTTCAGGTTGATGTCGAGCACATGGTCCCAGTCGGACTCGCGCATCTCGAGCAGCTTGACCCGCGGATAGACGCCGGCGTTGTTGACCAGGATGTCGGGCGCACCAAGCACGCGCACGGTATCGGCGAGCATCGATTCAATCTCGGCCAGCTTCGCGACGTCGGCGCGGATCAGATGGGCACGACGACCCGTCTGCCGGATGCGACCAGCGACTGCCTCTGCCGCGGGCTGGTCATCGAGCCAGGTGATCGCGACATCGGCGCCATCCGCGGCGAGCGCGACCGCGATCGCGGCGCCAATTCCCTGCTGTCCCCCGGTCACCAGCGCTATCCGGCCTGCCAACTTCATGCGAACCTCCCTCATCGGTTGTTTGAGCATTGGAGGCAGACTGCGGTTTGATCAATCTTTCGGCCGCCAGGCCGGCGTCACGCAATGGTTCATCCTTGGTGCGCTTTCAAGCGTCCTCGGGGTTGGCCTGCAAGCCATCAGACTGCCTGCCGCTTTGCTGCTGGGGCCGATGATTGCCGCGATCCTGATCGCAGTCATCGGCAGCAGCATACGCGTTCCACATTATCTGGTTCTGATCGCCCAGGCGGTGATCGGCTGCATGATCGCCCGCAGCATTCCGCCCAGTATCGTCGGCGAAATTCTGCGCGGCTGGCCCATCTTCGTCGCCGCCGTCATCGCGGTGATTGCAGCGAGCGGCACACTTGGCTGGCTGCTGACGCGCTGGCGCGTGCTGCCTGGCACCACCGCGGTCTGGGGTTCGTCACCCGGTGCAGCGACAGCGATGATGCTGATGGCGGCTGCCTATGGCGCAGACATCCGGCTGGTCGCCTTCATGCAGTATGTCCGCGTGCTGCTGGTTGCGTTCGCCGCGACAATCCTGGCGCGCTTCCTGACGCATGGCAGCAGCGCCTCGCCGACAAATGCGGATTGGTTTCCGCCGATCCACTGGGTGTCGTTCGGCGAAACGCTGGTCCTGATCGCATTCGGCACGTTGTCCGCGCGCCTTCGAAGAATCCCGGCCGCTCCCTTGCTGCTGCCGATCGGTGGCGGCATCGCGCTGCAGGACGCGGGCGTGCTTACGATCGAGTTGCCGCCGTGGCTGCTGGTCGCCAGCTACGCGATCGTCGGATGGAGCACGGGACTCGGTTTCAACCGTGCGATCCTGCGCCATGCGGCGGAGGCACTGCCGCGGATTCTGGCCTCGATCCTGGTGTTGATGGCGGTGTGCACGGGCCTTTCCGTTCTGCTCGTTGTGCTGGCGGGCATCGATCCGCTGACAGCTTATCTTGCGACCAGTCCGGGCGGGGCCGACTCGGCGGCGATCATCGCGATGGCCAGCAACGTCGATGTGGCCTTTGTGATGGCAATGCAGACCACGCGTCTTATACTCGTCCTGCTGATCGGCCCGAGCCTGGCGAGCTTCATCGCCAGGCGCGCCGGTGCCGTGAGGCGGGCGGAATGAGCGGGTCACTCATCCATCGCATTGCGGCCCGCGATAAGACCCTGCACCAGTGCTCGCGCGAGGCCGTGCTGGCTGAATCCGCCGGCGGACTCGCCGCCGCAATACAGCCCGGCGATGACCTGACCGGTGCGGTCGATAACCTGGCACCTGGCATTGATGCGCAGACCCGCCCGCGAGTCGTGTGGCGTCGGTGTCGCCCATGCGGCATGAAACGGCGGTTCCATGATCTTGTGCATCGGAGAGGGCTTGCCGAAATCTGCATCGATCCCTGAGTCGGCGAAGCTGTTGTAGCGAGCGACGGTGGCCTCGAGCGCCGTCACAGGCATCGGGACGCGCTGGTGCTGCATCTCGATGCTGCAAGCAAGTTCTGCGATCGTGTTGGCGGAGAAGAAGAAGCCCGCAGCGCGATCGACGTAAGGCGGTTCGGTGATCCACTTCTCGCGCCTGGCAGCCGCGGCATCGAAGATGGCCCAGATCGGGCCGCCGCCATTGTGGCCGTCACCAATGCCGGCGAGTGCGGCGTTCACCCAGTTCACCGGCCGATACGCGATGTTCCTGGCGTTCCGGTAGTCGCCATAGCGATAGTCCTTGACCTGCTCGTGATTGTTCGATGAGAAGTTGCCCTCGGTTTCATCGAAGAAGCGCTGGCCGACCATGTTGACTGTGATGACGTTCTGCCAGTCGTTCACCGGGAGGCCTGTCGCGCGGGCCTTGTGGAACACCGAACTGCCGGGCTGCCAGAAGCAGCGGTAGTTGTACTGAGTGCCGATCATGAAGGGTTTGGTCAGATGCAGGCCGAACTCTCCGGTCTGGTTGTAGAGACCCCACAATGAGGCGCCGATCGCCATCGCAGCGATCTCGCCAGAGGCATCCTGATCGGACCATGGCATGCCCGCGAGGCCGCAATATTCGGCGGTCAGGCGCGGGTCGAACTGGCGGCGGAACTCCACGTTTCCGGTATGGCCGCCCATCGCGATGATCACCGCCTTGCGTGCCCTTATGTCCAGGAGGTTCCCTTCGTGCACAGTGCGGATTCCGGTGACGCGGCCGGCGCCGGGAGTTTCGCGATGGATCGCGGTCATCCGGTGTTGCAGCAGGATCTCGACACCAACCTTGCAGGCTGCGGCCTCTAGCGGACGCATCAGACCGTTGCCGGTTGATCGGGTCGCGGCAGTGGCGGCGGGCTCGGGTTTGCCGGTTTGCGCGATGGTCCAGTGCATGGGCACGGCGTGCATCTCGCGCGGGACAGAGTTGCCGATCGATGTGCCGCCGAAGGAATCCGGCGCCTTGTCGGCGAACACGACGCCATGGGCCAACAGCCAGTCGTAGGTCGCGACATTCTCGTCGGCGAACGCGCGCACGAGTTCCCGATCGTTGTAGCGATAATCTGGAAACCCGTTGGGCTGCACGACGGACCAGTCGGTATTGTCCAGGAACACGAGGTCGGGGGAATCCTCGATCCCGGCCGCACGCTGTGCTGATGTGCCGCCGCCAAGTGGCACGTTGCCGCCAGAGGTGATGGCGTGGCCACCGATGTCGGGCTCTGCCTCGACCAGGATGACGGAGGCGCCAGCTTCGCGCGCAACGATGGCAGCAGGCAGGCCGGTGGCGCCTGAGCCGATGACAACGATGTCGGCTTCGCGGTGCCACAAGGCTGGCGGGGGCACCGCCACGACGGCGACGGTGCCCGGATGATTGCTGGTCATGACGTTCCCTCCGCAGACAGTTTGCCGGGTGGGATTGGTGTGGTCCACCGAGGGTAGGGCGGTTATGAAGCAAGCCTCAGTCCGCGGAGCGACATATGCGCATTCTGATCGTGGGAGGCGGCGTGATTGGTGCGTCGATCGCCTACCACCTTGCTGCACGAGGCGCGGACGTCGCGGTCATCGAGCGGACCGCGATCGCCTGTGCCGCGTCGGGTAAATCGGGTGGGTTCCTGGCGATGGATTGGTGCGACGGAACGGCTCTCATGCAGCTTGCCCGCCGCAGCTTTGCCTTGCATGCGGAACTTGCAGAAGCGCGGATCGGCGAGTGGGGCTACCGCCGGATGACGACCTATGCAGGGGTCCTGGACCGCTCATCCATATCTGTCTCGCACCGGCCGCGGCCCGCATGGCTTGCCCCGGACATCGCGATGCACGGCCAGCTGGGATCGATGCGCACCACAGCGCAGGTGCAGCCTGCCGCGTTCACCGTCGGAATGATGCGGGCAGCGGAAGCGCGTGGCGCCGAGTTGCGGCTGGGGAATGTCACGGGGCTGCTGCGGCGAGGCGAAAATGTCGTCGGTGTCGAGCTCGACAGTACGCAGCTCGAGGGCGATGCGGTCGTGATCGCGATGGGCCCCTGGTCGGTGCTGGCAACAGAGTGGATTCCCTTCCCGCCGGTGTTCGGGCTGAAAGGGCACAGCATGGTCTTCGAGACCGGCGCCGCAATTCCGTCGGAGGCGGCGTTCCTGGAATACGAGGAGACCGATGGCTCGATCCTCTCGCCGGAGATCTTTCCGCGCGCCGATGGCACAACGTATGTGTGCGCGATCTCGAGCGAATCTCCTCTGCCGACAAGCCCTGCGCAGGTCGTGCCGGACGTCGGCGCCATCGACCGGCTGAAGGCGCTCTGCGCCCGTATCTCACCTGTCCTGGCGACGTCCCGTGTTGTCGCGAGCCAGGCCTGCTTTCGCCCTGTGACGCAGGACGGCCTGCCGCTGATCGGGCCGATCCAGAGCGCGCCCGGCGCGTATATCGCAACCGGCCATAGTGTCTGGGGCATCCTGAATGCGCCCGCGACAGGAGAGGCGATGGCTGAGCTGATCCTGGATAGGTCAACGCGGAGCGTCGATCTTTCGGTGTTCGACCCCGCTCGCCTCGCGCCGCTTCACCCGCGACGCTTCACCAGATCACGGCCTAGTATCCCATCGTGACGTCGACTTCCTGCAAAGGCCGCCCGCCTGCCTCGATGCTGCGGATATTGGCGACAATCTCGGTCACCAGCTGAGCAACCGTCGGCCGTCGTGCGACATGCGGCATGACGGTAACCTTGGGATGCAGCCAGAGCGGGCTTGCTGCCGGCAGGGGCTCAGGCCACAGGGCGTCCAACGCGGCGTATGACAACTGCCCTGAATCGAGCGCCTCGATCAGGTCGCCCTCGACCACATGCTTGCCGCGGCCGACATTCACCAGCATCGCGCCGCGCGGCATCATGGCGAAGCTGCGTGCGCAGAAGATGCCCTCGGTTTCGCGGGTCAGCGGCAACAGGCAGACCGCGACGTCGGTCTGTCGCAGGAACGGCTCGAGTTGCTCGGGGCCGTGATAGATCGGCACCTCACTTTCGTGCCGTGGATTGCGAACCCAGGCGTGTACCGGGAACCCGAGCGACTTCAGCACGAGCGCCGGCGCCTTCGCCATCATACCGAAGCCAAGAAAGCCTACACGTCTTTGTTCAGGCCGCACGATCGTCGTGCGACGCCACTCGCGGTTGGCCTGGGCCGCCTGATAGCCAGGCATGTCACGATGCAGGCGTAGAACATGCATCACGACGTATTCCGTCATCATGGGATCGCCGCCAGGCGGCTCGATCTTGCACAACGGAGCCTTCGGTAGCCGTGGATGGTTGACGAAGGACTCGACTCCGGCCGAGCGGCTGAACATGGCTTTCAGGTTCGGGAAGGTGGGCAGGGCATCGAAGTCGGGATGCATGAAGGCGAGATAGTCGATGTCCGCCAGGATGCCGGCTTCCGGCCAGATGCGGACTTCGAGATCGGGACGCTGTTCGCCGAATGTTGCGCGCCAGGCGCTGGCGCTGCCGATGTATTTGTCGAGATCAACGATGAGCAGCGCCATGTCCGGTCCCTACCACTTGTAGACTTTTTGTAGTGTTCCCCCCATGAGGGCCGCCTTGTCGCTTTCCGAGAGGCGCTTGGTGTCGCGGAACGGCGCGACGCCCTGCTCGTAGGTCAGCATGCCGATCGTCCGTGTCCAGTCGGTGCCCCACATGCAGCGATCCAGGCCGAATGCGTCGATGACGCGCAGCACCGGTTCCCAGATGTCGTCGTAGGGGAACGGCTGGTGCGACATGGTGCAGGCACCGCTGACCTTCACCCTTACGTTGTCGTATTGCGCCAGCGCGAGCAGCTTCGGCAGGTCGGCCCAGACATCGGCGGGGACCGGCGGACGCGCAGGTTGCAGCAGGCCGAGATGGTCGATCACGATGACCGTATCGGGATGCTGCCGGATGTGCGGCAGGCCTTTGTCCAGGATGCCCCAGCAGAGCAGATTGACCGGCAGACCATGCCTGGCAGCGGCGGCGAACGCGCGCTTCAGGCCAGGATGGTCAGCGTCTGTCGGCAACCCCTCGCGCATGCGGATGCGGATGCCGCGGGCGCCTGGTTTTGCTGCCCAGCGCGCCACCACATCGTCGATCGCCGGATCGGTTGCATCGACCGGGGTGACGACGCGAAATTTGTCCGGGTAGGTGTTGTAGACCTCGAGCGCGTAGCTGGGATCGTATTCATAGGCGCTGAACGACGAGACCATGATCGCGCCATCGACGCCGACGCTGTCCATCGCCGCGACCATTTCCTCGCCCGTGGCAGAGTCGAGGCCATGCGAGGGACTGGCCCATGGGCGGCCGGCATGGTTGCGATCGAAGGGATGCACCTGAACGTCGATGACTGGCATGGCCGTCTCCCTGCGCATTCGCTGCATTGTCCGTCATCGCGACCGGCTTGCACAGAGTGGCCGGCGCGGCGCTATAACGGCGGACACAAACAACAACGGGAGGAAATCGATAATGGACCCGATCAGGCGCGATATCCTGCTGACGGGAGCCGCAGTGGCCGCGACGGCGGCGGCACCGCGCGTGCT
>DASSRN010000247.1:0-16619 GCA_035701785.1 Acetobacteraceae bacterium | reverse complement strand
TGTCGGGGATCGTGCCGCCCGAGGTCAGCGCGGTCAGCCGCGCACCGCGCCGGCCGCGCAGCATGTGGTTGATCGCGTCGTGATGCAGCAACGTGCCGCGCCGGCCGCGGCTGGTGGCAAAGCCTTCCGCCAGCATCCGCACGACGGCGGTGAACTCGTCACGCGTCAGGCCGCGATACGGCCATGCACGGCACAGCCGGTCGTACAGCGCCTGCTCCGGCCAGTCCTGCGCGCTGATCTCGGCCACGATCTGCTGCGCCAGCACGTCGAGCGGCTGGTGCTGGATACTCAGCCGGTCCAGCTCGCCGCGGCGCACGCAGTCGAGCAGGGCCGTGCACTCCACCAGATCGTCGCGCGACAGCGGGAACAGATGCCCCTTCGGCGTGCCGTCCACCGCGTGGCCGGACCGGCCGACGCGCTGCAGGAAGCTGGCGATGGAACGTGGCGAGCCAAGCTGACAGACCAGGTCCACCTCGCCGATGTCGATGCCAAGTTCGAGCGACGCGGTGGCGACCAGCGCCCGCAGCTCGCCGCGCTTCAGCCGCTGTTCGGCGGCGAGCCGCTGCTCCTTCGCCAGGCTGCCGTGATGTGCGGTGACCGCCTGCTCGCCGAGCCGATCGGATAGCTGGCGGGCGACGCGTTCGGCCATGCGCCGCGTGTTGACGAACACCAGCGTGGTGCGGTGCGCCTCGACCAGCCCGGCCAGGCGGTCATAGACCTGCTGCCAGACCTCCGCCGACATCACCGCCTCGAGCGGCGAGTCCGGCACCTCCAGCGTCAACTCACGCCGGCGCTGATGGCCGGTGTCGATGATCGACACGTCGCCGCTTGCCGTGCCGGCCAGCAGATGCGCGATCTCGTCCATCGGCTTCTGTGTCGCCGACAGGCCGATGCGCACCAGGCGGTCGTCGCACAACGCCGCCAGGCGCTCCAGCGATAGCGCCAGGTGCGCGCCGCGCTTGTTGGCCGCCATGGCGTGGATCTCGTCCACGATGACGCTGCGTGTGGTGGCCAGCATGGCGCGGCCCGACGCCGAGCCCAGCAGGACGTAGAGCGACTCAGGGGTGGTGACCAGGATGTGCGGCGGCCGGCGGCGCATCCGGTTCCTCTCGGCGGACGGCGTGTCGCCGGTGCGCACCAGGGTGCGGATATCGATACCCGGCAGGCCGCGCGCGCGCAGCGCCGCCCGGATGCCAGCGAGCGGCTCCTCCAGGTTGCGCTGGATGTCGTTCGACAGCGCCTTCAGCGGCGAGACGTAGACCACCTCGGTCGCGTCCTCGAGCCCGCCCGCCAGCGCCTTGCGGACCAGCCCGTCGATCGCGGCAAGAAAGGCCGCCAGCGTCTTGCCCGAACCCGTGGGTGCCGCGATGAGCGTGTGTCGCTGCTGCGCGATCGCCGGCCAGGCCTGCGCCTGCGCCGGGGTGGGCACGGCGAAGCGCGACGCGAACCAGGCGGCGATGGCGGGGTGGAATTGCGTCAGGGCATCCATGGGCAACGTGATAAGGGCGCCCGCCGTGGCGAAGTCAACGCGGTGCGAATGGGGGCGGCGGGATCACCACCTGCTCGGTCGTGGCATAGGAGGTGATCTGCCCGATGAACAGGCCTCCGTCGGCGAACCAGCGCTGCGCCTCTTCCGTCTGCGCCATCGCCGTTCGCGCTTCGGCGCTGTCGAACCAGGCTTCGGCGATGCCGTCGACCGGCGGGTCGATCGTCATGGTCGGTACATCGGGACGCGTGGGCTCGCCGATGATGCGGCTGAGCACGAAGCCGCGCAGCCCGGGAACGCCGCGTGCCATGCCGCCATGGACGTCGATCCAGTGCTTCAGGAACGCGTCGTGCGTGTAGCTGGGCTTGCGCGCGATGAGCGAAACCACCTTGACGATCGGCGCAGGCCCACGAACCGGAGGAATGATCACGATCTCCTCGGTGCGCCACGACTTGATGTGGCCGATGAACTTCGCGCCGTCGGCGAACCAGGTCTGCGCCTCGCGTGACGCAGCCATCCGCGCCTGCGCCTCTACGTCTTCGGCCCAGGTCTCGGCGATGCCGTCGATCTCGCGCGGCATGGCGATCAGGGGCGCGTGCGGATGCCGCAGCGTCTCGGTGATGTGCGAGATGCAATAGCCGCGCAGGCCCGGCACTTCGCTCGACATCGGCACATGGATGCCGGCCCAGTGACGGACGAAGTCCTCATGCGACAGCGCCGCGCGACGCGCCAGGAGGCCGATCGACTTGATCATGGTTCGCGTTCCTTGCCGCAGCCGCGCGGACGGTGGGCGAAATGCGCCGCGCCGGCAACCGCCTTTGCACGCACGCGGCGTTCGCCTAGGTTCGGCGCCGCAAAAGCTTTGGATGTCGAGGGGGAAAACGCCATGCCGATCACACGTCGCCGCTTTGCGATGGGCGCTTCGCTGTCAGTCGGCGCAGCCGCGCTGGCTCGACCGGCGCTGGCGGACACTTCGCCGATCGTCATCGGCTATCCAGCGGCGCTGACCGGCCCCAGTTCCGCGCCGGGCGTCGGCAACAATCGCGGTGTGACGTACGCGGTGGAGACGATCAACGCGGCCGGCGGCGTGAAGGGACGGAAGATCGAGGTCGTCACGCGCGACACGCAGGGCGATCCCACCAAGGCAGTGAACGCGGTGCAGGAGATGATGGCGAGCTACACCGTGCACGCCATCTGGGGACCGAACAACTCCGGCGAATCGCTGGCGACGACGCCGATCATCTCCCGCCGCAACATCCCTAACATCCATTCGTGCGGCATCGCCTCGCTGATCGATCCGAAGAAGTTCCCCAACGCATTTCGCATCTCGCCAAGCAACGATCAGGCCGCCGACCCGCCGCGGCTCTATTGCCAGAAGATCCTGAAGATCAACGAGGTCGCCATCATCGGCGACAGCACCGGCTTCGGCACCATGATGGTCGGCGACTCGACCAGCAATTTCAAGCAGAACGGCGCGCAGGTGGTGTACCAGGCGCAGATCGACGCGACGCAGCCGGATATGATGCCCGACATGTTGCGCATGCGTCAGGCTGGTGCGAAGGCGATCGTGGTGTGGACGGTCTCCACCGGCATGATCGCACGCATGCTGAACGCACGTGGCGCAATGGGGTGGGACGTCCCGTTCGTCGGTCATCAGGCGATGGGATCGGGCGAAGTGGGCAAGCTGCTCGACAAGCCGGCGAACTGGGAGAAGGTCTACAACCTCGGCTTCAGAAGCTGCAGCTTCGATGAGTCCGGTAAGCTGCCGCCCCGCACGCAGGAGTTCGTTGACCGCGTGAAGGGGAAGATCCCGCTCGACGACACCTCGCTGTGGTGGGTGGTGTCCGCCTACGACGCGATCGAACTCATCGCCAAGGCGGTGGCCGAGACGGGATCGTCGTCGCCCAAGGACGTCATCGATTACTGGAATTCACTGCGGAAGTATCCTGGGCTGTTCGGCGACTACACCTACACGGTCGACAATCACAACGGCTATCCGACCGACGAGATCGTCATGTCCCTTGCCAACTCCGCGCGCGACGGCTCGTTCACCCTTGCGCCTGGCTACGGCTAGAAGAGGATGCGGATTGTCGGCATCTGCAAGACCGGTGTGGCGGCATGAAAGCAAGCAATACACAGAGGACATAGAGGCAACACAGAGTTTCACAGAGAAGTAGAAATTAGCGCTTCGCGCACGCTGCACCCCAGCGCGAAGCGCTCAAATCATCTCCGTGGAACTCTGTGTGCACTCGGCCTTCTCTGTGTATTGCTTGCTTTGCCTCGGCAAATACCGGCCTGTCCGCCATCCCCGCTGCCAGCTTGCGGTGTCGCGGTTGCGCCCGAGTGTGCAGCCTGTATCTTGGCAATGGTAGCCGATGATACAATCGTCGGGTTACCAGCTGCCGGGCTCCCCCGACCACGGACAAGCACACTGGAGGAAACATGCGAGTCACGCGTCGCCGGTTCACGGCGGGGTCAATCAACACACTCGGCCTCGCCACAGCGGGACTTGCCCGACCGGCGCTGGCGCAGAACGCTCCGATCCTGATCGGCTGGATGGGCGCGCTGACCGGACCACTGGCAGCGCCATCGATCGGCTTCCAGCGCGGCACGGATTGGGTCGTGCAGCAGATCAACGGCGCCGGCGGCATCAAGGGCCGCAAGATCGAGATCGTTGCCCGCGATACCCAGGGCGATCCCACCAAGGCTGTCAACGCGACGCAGGAACTGATCGCGCGGCAGAAGGTGCACGCGATCTGGGGACCGCCGAATTCCGGCGAGTCGCTGGCCACCACGCCAATCATGGCGCGAGCCAAGATGCCGAACCTGCATCCATGCGTGGTGAACGCACTGATCGATCCAGAGAAGTACCCCAACGCGTTCCGCCTCGCGCCGTCGAACAACCAGTGGGACGATGCGGTGCGCAACTACTGCCTGCACGTGCTGAAAATCCGCGACGTGGCGATCTTCGGCGATTCCACCGGCTACGGCACATCGGCGGTGAAGGATTCGGTCGCCGGCTTCACCAAGGACAACGCGAAAATCGTCTACAGTGGGGTGATCGATCCGAACCAGTTGGACGTGACACCCGATCTGCTGCGCATGCGCGATGCCGGCGCCAAGGTGCTGGTATGCTGGAGCGTCACCACCGGCCTTAACTCCCGCATCCTGAATGCGCGTGCTGCGATCGGCTGGGACGTGCCGATCGTTGGCCACCCTGCGCTCGGCACCGGTGAGGTCGGCAAGCTGGTCGACAAGCCGACGAACTGGGCCAACGTCTACATGGTCGGTTATCGCAGTTGCAGCTTCGGCGCCGATGGCAAGCTGCCAGCCCGCTCGCAGGAGTTCGTCGATCGGGTGAAGGGTAAGATCGAGCTCGCCGACAGCGTGCTGTGGTGGGTGATGGTCGCGATCGACGCAATCAACCTGATCGGCCAGTCGGTCGGCGAGACCGGTTCGACCGAAGCCGAGGCGTTCATCCGCCACTTCAACACGCTGAACCAATACCCAGGCCTGTTCGGCGACTACAGCTTCTCGCCGCAGCAGCACAACGGCTACCCGACCGAAGAGGTGGTGATGTCGGCGGCGAACTCGCAGCGCGACGGCGCCTACGCACTGGCGCCGGGTTACGCCTGACCCGATGCTGGCTTCGATCATCGCCTCGGGGCTCGCCATCGGCGCCGTGTACGCGCTGATCGGCATCGTCTACAACACGATGTTCTCCGCCTCGCGGGTGATGAGCTTCACGGCGGGACAGGTCGGCATGCTCGGCGGCGTGCTGGGCGCTCTGTTCATCCTGCGCCTCGGGCTGCCATCGATCGTGGGCTTTGCGGTGACGCTGCTCGCCTGCGCGGCGATCGGCGTCATCACCGAGTTGATCGCGGTTCGCCCCGTACTCAGCAAGCTCGACCAGCATCTCTATGTGCTGTCCACGCTGGCACTCGCGCTGATGATCCAGCAGGTGACCGCGATCAAGTGGAGCACCGAGCCACAGCCATTCCCGCGCCTGCTGGGCATCGGCAACGGCGATCCGCTGGACGAGAAGTTCTGGCTGCCACTGTTGGCATGTGCCGCAGTGGTGATCGGGCTCGAGCTGCTGTATCGCCACACACTGGTCGGCCGCGCCTTTCTCGCAATTGCCGAAGACAACTTCGCTGCGCGTGCACTGGGGCTGCCCGAACGCAACCTGCGCATGGCGAGCTTTGCCTTGGCCGGCATGATCGGCGGCATCGCGGGCTTCGCCTCTGGCGAACTGCTGCTGGCGTTCTTTGCCAACGGCGCGATGCTGAACTTCTACGGCTTTGTCCCGGTCGCCCTCGGAGGCCTGGGGAACAATCGCGGCGCGTTGGTGGGCGGACTTGCGCTGGGTTTGTTCCAGCAGGCGGCAAACTTCATTTTCGGCGGCGTGTTCGCTGGCGTGGCAGTGTTCATCGTGTTCATCGTCGCATTGCTCGCCGCACCGCAAGGACTGTTCGGGGCCACGACGGCGCGGCGCGTCTGATGGCGACCGAGGTGGACAGCATGGCCGACGCGGCCGCGCCAGTGCAGCGAGGCTGGGCGGCGGGCGCGCTGCACGGTCCCGGCCAGTTCCTGCTCATCCTGATTTTCGCAGTTGCGCTGCCATTCACCGCCAATGACTACTGGACGCTAATCGGCACGCGCGCGGCGATCTACTGGGTGCTGGTGTCCGGCCTCAACCTGGCCGTGGGCTTCGGCGGCCAGCTGGCGATCGGCTACGTCGCGCTGCTGACACTCGGCGCCTACACCGCCAGCATACTCGTCCTCGGCAATCTCGGGCCGCCCTGGCCCGCACTGGCGGCGCTGGCCGCTTCGGGCGTGGTCGGCGCGATTGCCGGCGTCATCGTCGGGCTGCCAGCGCTGCGGCTGCGCACGTTCTACTTCGCGATGACCACGCTGGGCTTCGCCACCATCGTTACGCAGATCGCACTGGCGTGGCAGAGCGTGACCGGCGGCGGCATCGGCGTGCCCGGCCCCGTATTGCCCAAGCCGTTCGACGGCACGCTGGGCTTCTACTTCTTCTGTCTGGTCGCAGCCGGGCTGTGCACATGGATGACGGCGAACATCGCGCACAGCCGTTTCGGCCGCTCGCTGCTGGCGATCCGCGATGCGGAGGTCGCCGCTGAGTCCGCCGGGATTTCCAAGCCAGGGCTGCTGATCTCGGTGTTCCTGTTCAGCGGGGCTGTGGCCGGCATCGCCGGCGCGCTGTTCGCCACGCTGCAATCCTACATTACGCCGGACGCCTTCACCTTCGACCTGACGGTGCTGTTCTTCATCGCCATCCTGATCGGCGGACGCGGCTCCATCATCGGCCCGTTGCTGGGTACCATCATCCTCACCGTGCTGCCGGAGTTCGCAGCGCCCTTGGTCGCGTGGTCCACCTTCCTCTACGCGCTGCTGCTGCTGGTGATCGTGCTGGCAATTCCCGGCGGCATCGCCGACCTGCTGGACTTCGCCAACCGCAAGCCGCTGGAAAGCAATCGCGCCATCGTCCCGCGGCCGGCGCTGCTGGCAGAACTGCTCAACCACGGCAGCGCGCAGGAGACGATTGCGCTGCGCGGCGTCGCGCTGTCGTTTGGTGGCGTGCACGCGGTCGACGGTTTGGACCTCGAGATCAGGCCGCGGCAGGTGCATGGACTGATCGGCCCGAACGGCTCCGGCAAGACCACCACGCTGAACGTGATCAGCGGCTACAACAGTCCGGAAGCCGGCAGCATCGTGTTCGGCGCGCACGACCTTGCGCACGGCGCACCACAGACCCGTGCAGGGCTTGGCATCGCGCGCACATTCCAGACGCCGCGGCTCATCGGTGAGGCGTCGGTGCTGCAGAATGTCATGATCGGCGGCACGATCGATGGCACCGCGACCTTCGCCGAATCGCTGCTTCGCCTGCCGCGGCATCGGCGCGACGAGAAGGCACTGCGCGACGAGGCGATGGCAGCGTTGCGTGCGGTGGGGTTGGAGGCGCTGGCGCCCGTGCGGGCCGATCGGCTGCAGCACAGCGAATTGCGCTTCATGGAGATCGCCCGCGCGCTGATGCTGCGTCCGCTGTTCCTGTTGCTCGATGAACCGGCCGCCGGTTTGTCCACCGACGAGATCCAGCGGCTGGGCGAACTCATCAAACAGATCAGTCGATGCGGCACCGGTGTGCTGCTGGTGGAGCACCACGCCGACCTGATCTTCGATATCTGCGATCACGTCACGGTGCTGAATCTGGGCAAGGAGCTGGCCTCCGGCACACCAGCGGACATTCGTGCACACAAGGAGGTGGTCAGTGCCTATCTCGGCGCATGAGCCGCTGCTGACTGTTCGCCGTCTGCGCGCCGGTTACGGCAAGATCGGTGTGCTGCACGGTGTGGACCTGACGATGGGCCAGGGCGAGGTGGTCGCGCTTCTCGGGCCAAATGGTGCCGGCAAGACCACATTGCTGCGCGCGTTGTCCGGACTGCTGCCCTGGGAGGGCGAGGTGACGTTCACCGGCAGCGATCTGCGCGGCGTCGGTCCGCGTGAGACCGCACGGCGTGGCCTCGTGCACGTGATCGAAGGGCATCGGGTATTCACCCAGCTCACCGTCACGGACAACCTGCTGCTCGCCGGCTACGACCTGCCGCGCCCGGAACGCGCGGCACGCATCGACGAGGCGCTGGCGTTCTTTCCGGAGATCGCCGCCAAGCGGCACGACCGCGGCGGCGCTCTGTCGGGCGGCCAGCAACAGATGCTGGCGGTCGCGCAGGGATTGGTGCGCCGGCCGCGGCTGCTGATGCTGGATGAACCATCCGCCGGACTGTCGCCTGTGCTGGTGGATCGCGTGCTCGCGGTCGCACGCCGACTGCGCGAGAGCGGCACGGCGATCCTGCTGGTCGAGCAACTCATCGAGAAGGCGCTGGCGCTTGCCGACCGCGTCTGCGCGCTGGCACGTGGCCGCATCGTGCTGGAGGCATCGACCACGGAAGCCGATCTGCCGCACCGGCTCGAGCATGCATATTTCGGCCAGGACGTGCCGACCGCGATTCACATCTGACGATCGGCTTTCTGTCGGCGCTCTGAGTGGATCGCCAGCTGGTCACAACCCTGTGAGCGCGCCTGGTGCAATATGACGTGCCGAGAAATGTCTGACCGGGTGACGTTCAACTCCTGCTAGCCTTTAAGCCGGCAATTGCCTGACGTGATGCGAGGCACCGTGGTCCTGTTCGTTCTCGCGTATCTTGGCGGCGTGCTGACAATCGCCAGCCCGTGCATCCTGCCGGTCCTGCCGTTCGTATTCGCACGGGCTGATCAGCCGTTCCTGCGCAACGGCCTGCCGATGCTCGTCGGCATGGCCGTCACGTTTGCGGCCGTTGCCAGCCTCGCCGCACTCGGTGGCGGCTGGGTGGTTGCCACAAACGAGTATGGGCGCATGGCAGCGCTGGCGTTGATGGCCCTGTTCGGCGTCGCGTTGCTGCTGCCTGAAGTGTCGGACCGATTGACGCGCCCCCTGGTGGCGCTGGGCGCGCGCCTCTCGCAGTCAGCAGATCCCCTGCATGGATCCGGTCGCGCCTCGCTAACGTCGTCGCTGGTGCTTGGCGTCGCGACAGGATTGCTGTGGGCACCATGCGCAGGACCCGTACTCGGTCTGATCCTCACCGGCGCGGCGCTGCAGGGTGCGAGTTTCGCGACTTCGCTGCTGCTTGCTGCTTATGCCGCCGGTGCCGCCACGTCACTGGCGCTGGCGCTGATTGTCGGCGGACGGGTGTTTGCCGCGATGAAGCGCTCGCTGCCGATCGGCGAATGGTTGCGGCGCGGTCTGGGGGCAGCGGTCCTCGTGGCCGCGCTGGCGATCGCACTCGGGCTGGACACCAACTTCCTCACGCGCGTGTCGCTCGCGAGCACGGCTTCGCTGGAGCAGGGCCTGGTGGATCGCCTGCGCGGCGACAATGGCACAGGCATGCGGCCCTCAGAGTCCGTCCTGAGACTTCATGAAGGATTACAGAGCTTTCTGAGCATAAGCCGGATCGAGGCGAGGTGAAGGAAGGCGAGTGCGTTGTGGTTGCGGTTCTCCCAATCCTTGGCGAGGCGGCGACACCGATTGAGCCAGCCGATGGTGCGCTCAACGATCCAGCGTTGAGGTTCGACGACAAAGCCCTTCGCGTTGTCGCGACGCCGGACGATCTCGGTCTGGAGGTTAGGCATGACATCGGCAATCCCGTTGGCGAAGACCGGTCCCGCATAGGCGCTGTCGGCGAACAGCATACGCAGGAAGGGGAACTGTCCGAGCAGCGTTGACAGCAGCAGCACGCCACCGTCGCGGTCCTGCACGTCGGCAGCGGTGACCAGGGCACGCAGCAACAGTCCGAGCTTGTCGACCAGAATGTGGCGTTTCTTGCCCTTGATCAGCTTGCCGGCATCGAAGCCATGCGGATCGATCGACGGCCCCCTTTTTCTGCGCTCTTCACGCTCTGGCTGTCGATGATGCAGGCGGTCGGGCTGGCCTCGCGAGCAGCCTGCTCACGGCATTTCATGTAGAGTGCGTGATGGATTTTCTCCAGCGTCCCGTTCCAGCCCCACAGGCAGAAATAGCCGTTGACCGTGCTGCGCGGCGGCAGGTCCTTCGGGATGTAGCGCCACTGGCAGCCGGTGCTCAGCACATACATCACCCCGTTGACCACCTCGCGCATGTTGACGGTGCGCTTGCCACCACCGCGTTTGGCCGGCGGGATCAGCGGCTTGACCAGCACCCATTCGTCGTCGGTGAGATCGCTCGGATAACGCAGCCTGTCGCGGTCATAGCGATGGCGGTTCTCGATCGTCCACATTGGGGCACCTCGCGGATCGGCGCCAACACCGAATCACAGCCGATCGAGCCGATTCAAGCGACCCCGCCGCCAGCTACCAACCGATTCAAATGACTCGTGAAGTCTCCGGACGGACACTCAGACGCGCCTGCATCGCGGTCGCTGTCAGACACGCTGCCGGTCGAGGATATCGCGCCGTCCTTCTCCGGCGCCACCGAATGGCTTAACTCGCCGGCACTGAACGCGGACGTGCTGAAGGGCAAGGTTGTGCTGGTGGATTTCTGGACCTACTCCTGCATCAACTGCCTGCGGGCCATCCCGTACGTGCGCGCCTGGGCCGAGAAGTACAAGGACCAGGGTCTGGTGGTCATCGGCGTGCACACACCCGAGTTTGCCTTCGAGCAGAAGGTGGCGAATGTGCAGCGCGCCGTCGCTGATCTCCACATCGCCTATCCGGTTGCGGTGGACAACGAATATGCGATCTGGCGTGCCTTCGAAAACCAATACTGGCCGGCGCACTACTTCATCGATGCGCAGGGCCGGGTGCGCTACCACCATTTCGGCGAAGGCAACTACGATCACTCGGAGCGCGTCATTCAGCAACTGTTGTCGGAAGCCGGCAAATCCCAGGTTTCATCCGATCTGGTTGCGGTGAATGGCGTGGGTGCCGAAGCTGCATCCGACAAGGATGTGCAGTCACCGGAAAGCTATGTCGGCTATCGTCGGTCGGAGCACTTTGCGTCGCCCGGCGGCATCGCCAACGACGTGGCGCGCGTATACGCGACCGGCCAGCCCCAGCTGAACGAATGGTCGCTCTCGGGCGACTGGACGATCGGCGGCGAGCACGCGGACCTCAATGCGAAGGACGGGGCCATCGTCTACCGCTTCCATGCCCGTGACCTGCATCTGGTGCTTGGGCCGGCACCGGGTAGCGGACCGGTCCGGTTCCGCGTGACGATCGACGGCGCACCACCGGGTGACAGCCATGGCGCAGATGTCGATGCTGACGGCAACGGCACGGTGCGAGAACAGCGGCTCTATCAACTGATACGCCAAGGCGGCGCGGTGACGGACCGGACGTTCGAGATCCGGTTCCTCGACCCCGGCGTGCAGGCCTTCGCCTTTACCTTCGGCTGAACAGGAGCATCAGCGATGTCTGTCTCACCTTCGAGCTTCACCAGACGACGCAGTGTCGCAGCAACCGGATTGGCCCTGGGTGTGCTGCTGGCGGCTGGCTATCTGCTGCGCGGCACGACATCCGTGGCGGAAACCGCGCGCGCGATACCGGCGCCCGTTGTCGACGAGAAGGCCGGCCAGGCGCCGACCGAGGTGGCGGTGTTGGCCGGCGGATGCTTCTGGGGCGTTCAGGGCGTCTTTCAGCATGTATCCGGGGTGACCAACGCCGTCTCCGGCTACGCCGGCGGGGATGCAGCCGCGGCACACTATCAGGTTGTCGGTTCCGGAACGACCGGACACGCGGAATCGGTGCAGATCACCTATGATCCGCGAAAGGTCACCTATGGACAGCTGCTGCAGATCTATTTCTCGGTTGCGCATGATCCAACGCAGCGCGACCGGCAAGGGCCGGATATCGGCTCGCAATATCGTTCGGCGATCTTCCCGATGGACGCGGAGCAGGCCCGGGTGGCGAAGGCGTACATCGAGCAGTTGGATCAGGCGAAGGTGTTTCCGGCAGCCGTCGCGACCAGGATCGAACCCGGCAAGACGTTCTTTGCAGCCGAGGGCTATCATCAGAACTATCTGACGCTGCATCCACATAACCCGTACATCGCTATCAACGACCTGCCGAAGATCGACGATCTGAAGCGGCTCTTCCCGGAGCGCTATCGCGCTGATCCCGCGCTGGTGGTGACCGCAAGCGCCACGAACTGACCATGAACAGCGGCGAGTAGACCGAGTTGGGATGGCAATCCTCGTGCTATCACGGCGCAATGCGGTTGATACAGATCAATGCGCCTTCTCCCACACCACACCAAAAACGATCTGCATATGTGGATGGGAGTGTATAGCCGTGAGTACAACCTTCAACGCGGTCGGATCGTCGCAGTCCTCTGCCACAGCTTCGTCCGCGCGCTCGAAGACTATCCAGGCAGGCGTCATCGGCGGGTTCATGTCGCACTTCTTCTTCGCGATCCCGCTGGCGCTGATCGTCAAAAAGCGCCTCGCAGTCTGAACAACCCGCCCGAGCGAGAATGCCCCTGAGATTCGGGGGCGTTCTCACTTCACCCCACCGGCATCGCCGACGCCAGCCGGCCGCCGACCCGCACCGGTTCGATCCGCCGCGCCAGCCCCGTCGCATCGTCGGTCTCGACGAACACGCCGCACACTGTTGCCTCGCCTTCGGCCGGGGCCAGCCGCTCGCCGGGCAGCTTCCGCCAGAACCGCAGCGTCGCCGCATCCTTGGCCATGCCGATGACGCTGTCGTAGTCGCCCGACATGCCGGCATCCGATTGGAATGCGGTGCCGCCCGGCAGCACCTGCGCATCAGCCGATGGACAGTGCGTGTGGGTGCCGATCACCGCCGACACCTGCCCGTCGAGGAAGTGGCCGAATGCCATCTTCTCGCTCGACGCCTCGGCGTGGAAATCCACCAGGATCGCCGCAACCGTGCCGCCCAGCCGGTGCCGCGCCAGCAGGTCGGTCGCGGTGCGGAACGGATCATCGAGCGCGTCCATGAACAGCCGCCCCATCGCCTGGAACACCAGCGCCCGCCGCCCGCCGCCAACCTCCACGATCGCTGAGGTGCCGCCGGGCGTGCCGGAAGGATAGTTCGCAGCGCGCAACAGGCGCGGCGTCTCGGCGATGTAGGGGATGATCTCCTTGCGGTCCCAGGCGTGGTTGCCCAGCGTGATCACATCGGCGCCGGCAGCGAACAGCACCTGCGCCATGTCCGGCGACAGGCCGAAACCGTGCGAGGCGTTCTCGGCGTTCACCACGGCGAGGTCGATGCGGAGCGCCTCACGCAGCCTGGGCAGCGAGGCGGCGACTGCATCACGGCCGGTACGACCAACGATGTCGCCGATGAACAGGATACGCATGCCGGCTCATTCCTTGCACAGAATCACGCCGCGTTCGGTCGCGACGGCATCCAGCCTTGCGTCGTAGGGGCCGGCCGGCACCGCGTCCAGTTCCTGCGCTGCATAGGCCACGCCCAGTCGATACCGGCCAGGCAGTCCGGCAAGCGTCCGGTCGTAGTAGCCTGCGCCATAGCCGATGCGATGTCCGCTCCGGTCGAATGCCAGCAGCGGCACCAGCAGGAAGTCGGGCGCGAGCACCGGCCCATCGGGCCGCGATGTGCCAAACGGCTCCAACACCATCGCCGCACCTGGCTGCCACAGGCGGAAGATCAGCGGATTGCCTCGCTTCGGCGTTTCTGGCAGGACGATCCGGTGCCCGTGCGTGTGCAGCGCCACCAGCAGCGGACGGATGTCGATCTCCTTGCCAATCGGCCAGAACCCCGAGACCACTGCTCCCGCTGGCGGCGGCATGTCGCGCAGCACATGCTGACCCAACGCCGCCCCGCAGGACGGGTCCCACGCCTCGCGCGCCGCCAGCATGCTGGCGCGGAGCACGCGCTTGCGTTCGATCAGTTCATCGGGAATGTGCGGGGCCGCCATGGCCGTTGGCGTCTCATCCTCCCAGAGCCTGCGTGTGCAGGTGGGCGCCAGGTACCGAGACCAGGATCCCGGCAGAGCCAGCTCCCTGGAAGATGCTTACTGGCCCCGGGGATAAATTGCCTGACGCACCGGGCAGCCCCGCACCCACTATCTAGGGTCGCTCCAGGTCGAGGGCAATCTCTTCTGCGCGCCGGGCGAGCTTGCCCAACCGCCGGCCCAGCTTCGGCTCGATCACCGGCACCGGCTCGCCGGCCTGCGCCGACCGCAGCGACTGACGCGCCTCATACAGGTCGTCGGCCATCAGCAGCGACGCCATGACCAGCATGCGGGCCTCGCCGCTCTGCCCGGCCGCCGATTTGATGGTCTCGATCCGCCTGTCGACCTCGCCCGCCATCGCCTGCAAATGGCCCTCCTCGCCGTCCTTGCAGCCGACGGTGTATGCGTAGCCGTTGATGCGAATGGTCACCTGAGCCATCGAATGGTCCTTGCTGAGACGTCAACCGGCGGTGTCGCCAAGGGCGGAGCGCAGACGATCGATCAGTGCATCGAGTCGCGTCGCGATCTGTTTGGCATCGGCGGATGAAAATTGATCGGCGCCGGGCCGCGCCAGTGCCTCCGATATTCGCTCGAGCGCGGCCTCCAGCCGGTCGGCCGCCACTTCCGAGTCATCCGTGTCGCTGGCCATGCTCATTGTCCTCATGTGCCATGTGAACTCAAAGCCGGTGCGGCCTTGAACGTCAAGCAGACATCGCGTCCCGCAGTTGTCGTACACGGCATCGGCGACGTCCGGCGCGTCCTCGCCCCCGGCTGCCCGGTGACGCTGCTCTCGGCCCCGGGAGCCGCGCTGTACGCCGGCTGCGGCTGGTGGCGCGCGCTGGTCGAGCGTGCCAATGCCGAGTTCCCCGCCGTTGTTGTCGACGACATCCTCGATTGCGCCGATGCCTCCGGCTACGCGCTCGGTGCGCTGCGAATCGGGCAACGGTGCATCATACTGCACTCCGAAGCACCCGGCCGGTCCGCCGTCGTGGCGATCGCCGCGTCATGCGGCAGCCTGGTGCTGGCGGCGCGGCCGCCGGCACTCGACATGGCGAACCGGGACGCGGTCCGGCGGCTACACGATTGGTTGCAATTTCGAACCACCCCGGGTGACAGCGAGGGCGCCCTGGGCTAGTACGCCGCTAGCGCCGTCAGCCCTCAGCTAGAAGGACCGTGCACATGCGCGTCACCCAGAAGGTAAAGAAGATCCTCGATTGGTACGAGGGCGATCCGCCCGGGGTGAAAGCCAACCTCGCCCGCATCCTGTCCACCGGCAAGCTGGGCGGCACCGGCAAGGTGGTGATCCTGCCGGTCGACCAGGGCTTCGAGCACGGCCCCGCGCGCAGCTTCGCGCCGAACCCTGCGGCGTACGACCCGCACTACCATTACCAGCTGGCGATCGAGGCCGGGCTCAACGCCTATGCCGCGCCCCTCGGCATGATCGCCCAGGGCGCCGATACGTTCGCCGGGCAGATCCCCACGATCCTAAAGGTGAACAACGCCAACTCGTTGGCTACCAACAAAGACCAGGCTGTCACCGCCGGCGTGAAGGACGCGCTGCGTCTCGGCTGCGCCGCGATCGGTTTCACCATCTATCCGGGCAGCGAATACGCCTACCCCCAGATGGAGGAACTGCGCGAACTTACTGCAGAGGCGAAGGCCAGCGGACTGGCCGTAGTGGTGTGGAGCTATCCGCGCGGCGGCAACCTCGATCGCGCGGCAGAGACCGCGCTCGACATCTGCGCCTATGCGACACAGATGGCAGCGCTGATGGGCGCCAACATCATCAAGGTGAAGCCACCTACTGCAGTAGTCAGCCTGGATGCGGCGAAGAAGAGCTACGAGAAGATCGACGGCTCCACCCTCGCGAAGCGCGTCGAGCACGTGATGCAGTCGGCCTTCAATGGCAAACGCATCGTGGTGTTCTCGGGTGGCGAAGCGAAGGATCTCGACGGCGTCTACGAGGAGATCCGTGGCCTGCGCGACGGCGGTGCCAACGGCAGCATCATCGGCCGCAACACCTTCCAGCGCCCGAAGGAGCTCGCGCTGGAGATGCTGAACAAGATCGTCGACATCTATCTCGGCAAGGCCTGACCTGCACTCCCTCCCCCGCTGTGCGGGGGAGGGTCAGGGAGGGGGTTTATGAAATCCGACGGCTGCCGCACCTACCTGATCACGCCCCCGCAGCTGGACCCTCACGCATTCGCGGACCGGCTCGCGGCCGCTCTCGACGCTGGTGACGTCGCGGCAGTGCAGCTGCGCCTCAAGGACGTGGACGACGATGCCTGGCGTCGCGCGATCGACACGCTGCGTCCGGTCACACAGTCGCGCGGTGTCGCGTTCCTGCTCAACGACCGCGCCGACCTGGTTCGCGCGACCGGCTGCGATGGGGCGCATGTCGGGCAGGAGGACATGCCGGCACGCCAGGCACGCGCGCTGATGGGACCGGACGCGACGCTGGGCGTCACCTGCAAGGACAGCCGCGACCTCGCGATGCGCGCCGGTGAGGACGGGGCCGACTACGTGGCGTTCGGCGCATTCTTCCCCTCCGGCACCAAGGAGGTCACGCGGTTCATCGACCCCGAGATCCTGCAATGGTGGTCGGAGCTGATGGAGCTGCCGTGCTGTGCGATCGGCGGCATCACGCCTGCAAACTGCGCGCCGCTGGTA
>DASSRN010000246.1:0-4689 GCA_035701785.1 Acetobacteraceae bacterium | reverse complement strand
AGGCTGCGGCTGCGCCCAGCGCCGCGCCGCCCAGCGCGGTCGCAGTCACAAATCGGCGTCGCTGCATGTTGGTCATCTCCTGGTGGCCCGGACCGGGCCTTCTAGCACACCGCTGCCCGGCGCCAAGGCCGAGCCGGCAAGAGCACGTTAAGGCTGCCGGGGGATAGTGCCGCTGGATCGCAGCGGAGAAACAACGTGGTCATCGTGGAACGCAGCGCGGTTCTGCAAGCCGCGCTGACGGCTCTCAAGGCGGGGCACTACCGCGACGCAGAGCAGATGTGTCGCCCGCTGACCCTGCACGATCAGTCCGACATGCAGGCCGTTCTGGTGCTGGGCCTTGCCCTCGCAGCGCAGGGCAAGGCGGATGCAGCAGCGCCGCTGCTGAACCGCGTCGCGCGTCTGAATCCCTTGCATGCACATCCGTGCCGCGATCTGGCCGAGCTGTTGCCGTGGGAGATCCGAGCACTGCTGGTCGAGGGGCAGTACCGCGCGTGCCTCGCGCGGTCGCCAAGCGACGCGCGGCTGCGGTTCGGCCTTGCCGAACTGCTGCGCGAGCGGGGCGACGGCGCGGGCGCGATTGGTGTGTTGCAGCCGCTGCTTCGACTATTGGGGGAGTCGGCCGAGGTGCACGACCAAATGGGCGCGGCGCTGGCCGAGGCGGGCCGATTTGCCGAGGCCCTGGCGGAGTTCCGCCGTGCGGTGGAACTCGACCCTGCGCAGGCGGTGTTCTGGGGCAACCTCGCGATGATGCTGAAGATCGAGGGGCAGTTCGACGCGGCGCTCGACGCCTGTGACCAAGCGGTGGCTCGCGCGCCGGAGCATCGGCAGCTCCGGGTGAACCGCGCAGTCGTGCGGTTGCATGCCGGGCGGCTCGCCGAAGCCTGGCAGGACGAAGAGTGGGTGTTGGCGGAGGAAGGGCGCAGTGCGCTGTCGACCGAGCGGTTGCTGCCGCCGCTGTCGCGTTCGCCGGAGCTGGCCGGACGGACGGTGCTGGTGGTGCAGGAGGAGGGCTTAGGGGACACGCTGCAGTTCCTGCGCTACCTGCCCCTGCTGGCGAGGCGCGGCGCGCGCGTCGCTGCCGCGGTGCCGCCGGCATTGACGCGGTTGCTGCGGACAGTCCCAGGGATCGCCCTGGTGCCGGATGGTGTCGATGCCGTGCCACGTTTCGACTTTTGGTGTTCATTCAATTCTTTGCCACGTGTCTTCGAAGTGACACTGGAGACCATTCCGGCTGAGGTGCCGTACATCTCCGCCGACCCGCTGCTCGCCCGGCGCTGGGCGGCGCGGCTGCCGGATGACGGCGCGCTCCGCGTCGGGCTGTGTTGGGCCGGGCAGGCGCGGCCCTGGCTCTCCGGCTTTGTCGGCCTGGATGGACGGCGCAGCACGCGGCTCGCCACGCTGGAGCCACTCGGCAACATTCCGGGCCTGCGCTTCGTCAGCCTGCAGAAAGGTCCCGCAGTTCAGGAGGTGCCGACCTTCAACCTGCTCGACCTGATGGCCGAAGTGCAGGACTTCGCCGACACCGCTGCGCTGGTCGCCAACCTGGACGTGGTGATCAGCGTCGACACCTCGGTCGTGCATCTGGCCGGCGCGATGGGCAAGCCGGTATTCCTGCTCGACCGTTACGACAATTGCTGGCGCTGGCTCAGCGGACGCGAGGACAGCCCCTGGTATCCGACGCTGCGCATCTTCCGCCAGCAGCGGAGTGGCGACTGGGCGCCTGTGATCGCCCGTGTCGCTACAGCGCTGGCTGCAATGGCGCGCCGTCCATCCCCGGGGCGGGGATGCCAAGATGCCGCATGATGGTGGGTGCGAGGTCGGTGACATGAGCAGTCGTGTCGCGCGTGCCGCCGGCAGCGAAGCCAGCGCCATCGATGAGCAGCACTGGTGACTGCTCGAACCGGCCCAGCCCGCCGTGCTGGCCGCAGCCCAGCCGGTCCGGCTTGCCCCAGCGCGGCTTGGCGGCGAGCGATCGGCCCGGCACGCCGAATGCGTTCTCTCCCGCATCGGCCCTGAGCGATACCGCGAAGCCCAGGCCGTTGTGGGTTGCCTGGCCGACTCGGTCGAGGTTGACTGCGTCGATTACCTCGCCGGCCCAGGACTGGGACGCGAGGAACTCGCCAAGCCGCACGCGGCGGCTCTCGGCGTCAGGATGCAGGTAGACGAGGCTCGACGTGCCGCTGGAGACGGCGAGCACATCGTCGGAACCGTCCGACGACTTGAGGCCGGCGGTGACCAACGCGTCCTCGATGTCCACAATGCCGGAGACGGTTTCGTGGCCGTGGTCCGAACCGACGATCAGCAGCACATCGTCGCCCGCTGCACGCCGACGCTCCACTGCTGCAATCGCCATCGCGGCGTGGCGGTCCGCCTCGCGCAGCACAGCGAGATGCTCCGGCGAACCCAGCGCCGTGTTGTGCTGGATGTGGTCCGGCTCACCTAACCACAGCACGGCGAGTGCGGGTTGGCGCTCGCCCAGCGCATCGGCGACGAAGCGTTCGGTCAGCGCGCGGTCGCCCGCGGCGTCGAGATCGATCGGCAGCGGATCGAGCGCGATCCGGCCGGGACCGAACGACCCGGCGCGATGATAGACATGGCCGAACCCGTCCGGGTCGTGCGCACAGGCGGCACCCGGTGAGACGTTGTTGTAGACGATCACCCCACCATGCGGCGCCAGGCGCTCGGCAAGTGTCGGTACCGCGAGCGAGTGCCCGGTCACCCAGCGCTTGTGCTGGAGGAAGTCCGGCGCGCCAGCGTCGTGCGCTACCAACGTCCTGCCCTCCAGCAGCGCCATGGCATTGCCTTGCAGCGTATGGCGTGCCGGATGGCAGCCGGTGGCCAGGGTCGCCGTCACAACGCGGGTGGCCGAAGGGAACGCAGTACGATAGGCAGGAAATGCTTCGGCGCGGGCGGCGAACTCGGCCAGGTGCGGCGTGCGCGCCGCATCGACGAAGTCCCGCCGCAGGCCGTCGAGGATCACAAGGACAGCACGCCGCATGCCGATCTCCCGAGCCGTGTCATGATCGTCATCACCACCGATGCGCACGCTGCGCACGATCCCGCCACGATGGCACCGTCGCCGAGTGGCCGGCCATTCTATGATCGCGCCGAACGGGTCGGCCAGTTGCTGAGCGCGGTGCGCCGGCTTGGCCTGCCGACCGCGCCGGCGCCGAACCATGGCATGGCGGCAATCGCCGCGGTGCACGATGCGGGCTACCTGGAGTTCCTGGAAACGGCATTCGAGCGCTGGCAGGCGACCCAGTTCGACGGCCAAGCGGTGCGCGCATTCGGCTACGCGGTGCGGGCGATGCAGCGTCGGCCCGATGCCATCACCGGTCAGGCAGGCTATTACCTCAGCGGTGAGACGGTGCCAGTGCTGCAAGGGACCTGGCAGGCGGCAAAGGCGTCGGCGCATGTCGCGATCGAAGGGGCGCAGCGGATCCTGGACGGGGCAGGGGAGGCCTATGCGCTGTGCCGGCCGTCGGGGCACCACGTGTATGCCGATCTGGCCGGCGGCTTCTGCTACCTCAACAACGCTGCCATTGCTGCACACGTGCTGGCAGGCGGCGGCGCGAAGCCGGCGGTGCTGGACGTGGACGTGCATCACGGCAACGGCACACAGGGCATTCTGTACGACCGCGACGATGTGTTCTTCTGCTCGGTGCATGGCGACCCGCGCGGGCTCTATCCGTGGTACGCGGGGTATGAGGATGAGAGCGGTACTGGTCGGGGTGCCGGGTGCAATCTGAACCTGCCGCTACCGGCGGCGACTGGCGACGCCGCGTTCGTAGAGGCCGTGGAGAAGGGTCTTTCGGCAATTCGCAAATTTGGCGCTTCTGCGTTGGTGATCTCGCTCGGCTTCGACGCGCACGCAGGAGATCCGACCGCCAATCTTGCAGTTACCAGCGATGGATTTCGCACGATCGGTGAGCGCATCGGAGCATTCGGCGTGCCGACAGTGCTGGTGCAAGAGGGCGGTTACCTGATCGATAAACTCGCTGATAATCTGTCGGCGTTCCTCTCAGGATTTCTTGCTGCACGACGTGCCTGATTCGGCACCTGCTGCTGGTTCACGCGACAGTGACAGGCCGTCAATCCAAAATCTCGGTCGACTTGCGTCCACCTCTCAGACACGGGCGGCAGGCTTGGCAGCGTCCGCCAGGCAGCGCCTCGCGCCAGGAGGGGAATGACATGTCGCCGATTAGGATCATCATATAATCGTGTCGGTTGCTTTCATCGCAGGTGCAACGCTAGTGCCCGCTCAGGCTGATGACACCACGTTCGAAGCGCCGATCATCGGCTCAACTCCTGGACAGACTGTCGGTGGAATAACCAGCGGAGGCGCCCCGTGGAAGGTCGCGCGGGCAGAGGTTAAGCTGGAAAACAATGGGCGGTTGCACGTAAAAATATCCGGTCTGCCTATTACGATGCGAACCAGCAGGTGAACGGCACGACTGGTCCCGTCAAAGGAGTCGCTGCAGCTCTGGTTTGTGGGGGCAGCGGCGGCGCCTCTGTCGATAGCGCGACGAGCGGTCCGGTGGGACTAAGTGCGGCGGGCAATGCCGAGATCCGTGATGAGCTGACCTTACCGCTGAGTTGCCCCGCACCTGTCGTGCTGATTAGGATCTTTAACCCCGGACCCCCGGGGACTCTGGGCCCATTCATCGCGTTAAGCGGCATCACGGGATA
>DASSRN010000245.1:0-3594 GCA_035701785.1 Acetobacteraceae bacterium | reverse complement strand
GAAGACAGAACCGGCCTCAGCATCTGCGACGCGACGTCCGCGGCCTTCGCCCAGGACATCGACTGGGCGAAAGTCGATGTCGGTACCTTCAGCTGGCAGAAGGCGCTCGGCGGCGAAGCGGCGCACGGCATGCTGGCGCTGTCGCCGCGCGCGGCGGAGCGACTGGTCAGCCACAAGCCGGTCTGGCCGCTGCCGAAGATCTTCCGGCTCACCTCGGGCGGCAAGCTGATCGAGGGCATCTTCAAGGGCGAGACGATCAACACGCCGTCGATGCTGTGCGTCGAGGATGCGCTGGACGGACTGCGCTGGGCGGAGCGGGTCGGCGGCCTGGAGGCGCTGATCGCGCGCTGCGAAGCGAACCTTGCCGCCGTCGCGCGCTGGGTGGAGCGGACCGAGTGGGTGGGTTTCCTCGCCGCGGATCCGGCGACGCGATCGTGCACGTCGATCTGCCTGACGCTGAGCGTGCCCGAGGCGGCGAAGCCAATCGCAGCGCTGCTGGAAAAGGAAGGCGTGGCGTATGACATCGCAGCCTATCGCGATGCACCGCCGGGGCTGCGCATCTGGGGCGGCGCCACGGTCGAAACTGACGATATCCAGGCGCTGCTGCCATGGCTTGATTGGGCGCATGGCGTGGTGAGCGCATCGTAAGCCTGCCCCCTCCCCCCGACCCCCTCCCGCAAGGGGAGGGGGAGTGTTCGAGCGAAACAGCGAGACTTCGAATGCCCAAGGTGCTGATCAGCGACAAACTCTCTCCCGCGGCCGTGGACATCTTCCGCCGGCGCGGCCTCGAAGTTGACCTGAAGCCCGGACTGTCGCCGGCGGACCTGCGCGCGATCATCGCGTCGTATGACGGACTCGCGGTGCGCTCGGCCACCAAGGTGACGCGCGAACTGCTCGACGCGGCAACCAATCTGAAGGTGGTCGGCCGCGCCGGCATCGGCGTCGACAACGTGGACATACGCTCGGCGACCGAGCGCGGCGTGGTGGTGATGAACACACCGCACGGTAACACCATCACCACAGCCGAGCACGCGATCGCCATGATGTTCGCGCTGGCCCGGCAGATCGCCGAAGCATCCGCCTCGACCAAGTCCGGCAAGTGGGAGAAGAACCGCTTCATGGGCGTCGAGCTGACCGGCAAGACGCTAGGCCTGATCGGCTGCGGCAATATCGGCTCGATCGTCGCCGACCGCGCGGTCGGGCTGAAGATGCGCGTGCTGGCCTACGATCCATTCCTGAACGAGCGGCGCGCGATGGACCTGGGCGTGGAGAAGGTCGAGCTCGACGATCTGCTGACGCGCGCCGACATCATCACCGTGCATACGCCGCTGACCGACGCCACGCGCAATATCCTCTCGCGCGAGGCGCTGGCGAAGACGCGACCGGGCGTGCGCATCATCAACTGCGCACGCGGCGGCCTGGTGGACGAAGCAGCGCTCGCCGAAGCGATCCGGTCGGGCCATGTCGCCGGCGCGGCACTCGACGTGTTCGAGAGCGAGCCTGCCACCGACTCGCCGCTGTTCGCGCTGGAGAACGTCGTGTGCACGCCACATCTCGGTGCGGCGACGGCCGAGGCGCAGGAGAATGTCGCATTGCAGATCGCCGAGCAGATGAGCGACTTCCTGCTGACCGGCGCCGTGGCGAACGCGATCAATATGCCGTCGGTATCGGCCGAGGACGCGCCGCGGCTGAAGCCCTACATGGAGCTGTGTCGCCAGCTGGGTGCGTTCGCCGGGCAGCTCACCCAGGCCCGCGAGGGCATGATCCGCCGCGTGCTGATCGAGTACGAGGGGCACGCGGCCGCGCTGAACACGCGCCCATTGAGCGCTGCGGTGCTGGCCGGGCTGATGACGCCGCTGATGTCCGGCATCAACATGGTGAACGCGCCGGTGGCAGCGCGCGATCACGGCATAGACGTCGCCGAGACGGTGCACGACCGTGACAGCGAGTATCAGACGCTGGTGCGTGTGACGGTGGAGACGGATCAGTTGACGCGATCAGTTGCCGGCACGCTGTTCGCCGGGTCACGGCCGCGCATCGTCGAGATCAAGGGCATCAAGGTCGAAGCCGATTTCGCGCCGCACATGCTGTACGTCACCAACCAGGACAAGCCCGGCTTCATCGGCCGGTTCGGTGCGACGCTGGCGGGCGCTGGGATCAATATCGCCACCTTCCATCTCGGCCGCGCCAGCCAGGGCGGCGACGCGATCTGTCTGGTGTCGGTGGACGAGAAAGTGCCGGAGGACGTGCTGTCGATGGTGCGCACGCTGCCGCTTGTGGTGCAGGCGACGTCGCTGGCGTTCTGACCGTGGTGGTCAGCCGGGAGTTCCAGGAGTTCATCGTGGATCTGTTGGCGCCGCTCGCTCCTTCGCCACGGCGCATGTTCGGCGGCGTCGGGCTGTTCCATGGCGGCGTGATGTTCGGCCTGCTGGTGCGCGACGCGATGTACCTGCGCGTCGATGACGCGACGCGGGCAGACTTCGAACGGATCGGCAGCGAGCCGTTCACTTATCGACGCAGCGAGCGCGAGGTCACTCTGTCGGCGTATTACGTCGTGCCAGCGGATCTGCTGGATCGGCCAGACGAGTTGCTGCGATGGTCGCGCGACGCCATCGCAGCCTCTCGGCGAGCAGCCGCGAGTGCTCGACCTGCCAGGCCTCGTTCAGGTGCTCGGCGGTATCGAAGAACGCCGACCGGGGATAGCGGCTGAAATTCGGCAGCACGAGAAATCCGCCGCCGTTCTCCGTGTAGACAGATGTCATGGCATCCAGCTCCGGCATCGGCACATCGTCGAAGCCGGTCGGCAGCCCGCCGATCACCTGCACCCCATGCGCGCACGCCCAGCGCGTGAAGGCGGCGATCTGCTGGCTGCCGGCGCCGTTGCGAATTGCCGATGCCGATGTGTGATAGGGTGCGGTCGTGGCGAGCACCGACCGGCTCGCCTGCGCAAGCGTTGCAGTGTGGCCGACGTGATCGCCCCAACGATTGGTGGCGCCGGTTGCCTCGGCGCGCGGATCGTGGAAACGCGCAGCAACCAGCAGCGCTTCGATCGGCGCCATGAGTGCCGAACGAAGGTCCCAGGCGAACAATCCAGACAACCAACGCTGGGGCGCGAGCGATGCGAGCGTACGCCAGTCGTGGCGGAACAGGATGGCGGCATCGGGTCCCGTCGCGGTTGCGGGGCGGGTGTACTGCGCTTGTTCCATCGGCAGGTAGACGATGTCGCCGGCACGCAGCACCTGCTGCCAGCGGGCGAACAGGTAGTCGAGGCCGATCCCCACGGCAACGCCGCCATTCACGCATGGCATGTGCAGGATCGGCTCGATGGTCTCGCAGCGATGCGAGTAGGGAGCGTTCGAGCCAGCGAGGATCACCAGCTTCGGCTCGGTGATCGACGCCGCGCGCGCCAGCTTGGCATCGATCTGCTGGCGCAGGAAACCAAGCGACAGAGGCCGGTCCAGCACGAGACCGAAGGCAAACCCATACAGCAGAAGTGACGCGAGGCAGGCAGACAGCAAACGGGCGACACCCCCTCCCCGCCCCTCCCCCGCTTCGCGGGAGAGGGAGTTCAGTGTTACCTCTCCCGCAAAGCGG
>DASSRN010000244.1:0-2100 GCA_035701785.1 Acetobacteraceae bacterium | reverse complement strand
GCGGCTGAACACGCTGCCACCACATCCAGGGCAGGCGCAGACCGGCTCGTGTGTGAGGTCTCGCGCGGTAGATGCGGCGGCAGCGGGGTTCGCGTCGGATGACGCCGCTCCCGCGGCTGTGCCGGCAGGTCGGCGTCGCTCCGGGCGTGTCGGTCCGTGGTGCGCGCCTGGGCCTCTGCAGCATCTTCCTCGAGGTCGCCGATCAGCAGTTCGAGCTGCTCGATCTCGCGGTCGAGCTTCTCCGAGGATCGGCCGAAGCGCGCGCGGCGCAACACCGCCAACTGCGACTTGAGATGCTCGATGTGCAGGGTCTTGGCGTGGATCTCGGCCGCATTTGCCGCGATCTCGATCTCCTTGCGTGCCAGCTCGGCTTGCAGGCTGGCGGCGAACTGCCGCAGCTCGCCCGGATCGCTCGGCAGTGGATCGCTGGCCAGGGACATGATGCCAGAGAGTGCCTGGGTCGGTCGAAGTCGTACAAGCACTTTTTGCCTGTGGTCAGACCGAGAGAGGTCGTGGCGTCGGTTCCGGCGCGACGGTTCGACGCCAGTCAATGGCCTCGACCAACAGGGCAAGCTGCGCCGGGGTCAGCAGCATTCCGCCGTCGACGATCGGCGGCCAAACGAATTTGCCTCGTTCCAGCCGCTTGGCGAACAGGCACAGGCCGGTGCCGTCCCAATAAAGCACCTTCAGGTAGTCAGCCCGTTTGCTGCGGAACAGGAACAGATGTCCCGAGAACGGGTCTGCGTTCAACACGCTCGCGACCTGCGCGGCCAGTCCATCGAACCCGTAGCGCATGCTCACCGGCCGACATGCCAGATAGACCTTGGTGCCAGCGGCAACCTGGATCACGGGCCGGCTGCCTTCAAGGCGCTCAACACACGCCGCAGCGCACGCTCGTTGACGAATGCATCCACGCGAAGGCGTGTTCCATCCGCCAACTCGATCTCGATCACCCCGACACGTTCGGCCATTGCCGGACGCAGCGCAGCAGCATCCCGCGGTGGCAGCGTCGTGGCCGGCGGCGAGGCCTCCGCGATCACCGCTGGCCCTTCATCTTCAGCCCGGGCGAACACCCCGATCGGCACGAAGTCGGTGTCTGCGTTACCGCGCACCGGCGCCACCGGCTCAGCCGTCGCGGTTGGTCCGCCCGTTGCCGACGACGTTTTGCGCCAGTTGAACAGCAAATTGGCGTTTACCCCGTGACGCCGTGCGACATCCGCAACCGAGGCTTCAGGGTGAAACGTCTCTTCGACAATCCGTCGCTTCTGATCGCGCGACCAGGACCGCCGAAACCGCTTCGTCGCTCCAGCATCCGTCGCCGCACGTGTCAGCACAGCCGATGAACTCAATGACGACTTTCCCGCTGTCCGCAGCGATAATGTCCATCAGCCGATAGTGGACACTAACCTGACCTCATCAGGTACATGCGAACTTGCCGCATCTCCCAACACCGCGGTAGGCGGCCAACAGCTCACGCTTACCATCCGCCACATCTGCATTATCGATGGCGTGCAAGATTCTTCCTGCTCCAGTGGCGCGCTACGGTCACGCTGTCGCCCAGACGAGCCGACGCCCTCGCTCGCTCAGTGCTCACCACATGCGGGCGGCGATGCTCTGCTCCTCCTCGCCGACGGCGTCGGCATAGATCGCCGTGGTGGAGAGCTGGGCATGGCCCAGCCACTTCTGCACCAGGTTCAGCGGGATGCCGGCTGAGACGGCCGCGACGCCGAAGCCGTGCCGCAGCCCCTTGGGCGAGGCATGGGGGCCGTCCAGCCCGGCCGTCTCCATGACAGCGTGCACTGCGCGCCAGCCTGTCATGCGGCTCCAGGGCCAGAGACGGACGCCCCTGCCCTTCCCGCGCCGGCCCTGCAGCTCGCGGATGCCATGCACCAGGTCGAGTGCCTCGAGCAGCGCGGGCGGCACCGGCACGGCGCGGTAGACGCCGCTGCGCCGCTTTTTGAGGCTCTCGAGCACGAGCTGGCCTGCAGCGAGGTCAACGCGATCGACGGTCAACGCCAAGGCTTCTGATAGGCGGCAGCCGGCATAGGCCAATGTCATGCAGAGCGTCCGCACCTGGCGGTCGGCCTGTTCGGCGGCACG
>DASSRN010000243.1:0-11472 GCA_035701785.1 Acetobacteraceae bacterium | reverse complement strand
TTCGTAGATCGCCGCGATGCCCTGGCCGCCGCCGATGCACATGGTGACCAGCGCGTAGCGGCCGCCGATGCGCTCCAGTTCATACAGCGCCTTCACCGTCAGGATGCAGCCGGTCGCGCCCACTGGATGACCCAGGGAAATACCCGATCCGTTCGGATTGGTCTTTGCCGGATCGAACCCCAGATCCTTCGCCACCGCGCAGGCCTGTGCCGCGAACGCCTCGTTGCTTTCGATCACATCGATGTCGGACAGCGCCAGCCCGGCGCGCTGCAGCGCCAGCCGTGTCGCCGGCACCGGCCCGATGCCCATGATCTTCGGATCGACGCCGGCGTGCCCATAGGCCACCAGACGGCCCATCGGCTTGACTCCACGCTTCTCCGCCACGCCGCGTTCCATCAGCACCACCGCTGCCGCACCATCGTTGATGCCGGACGCGTTGCCCGCGGTCACCGTGCCGGCCTTGCGGAACACCGGCCGCAGCTTGGCCAGGTCCTCCACCGTCGCATCGGCGCGCGGATGTTCGTCGGTGTCGATCACCGTCTCGCCGCGGCGCGTCTTCAGCTTCACCGGCAGGATCTGCGCCTTGAACCGTCCCTCGCTGATCGCGCGCGACGCGCGGCGATGCGATTCCAGCGCCAGCGCATCCTGATCGCCGCGGGTGATCTGGTGGCTCTCCGCCAGGTTTTCCGCGGTCTCGCCCATATGGATGTTGTCGAACGGGTCGTGCAGCGCGGCGACCATCATGTCCACCATCGATGAATCGCCCATGCGCGCACCCCAGCGCATGCCCTGCGCGAGATACGGCGCGCGGCTCATGCTCTCGGCGCCGCCGCCCACCGCGATGTCCGCGTCGCCCAGCATGATGGTCTGCGCCGCCGACACGATCGCCTGGAGGCCCGACCCGCACAGCCGATTCAACGTGAGCGACGGTGCCTCCTTGGCGATGCCGGCATTCACCGCCGCGACACGCGCGAGGTACATGTCCTTCGGTTCGGTGTGGATCACGTTGCCGAACACCACCTGGCCCACTTCGTCGCCTGCGACGCCCGCGCGCGACAGCGCCTCGCGCACCACCTGGGCGCCGAGTTCGGTCGGCGCCACATCCTTCAGCCCACCGCCGAAATCACCGATCGCGGTGCGCACGCCGGAAACCACGACGACTTCGCGTTGCATGTCCATCTCAGTTCTCCCGCACGACCGGATTGCGCAATGTGCCGATACCGGTGATCTCGATCTCGCAGACGTCACCGTGCTTCATGTTCTCGGTGGCGCCCTCGGTGCCCATCCACAGCACGTCGCCTGGATACAGCGTCAGATAGCGCGTCATCGCCACCAGGAAGTCCACCACGCCGAACACCATGTGGTTGGTCTGGAACGCGATCAGCTCCTTGCCGTTCAGCCGCACCTTGGTCACCAGCTCGTCCAGCTTCACGTTGGTCTCGATCCACGGCCCCATCGGCTTGAACGTGTCGGTGTTCTTGGCGCGCCAAAGCGTGCGGTCGCTCTTCTGCCACGTGCGCTCGCTGACGTCGTTGCCGATCGTGTAGCCCAGCACCGCGGACAGCGCGTTATCGCGCGTCAGGTGCTTGCACTTGCGGCCGATCACCGCGACCAGCTCGCCCTCATACTGCACCTGATCGGTGGCGTCCTTCGGGATGACGACGTTCTCGCCGTGCGCGATCAGCGCGTTGTTGGCGCGGTAGCCGGCATCGGCATTGGCCGGCAGCTCCACCTTCAGGCCAAGCTTCTCCGCCGCCTCGCGCACATGCTCGGCGTAGTTCAGCCCGGCGGCGTAAAAGGTCGGCGGCACCACCGGCACCAGCAGCTTCACGTCCGCCAGCTTCAGCCTCGACGATGTGCGCTCCCACATGTCGAACGGCGAGCCGCGCACCGGGATGATCTCGTCGCCTTCGACAACGCCATAGGCCGGCGTGCCGTTCTGATCGAAGCGTGCCCAGCGCATGTTCCTATCCCTTATCGTCCGAAGCTCGTCTGCGCAGCCTACTACATCGGCGGCACGAGGCCATCTTTGCCCACCGAGATGCGTGTCGCGACCACGCGCCCATCCGGCTCGCGCCGCCCCATCAGGATCATATGTGCGCCTGGCACCAGCAGCGCTGTCGAGCCAGGCTCGTAGGTCACCACCGGCGTATCCGGCGGCACGACGATGGTCTGCTGTCCGCCCTGGTAGCTGACCTGGAGCGTGCGGCTGGAACTGCCGGTGACCGTGCCGACCGTGCCGTTCGTCATGGTGCTCTGCGGTTGCAGATCGAACGGACGGTGCCCTTCTCCGGTGCCGCGCATCTGCTCGGGGAACACGTGGACTTCCAGCGCGCGCAGCGTGCCGTCGGCCTGTGGCATGGCGGCGGAGCCGATGAACGAGCCGGGCTTGATGTCCTCCATGCGGATCGGGACGATGGCGACGACCATCGCGTCCGGAGCGAGCATGACGGTGAGCTTCTCGCCGGCGCGGGTGGTCAGGCTGACATCGTTGCCGTTCACCCCGTCGATCGTCGCGCGCAGGCGCACCGCCGGCGCCTGTGCCAGCGCGCTTCCTGTGGCGGCGAGCCAGCCTGCGCTGATGGCGAAGCACCACAGATGTCGTCGCAGCATATGTCGCCTCCTTCTGTTTGCGGGAGCGGGCACAATCGTGCCGTTGTCACACCGCCCTGGCGTCTTCCAGAATCATCGCCGCAGCCTTCTCGCCGATCATGATACTCGGTGCGTTCGTGTTCCCCGCGATGATCGCCGGCATGATCGATGCATCTGCCACACGCAGGCCAGCGACACCGTGGACACGCAGGCGCGGATCCACCACCGCATCGGCGCTCCTGCCCATTCGGCAGGTGCCGACCGGATGGTGGTTCGACACGCCGCTTGCGCGCACCACATCTGCGAGTTGGGCATCGGTCTCGAATTGTCGACCCGGTGCGATCTCGTCGGCGATGAATGGCGCCAACGCCGGCTGCGCGGCGATCTTGCGACAGGTGCGGATCCCAAAGATCAGCGCCTGCATGTCGTAGTCCGACTTCAGGAAGTTGAAGCGGATTTCCGGCGGTGCCAGCGGATCGGCGCTTTTCACGCGTACCGTGCCGCGGCCCTCCGGACGCAAATGCACCGGGCTCAGCGTGATCCCTGGGAACCGGTGCGGATGGATGCCGTCACGGTTGCGTTCGGCGGTGCTCCACGCCGACATGTTGATCTGGATGTCGGGGCGCTCGAGCCGAGGATCGCTGCGCACGAAGGCGCCGGCAAACAGGCCAGTGGTGGACATCAGTCCACGCCGCCCGAACGCATACTGCACGCCGGCGACAAACTTGCGTGCCGGGCTGCGCGCGAGGTCATTCAGTGTCACGCGCTGCAACAGGCGATAGGTGCCATAGGTGTTGAAGTGATCGTGCAGGTTGGCGCCCACCGCCGGCATGTCGCGCAGCACATTGATGCCGAGTTCCTGCAACAGGTCGGCGGGACCGAGACCGGAAAGCTGCAACAGGTGCGGCGATCCGTAACTGCCGCCCGACACGATTACCTCGCCGCGGACGCGTGCGATCTGCAGACCGCCCTTCGCGCGGTATTCGACTCCCACCGCACGGCCGCCTTCGATCAGTACGCGCATCGCGTGTGCGTTGGTGATGACAGTCAGATTGCCGCGGCCGCGCGCCGGGCGCAGATACGCTGCTGCGGCACTCCACCGGCGCGCTCGGTTGGTGGTGGTCTGGTAATAGCCGGCGCCTTCCTTCACTGCGCCGTTGAAATCAGTTGTCCGCGGAATGCCGGCCTGCATTGCTGCTTCGACCATCGCGCGGCCGAGTGGCCAGACATGCGGCGGGTCGGAGACGCGCAGCGGACCGCCGACCCCGTGGAACTCGTCCGCCCCACGCTCGTTGTCCTCGGCTTTCTTGAAGAACGGCAGTACCGAATCCCAGTCCCAGCCTTCGCAGCCAAGCTGGCGCCAGTGGTCGTAGTCGGCCGGATCGCCGCGCATGTAGACCATGCCGTTGATCGAGCTGGTGCCGCCCAGCACCTTGCCACGTGGCAGGTAAAGTTCGCGGCCGTTCAGCTGCTTCTCCGGGGCGCTGCTGAACATCCAGTTGACCTGCGGATTGGCGAACGCCTTGGTGTAGCCGATCGGAATGTGGATCCATGGGCTGCTGTCGCGGACGCCGGCTTCCAGCAGCAGTACGTGATAGCGGCCTGATTCAGAGAGGCGTGAGGCAACCGCGCATCCCGCAGAGCCGGCACCGGTCACGATGAAGTCGAACTCTTCGGCAGCGGCGGAAGCGGTCATGCGGTGACCGCCTCCTTCACTCCCAGCTCGCTCGCCATGCGCTCACGCATGATGAACTTCTGCATCTTGCCGGTCACCGTCATCGGGAACTCGTCGACAAAGCGGATATGCCGCGGCACCTTGTAGTGCGCGATCTGGTCGCGGCAGAAATCGCGCACGTCATCCGCCGTCAGCACCTCGCCGGCGCGCAGCTTGATCCAGGCGCACAGCTCTTCGCCGTAGCGTTCGTCCGGCACGCCGAACACCTGCACGTCCTGGATCTTCGGATGCCGGTACAGGAACTCCTCGATCTCGCGCGGATAAATGTTCTCGCCACCGCGGATCACCATATCCTTGATCCGACCGACGATCTTGCAATAGCCCTCGTCATCCATCGTCGCGAGATCGCCGGTATGCATCCAGCGTGCCGCATCGATCGCCTGCTCGGTGCGCTCCTTGTCGCCCCAGTAGCCCAGCATCACGCAATAGCCGCGCGTGCAGAACTCGCCAGGCGCGCCACGCGGCACGATGCGGCCTTCGGCGTCGACGATCTTCACCTCGATATGCGGCTGCACCCGCCCCACCGTGCTGACCCGGCGCTCCACCGGCTCATCGGTCATCGTCTGCGTGCTCACCGGGCTGGTCTCGGTCATGCCATAGGCGATGGTGATCTCGCTCAGATGCATCTCGCGCATGCAGCGCCGCATCACCTCGATCGGGCAGGGGGCCCCCGCCATGATGCCGGTGCGCAGGCTGGACAGATCGAAGCCAGCAAACTCCGGATGCTCGAGCTGCGCGATGAACATCGTCGGAACGCCGTGCAGTCCGGTGCAGCGCTCTTCCGTCACCGTCTGCAAAGTGGTCAGCGGGTCGAAACCCTCGCCGGGATACACCATCGCCGCGCCGTGCGTGGTGCACGCCAGATTCCCCAGCACCATGCCGAAGCAGTGGTACAGCGGCACCGGGATGCACAGCCGGTCCTGCGGCGTGAGCTTCATCGCCTCGCCGATGAAGAAGCCGTTGTTGAGGATGCTGTGATGCGTGAGCGTGGCACCCTTCGGCGCCCCCGTGGTGCCTGACGTGAACTGGATGTTGATCGCATCGTCGAACTGCAGCGTCGGCCCCAGCTCCGCCAGCCGCGCGCGATGCGGCGCCCCAGCCATGCCGGCGACACTGTCGAACGGGATGGTGCCAGGCACGGCCGGCCCGCCGATCTGGATCACCATCTGCAATGCCGGCAGCCGCGCCGCCTCCAGCCGACCCGGTGCGGCGCGGCGCAATTCCGGCGCCAGCGTGTTGAGCATCCCGACATAGTCGGAGGTCTTGAAGCTGGTCGCCGTGATCAGTGCCCGGCAGCCCACCTTGTTCAGCGCATATTCCAGCTCCGCCAGCCGGTAGGCCGGGTTGATGTTGACCAGGATCAGCCCCGCCTTGGCGGTGGCGAACTGGGTGATCACCCATTCGGAATTGTTCGGCGACCAGATGCCGACCCGGTCGCCCGGTTGCAGCCCCAGCGCGATCAGCCCGGCGGCGAACGCATCCACTCGCTCGCCCAGTTCGCGATAGCTCCAGCGCACGTCCTGCTGGCGCACCACCAGCGCCGGCCGATCGCCCCAGCGGGCCACCGCACGATCGAAATTCGCCGCGATCGTTTCACCCAGCAACGGCACGCTCGCGGCGCCATGCTCATAGCTCAGGGCAGCGTCGGACATGGACGTGGCTCCCATGCGTTCTTTCGGGGTGATATTGAGCTGCGCGGCGCCCACATGGCCAGACCTGTCCCGCGGCGCTAGTGTGCCGCCCCGCAACAGGAGAGCCCAGACATGGACGACATCGTCATCGTCTCCGCCGCCCGCACGCCGGTCGGCAGCTTCGCCGGCGCACTCGGCACGTTGTCGGCCCACGACCTTGGCACGATCGCGCTGCGTGCGGCGTTCGAGCGCGCCGGCGTCGACCCCGGCGACGTGTACGAGGTCATCCTGGGCCAGGTGCTGGCGGCCGGTGAAGGCCAGAATCCCGCCCGCCAGGCGGCGCGCGCCGCCGGGCTGCCCGACGCCAAGACCGCGTTCGGGATCAACCAGGTCTGCGGCTCCGGCCTGCGCGCTGTGGCGCTGGCCGCACAGCAGATCCGCACCGGCGAGAGCGCCATCGTCGCCGCCGGCGGCATGGAGAGCATGAGCACGTCGCAGCACTCGGCCTATCTGCGCTCCGGCCAGAAGATGGGCGGCGTCGAGTTCATCGATACCATGCTGAAGGACGGCCTGTGGGACGCGTTCCACGGCTACCACATGGGCAACACCGCGGAGAACGTCGCCAGCAAGTACCAGATCACCCGCGAGCAGCAGGATCAGTTCGCCCTCGGCTCGCAGCAGAAGGCCAGCGCCGCGCAGAAGGCGGGCCGCTTCAAGGACGAGATCGCGCCGGTGACGGTGAAGACCCGCAAGGGCGACATCGTCGTCGCCGACGATGAGTACATCCGCCACGACGCCAGCATCGAGACCATGGCGCGCCTGCGTCCGGCATTCAGCAAGGACGGCACGGTGACTGCCGGCAACGCCTCGGGCATCAACGATGGCGCCGCGGCCCTGGTGCTGATGACCGCATCGGAAGCGGCGAAGCGTGGGCTGAAGCCGCTGGCGCGCATCGCGGCGTTCGCCACCGCCGGTGTCGATCCCGCGGTGATGGGCACCGGCCCGATCCCGGCGACGCGCAAGGCGCTGGGCCGCGCCGGCTGGAAGGCCGACGACCTCGACCTGATCGAGGCCAACGAGGCGTTCGCCGCCCAGGCGCTCGCGGTCAACAAGGACATCGGCTGGGACACCGACAAGGTGAACGTCAATGGCGGCGCGATCGCCATCGGCCATCCGATTGGCGCGTCCGGTGCCCGCGTGCTGATCACGCTGCTGCACGAGATGCAGAAACGCGACGCGAAGAAGGGACTTGCCACGCTGTGCATTGGCGGCGGCATGGGGGTCGCCATGTGCGTGGAGCGATAGCCGCAAGCAGCTTCTCGCTTCCTAACCGATCGACGGAAGGCTGGCGCCGGGCAATCGCCCGGCCCAGTCGCCGCGCACAGTGGCGATTGCGCGGGCAATGTCGGGCGCCATCTCGCGGTCGTCGTCAAGATGCGGCACGCTGGCCCGTACGATCGCGCGCACCTGCTCCAGCATCGCGCTCGACACCAGCGGCGCGTGGAAGTCGCAGCCCTGCGCCGCCGCAAGCAATTCGACTGCGAGGATCGCGGCAACATTGTCCGCCATCGGCAGCAGGCGGCGCGCGGCGTGCGCCGACATCGACACGTGGTCTTCCTGGTTGGCCGAGGTCGGGATGGAGTCCACGCTGGCCGGCATCGCGCGCTGGCGGTTCTCGGCGACCAGCGCTGCCGCGGTCACCTGCGGCACCATGAAGCCAGAATTCAGCCCCGGTTTCGGCGTGAGGAACGCCGGCAGCCGCGACAGTGTCGGGTCGATCAGCATCGCGATGCGGCGTTCGGCGATCGCGCCGATCTCGCACAGCGCCAGCGCGATGATGTCGGCCGCGAAGGCAACTGGTTCGCCGTGGAAGTTGCCGCCCGACAGCGCCTCGGGCGGATCGCCGCAGATCAGCGGATTGTCCGACACGCCGTTCGCTTCGATCGCCAGTGTGGCCGCGGCGTGCCGCAGGATGTCGAGCGCCGCGCCCATCACCTGCGGCTGACAGCGCAGGCAGTACGGGTCCTGCACGCGGTCATCGCCGGTGAGATGCGACGCGCGGATCGCACTGCCGGCCAGCAGCGCGCGCAGCGTGTGCGCCACCTCGATCTGTCCGCGATGCCCGCGCAGCGTATGAATGCGCTGATCGAACGGCGCGTCCGAACCGCGCGCCGCATCGGTGGACAGCGCACCCACGACGAGGCCCGCGTGCAGCAGCGTCTCTGCCTCGAACAGCCCGGCGAGCGCGTAGGCGGTGGAGAACTGCGTGCCGTTCAGCAGCGCCAGTCCCTCCTTGGCGCCAAGCACCAGCGGCTGCATGCCCGCCTGCGCGAGCGCCTCGGCGGCAGGCCCGCGGGCGCCCCCGTAAATGACCTCGCCAACGCCGAGCATCGCTGACGCCATGTGCGCCAGCGGTGCGAGATCGCCGGACGCACCGACGGAACCCTGCACCGGCACCACCGGCAGCAGATCGCGCGCCAGCATCTCCGCCAGGAACTGCACCGTCGCCATGCGGACGCCCGACGCGCCCTGTGCCAGGCCGGCAAGCTTCAGCGCCAGCATCAGCCGCACCAGCGGCGCCGGCATGGGCTCGCCCACGCCGGCCGCGTGCGACAGCACGATGTTGCGTTGGAGCACGGCGAGGTCGGCGGCGCCGATACGGATGCTCGCCAGCCGGCCGAACCCGGTATTGATGCCATACACCGGCGCATCGCGTGCAAGGATCGCGTCCAGCGCCTGCGCACCGGCCGTCACCGCGGCATGGCACGCAGGATCGAGCGCTACATCAGCGCCGCGATAAATCGCGCACCACTCGGCCAGAGTGGCCTGCCCGGGTCGCAGTACAACCGCGGCCATGCGCGCCTCACGCTTCGAGCCTTACATCCAGCAATGCCAGGCGTCCCTGCTGCACCGCCTCGATGCCACGGCGAATGGCGGCTTCAAGCTGCGCCGGCTCGCTGACGCATTCGCCATGCGCGCCGAACGCCGGCGCCAGCTTCGCGTAGTCTGGTGTGGGCTCGATCACCCGGCCGTACGGGTTGTTCTCGCGCAGCGCGTAGCCGGACGGGAAATACTTGTACAGGTTCCACTCCTGCGACACGTAGCCCTGGTTGTTGCAGATGATGACCAGCACCGGCACGCGATACTGCTGCGCCAGGCCCAGACACGCGGGGATCGGATTGTAGTTGAATGCGCCATCGCCGATCACGCAGACCACCACATCGTTCGGCCGTGCCAGCTTCACCCCCAGCGCGGTCGGCAGCCCGGTGCCTAATGCGCCCGCCCAGCCGCGGATGTGGTTGAAGTCGCGCGCGCGGAACAGATGATGGATCATCGCCGGTACCTGCGCGATGATCTCGTCCACGATCACCGATCGGTCTGGCAGCAGTGCATGCAGCGTGTCGAACAGCAGCGCAGCGCCGATGCGCTCGCCCGATGGCGCCGCGTCCCGCTCCTTCGCCCATTCGGCGTTGCTGGCAGCATTGTGTGCGTGCCAGCGCTCGGCGCGGCTGGCGACATCGGCGGCACGCGACTGCGCGGTGATCAGCGCGGCAAGTTGCGCTAGGTTGCGGCCCAGGTCGCCGGCGATGCAGACGTCGGTAGCAATGCCCCAATGCGGCGCGCGCGGACGCAGCGGGTCTTCCTCGATCTGGATCACCGTGCAGCCGGGTGGCAGCGCGGTTCCCTGCGGATGCCACGGCCCGTGCGCACCGGCGACCAGGATGCAGTCTGCGTCCTTCAGATGTGTCTCGATCGGATCGGTCGCGTACAGCGGATGCGCGCGCGGGAAGTTCACATAGAGCGGCATCCAGTATTCGAACACCGGCGCACCGAGATGTTCGGCGATCGCCACCAGCGCTGCCTGATCCTCCGGCGTGCGCGCCGCGTGCTCGGTGACGATTAGCGGATTGCGGCTGCGCAGCAGCGCGTCCGCGACCTCGCGCAGGCTGTCGACCGGCGCCACCAGCGGCGACGCCTTCGGCTTGTCGCGATCCGGCGCCGCAACCTCGCTCATCAGGATGTCGAACGGCACGCCAAGCAGGGTCGGGCCGCGCGGCACGCTTTCGGCGAAATACCAGGCGCGGCGCACGTCGGCCGCGAGATCGTGCGCGGTCTTCACCTCCTTCGCCCACTTGGTCACCGTCTCGCCGTTGCGCACCGGACCCGCGAGATCAACCAGCAGCGTCGGCCACTCCGGTCCGGGATCCAGCGCCGGCACCGCGCCATGCGTCTGCGTATCGGGCGAAACCACCACCATCGGGATGTGCTCGTGATACGCCGACCGCAGCGCCATCGAGCCGTTGAGTACGCCCAGTCCGGTGGGCAGCAGCACCGTCTGCGCGCGCCCCGTCGCCTTGTAGTAGCCGGCCGCCAGTCCGACCGCGAGCGCTTCATGCCGGCAGTTCAGGTACTGCGGCGTCTCGATGTTGCGCGTCGCCTTGCGCTTGGCGAGCGCCTCCCACAATGGCGCCCAGGCCGCGATCGGCGAACAGAAGATGTAGTCGGTGCCCTGCGCGCGGAACAGTTCGAGCAGGGCTTCCGCCCCGTTCATGGTGGCCGCTTCGGTCATTGCTCCCTCCGCATCACAGGCGGTACGTTGGCGCGGTCAGTGTGCCCGCGGAGGCGAGCTTGGTCCATCCGATGTACGGCCCCAACCGGTTCAAGCTGGGCATCTTCTCCGCCAATGCCGATGGCGGACTGACGCTGACGCGCGTGCCGGAACGCTGGCCGGCGCATTGGCACGAGGTGGTTGAGGTCGCGCAGATGGCCGACCGCGCCGGCATCGAGTTCTTCCTGCCGATCGCGCGCTGGAAGGGCTTCGGCGGCGAGATGAACAGCCGCGAGTGGAGCTTCGAGACGCTGACCTATGCCGCCGCCCTCGCCGGCGTGACGCAGCGCATCGCGCTGTTCTCCACTGTGCACGTGCCGATGGTGCATCCGGTCTTCGCCGCCAAGGCGCTGGCGACGGTGGATCATGCGTCAGGCGGCCGCGCCGGGCTCAACATCGTCTGCGGCTGGAGCCCGCAGGAGTTCGATCTGTTCGGCCTCACCATGATCGAGGACCGCTACGCGCAGGGCCTCGAATGGGCCGAGATCATGGAGCGCATCTTCGCCGGCGGCCCGCCATTCGACTTCGACGGGCGCTTCTATCAACTGCGCGGCGTATCGGGGCAGCCGGTGCCGGTGCAGCGGCCGCGTCCTGTCACGCTGAACGCCGCCTTCTCACCGGTGGGACGCGACTTCGCGGCGAAGACCGCGGATTTCCTGTTCACCACCTTCGTCGATATCGAAGGCGGGCGCCCGCACATCGCCGACATGGCAACGCGTGCACGCGCGGCGGGTCGCGATGTCGGCGTGTTCACCACGTGCCACGTCGTGTGCCGGCCGACTCAGTCGGAGGCAGAGGACTACTACGAACACTACGCTGTGCGGATGGAGGATACCGCCAGCGTGGACTTCTACATGGGTGCGAAGGAGAAGTTCTCCTCCTCGCACGATCCCGAAGCATACCGC
>DASSRN010000242.1:0-3179 GCA_035701785.1 Acetobacteraceae bacterium | reverse complement strand
GCGTCTCGCTCGGGCTTCCGTCGCAGCCGGACGGCAGCGATCTCGGCGAGGTGCCGTCCGATCTCGACGAGACCTACTCGAATGTCCTCCAGGCGCAGGCAGCGCTTATGCAGAGCGCGGCGCAACTGGGCGTGGTGCATTCGTTCGAGCAGAGTCCGAAAGCGATGCTCGACGAGTTCGACAAACAAGGCGACATCAATACCACCTTCACCCATTACGCGGCCAACGCACCGGCCGTAAGACAGGCCGAGGCGAAACTCGAGGCCGCCAAGCGCGATCTCGGGCAGGCTGAACTCGATCTCCGCTATACCGATGTTATCGCGGAGATCGACGGTGTTGTGACGCGCCGCAATGTCAATCCGGGCAACTTCGTGCAGGTCGGCCAGAACCTGATGGCGATCCGGTCGATCAGCGAGATCTGGGTGGACGCCAACTTCAAGGAAACGCAGTTGCGCGACCTGCGCATCGGCCAGCCGGTCGAACTGCGCGTCGACATGTATGGTGGCACGCACACCTTCAAGGGCCGTGTTGCCGGCTTCACCATGGGAACCGGCTCGACCCTGGCGCTGCTGCCACCCGAGAACGCCACCGGCAATTTCGTCAAGGTAGTGCAGCGCCTGCCGGTCCGCATCGATCTCGTCGACTACAACGCCGACCAGACGCCGCTGTTCATCGGCACCTCGGTGGTTCCCTACGTCTATATCAATCGGCCGCCGGGCGGACCCGACGCGGGCAAGTTCCTCCAGAGCGCCAGTGCATCGGGCATCGCGCGGTGAGTGGCGCGCTGGCGCCTACACTTACGACTTCCCGATCCCGCGCGGCTACCAACCCGTGGGTGGTGGCTGCCGTCGTCGTTGTGCCGACCTTCATGGAGGTGCTCGACACCACGATCGCCGTCGTGGCGCTGCGCTATATCGCCGGTGGGCTGTCGGCGACTGTCGATGATGGCGAATGGGTCATCACCAGCTACCTTGCCGCCAACGCGATCATCCTGCCGATCACCGGCTGGCTGATCGCGCATCTCGGGCGCCGCAACTACTTCCTGCTGTCCATTGCAGTGTTCACGCTTGCGTCGGGGCTGTGCGGCATGGCAACGGGGCTCGGCCAGCTTATTCTGTTCCGCGTACTCCAGGGTCTTGCCGGTGGAGGACTTCAGCCGTCCAGCCAGGGCGTGCTGCTCGATGCATTCCCCGTCGAGCGCCAAGGCATGGCGATGACAATGTTCGGCCTGGCCGCGCTGATCGCGCCCGTCGTCGGCCCGACTCTAGGCGGCTGGATCACCGACAGCTACTCCTGGCGTTGGGTGTTCTGGATCAACATCCCAGTTGGCCTGCTCGCCTTGGGCGCGTGCGCTCTTACGCTGCGGGACCCCGACTACCTCACCGAGCAGCGCATCGAATTGCGCAAGCGGCCGTTCAGCTTCGACGGCATCGGTCTGTCGCTGCTGATCATCGTCGTCGTCTGTTGGGAGGTGACGCTCAGCAAGGGTCAGGAGTGGGACTGGCTTGGCGATCCGTTCTGGCGTGTGCAGACGCTGACGATCCTGTTCGTTGTGGGCCTGGTCGGGCTGATCGTCTGGGAACTGCGCCATCCGAGTCCGGTGGTCAATTTCCGTCCGCTGCGCGAACGGAACTTCGCCGCCTGTTGCATCATCATCTTCTGCGCGTTCGCGGTACTGTACGCTGCCAGCACCTCATTGCCTGCGCTGCTCCAGTCGCTGTTCGGCTATGATGCACTGAGTGCCGGGCTGGTCATGTCGCCGGCCGGCTTCTTCGCCGTTGTCGCAATGCCGTTCGTCGGCCGCGCGCTCGGTCGTGGCACCGACGCGCGCTGGGTGATTGCCGCGGGTCTGCTGACGATGGCCGCAGGCAACTATTGGATGTCGCAGCTGAACCTGGACATCAGTCCGGGGCAGGCCGTCTGGCCTCGTGTAGTACTGATCGTCGGCCTGGCGATGTGCTTCGCTCCAGCGAACGTCGCGGCTTACCTATACACGCCGGTCGCGCTGCGCGGCGCTGCGGTCGGACTACTCAGCCTGCTGCGTAACGAGGGGGGCAGTGTCGGCACTTCGCTGGCTCAGACGGTGCAGGAGCGCCGCGATCAGTTCCACAGCCTGCGCCTGGGTGAATCGCTCGATCCGTTCAACGCGACGGCGCGTTCGTTCCTCGATCAGGCAGCCGCACCATTTCTGCAGCAGACTGGCGACCCGGTTGCCGCGCAGCAACTTGCCTTGCAGACACTGACCAACCTGCGCCAGCAGCAGGCATCGGCGCTCGCCTATTTCGATGTGTTCTGGCTATTGGCGGTCGTCATGGTCGCGCTGTTGCTCGTCGTGCTGCTGATGAAGCGCTCCGTTGCGGAGAAGGGCGCGCGGATCGGATCCGAGTAGTAAACGGGACAGACTCCGTTGCGAGCGGTGCCGCCGGACAATTGCACGCGATGTGCGAGCGGCGCATCGGTCATAAAACACCCTGTCGCGCGCACGGCTGCCAAAAAAGCGCGCCCTTTGTCGGAGTGGCAAAGCCCGGTTCGTCCTCAGGGCGTGGATCAGCAAATCCAGGAGTAGGAAATGGCGCGACCAGATGAGACCGCTGAGACCGCGATCAGAGCACTGATCGACGCCTGGGCAGACGCCGTCCGGCGGCACGATCTGCCGGCGATCCTGGCGCATCATGCTGAAGACATCGTCATGTTCGACGTGCCGCCGCCGCTACGGTCACGTGGCATGGCGGAGTACAAACAGACCTGGGATCTATTCTTCGCCTATCACCAGCCTGGCCAGGCATTCGACGTCGAAGAGCTGCAGATCTTCGCCGGCGACACCGTCGCCTTTGCCGTTGCCATCATGCGCTGCGGGTCGGCGACAGTCGGTGACCCCCCGTGCCAGGCGGTTTCCCATTCCGGCTGACCATCGGCTTTCGCCGGGCCGATGGCGCCTGGCACATCCAACACGAGCACCATTCGGTGCCGGCGACCGACTAGAATCAGCAGCCCACAAAGGACGAACAACCATGCCCAACACCGTGCACCTGTACCGCGTCTTCACCACGAGCCCCGAGAAAGTCTACCGGGCGTTCCTCGAGGCGGATGCGCTGGCGAAGTGGCTCCCGCCCAACGGCTTCGCCTGCACCGTGCATCATCTGGAACCAAAGGTCGGTGGCACGTTCAGGATGTCGTTC
>DASSRN010000241.1:0-4762 GCA_035701785.1 Acetobacteraceae bacterium | reverse complement strand
CGAGATAGCCGCCCGCGCCGCCAAGGCTCACCGCCACGTCGTTGCCCATCACTTGCGCGGCGATCATCGTCAGCGCTTCGACCTGCGTCGGATTGACCTTGCCAGGCATGATTGACGAACCGGGTTCGTTCTCCGGGATGTGCAGTTCGGCGAATCCCGCGCGTGGGCCGCATGACAGCAGCCGGATGTCGTTGGCGATCTTGTAGAGCGACACGGCGAGGGTGCGCAGTGTCCCGGATAGCTGCACCAGCGCGTCGTGCGAGCCCTGCACGGTGAACTTGTTCGGCGCACTGACGAACGGCAGGCCGGTCAGTCTGGCGATCTCGGCGGCGGCGGCATCGGCGAATCCAGGTGCTGCATTGATGCCGGTGCCGACGGCGGTGCCGCCGAGTGCGAGGCGGTAGACGCCCTTCAATGCATCATCGAGCCATTCGAGATCGTCGGTCAGCGCTCCTGCGTAGCCGGACCACTCCTGCCCGAGCGTGATCGGCGTCGCATCCTGCATGTGGGTGCGGCCGATCTTCACGATGTCCTGCCATTCCTCGGCCTTGGCGGCGATCGCGTCACGCAGTGCGCGCACGCTTGGGATAAGCCGCTGTGTGACGCCGAGTGCGGCGGCGACGTACATCGCGGATGGGAACGTGTCGTTCGAGGACTGCGACATGTTCACGTGGTCGTTGGGATGCACCGGCGTCTTGCTGCCAAGCGGCGTGCCGGCGAGCTGGCAGGCGCGGTTCGAGATGACCTCGTTGACGTTCATGTTGAATTGCGTGCCACTGCCGGTCATCCAGACATGCAGCGGAAACATGTCGGCGTGGCCGCCCTGCAGGATCTCGTCGGCAACCTGCACGATCAGGCGGTGTGCCTGGTCGTTCAGCCGCCCACCAGCGTGGTTCGCATTGGCGGCGGCCTTTTTCAGGATCGCGTAGGCGGTGATCATCTCCTGCGGGATCAGGTCCTTGCCGATGCTGAAATATTCAAGTGACCGCTGGGTCTGCGCGCCCCACAGCTTGTCGGCGGGCACAGAAACCTCGCCCAGGCTGTCCGTCTCTGTACGAAAGTCCATGGCCTGCACTCCTGTTGCCACGGTGTATGGTGCAACCGGAACCGCGCCGGGCAAATGAAATTCTCCGAGCGCGCCAGCTAGATTGGAAGGAGACGCGTATGGAAGACCAAGAGATCCGAGCGGCCCTGGATCACCACTGGGCGGCCTCTGATGCGAACGACTTCGAAGCGGAGCACCAGATCTACCGAGAGGACGCCGTGCTGGAATATCCGCAATCGGGTGAGCGCATCCGCGGGCGACGCCACATCCAGTCATCTCGCACGGCGCAGCCGAACGAGAAGCGCTTCGCAGTGCGGCGGATCACCGGCGCGGGTAACCTCTGGGTGACGGAATATGTCATCACGTATGACGGGCAGCCTTCCTACACCGTGAGCATCATGGAGTTCCTCGACGGGAAGGTGGCCCGCGAGACCCAGTATTTCGGCGATCCGTTCGAACCGGGGCCTTCGCGCGCGCAATGGGTCGAGCGGATGCGCTGAGGTTGCCGCCACAAAGATGGCGGTCTATCGCGCCCTGCGCCGTTTGGATCTGCCGGCTGATACGATCGCTCTGGCCCGGGGCCTGATTGGCACCGTGTTGGTGCGGGAGTTGCCGGAGGGTACGGCCAGCGGTCGTATCGTCGAGACCGAGGCCTATGTTGTGGGCGATGCTGCCGGGCACGCCTATCGCGGGATGACACCGCGTAACCGTTCGCTGTTTCTCAAGCGCGGCCACGCCTATGTTTATCTCGCCTACGGCATCTCGTACATGCTGAACGTGTCCAGTGAGACGCCCGGGATTGGAGCGGGCGTTCTGGTCAGGGCGCTCGAACCGCTTGAAGGTATCCCGATCATGCGGCTCAATCGCGGCACCGAGCGTCTGGGCGATCTGACGCGAGGGCCCGGAAGGCTCGCTGCGGCGTTGCGGATTGATCTGAGCCTTGATGGCATCGACCTTTGTCGAAAGGGGCCTCTTTGGCTTGCACGCGATGACTACAAGCCCGGCGAAATCGCGCAGAGCACGCGAATTGGCATTTCGCGGGATGCGGAACGTATCCTGCGGTTTTATCTCCGTGGCAGTCCGTTCGTCAGCGGGCCGAGGTCGCTCAACAGATGAGCGATCGCTGCGATTGACACCCTCCCTTGTCCGGCACGGCAGCGTGTCGGCAAGATGTTGCCGATCCTCTGTCTCCAAGAACGGGAGCCGATACGGACCATGAAAGACAACAGCATATGGCGGGCGGTGCGCGAGGGGCGGGCAGCGCTTGGGACCGGGCTCAAGGAGTTCGCGTCGCGTGGCGTGCCGTGGATCATCGAGGCCTCCGGCTTCGACTACTGCATGATCGATCATGAGCACGGCGCCTTCGACCTCGAGACGATTGCGGATCTCGCCGGGTGGTTTCAGGCGACCAACGTGTCGGCGATCGTGCGTATCCACAAGTCGTTCACGTATCTGATCCCTGCGATCCTGGATCAGGGGATCATGGGGGTGCAAGTCTCTGAGGTCGACAACGCGGACGAGGCGCGCGCTATCGTGCACGAGGCGAAATTTCCGCCGATCGGCAACCGCGGCATTTCTGGGCAGGGAATGCATACGGGGTATCGGAGCTACGGCGCTCGTCACGCGACGGAGTATGCGCCGTGGGCCAATGCCAACACCATCGTTTGCGTGTCGATCGAGTCGCTCGAGGGCCTGGAGAATGTCGAGGCGATCGCGGCCGTGGAGGGTATCGACATGGTCGCCTATGGCCACTCGGACCTCAGTGCGCGCCTTGGCGTTCATCTCCAGCTTGAGCACCCGACGTTCAAGGCGGCCGTCCGCCGGATCGCGGAGGCCTGCAATGCGCACGGGAAACTGGCCCGAGGATCGGCAGAGACCGAGGCGCAGATCGAGGAGTATTGGCGGCTTGGGTGCAAGGTGCTGAACCTGCCCGGGAATGATGTCAGTACGTATCTGGATGGGCTGAAGGCGCGGGCTGTGCGGGCGCAGGCCAGGCTAAAGGCGATCGGCGTTCCAGTGCCATGAGGAGCGCGGTAGTCACAAGAGTTCTGATACTGCGAGACAATGGGAGGACGGGATGCGACTCCAGAACAAAGTAGCGCTGCTGACCGGCGCGGCAGCTGCGATCCAGGGCGAGCTGATGGGCTTCGGCGGCGCGGCGGCGCACCTGTTCGTGCGCGAGGGTGCCAAGGTGGTGCTGACCGACATCCGCGATGACCTGGGCGAACGCGCCGCGTCCGCGCTGCGCGCCGAGGGCCATGATGCGCGATATATGCACCTCGATGTGACGTCGGAGCAGAACTGGGCGCAGGTGGTGGATGCAGTCATGGCGGCCCATGGACGGCTGGACATCCTGTTCAACAACGCCGGTGTCTCGTTCCCTCGCAAGGTCGAGGACATCACCGTCGATATATGGGAACGTGAGCTTGGCGTGCATGCCAAGGGTGTTTTCCTGGGTACGCGCGCGGCGATCCCGGCCATGCGCAAAGGCGGCGGCGGGTCGATCATCAACACGTCGTCGGTGATGGGCATCGTCGGCAGTCCGACCTCGCCGGCCTATTCGGCTGCCAAGGGCGCCATCACGGTCTTCACCAAGTCAGCTGCGCTGCAATACGCGAAGGAGAATATCCGCATCAATTCCGTGCACCCGGGCTATGCGGATACGCCGCTGACCGAGACGCGCTTCAGCGATCCCGCCGTGCGGCAGGGGCTGCTCGATCGAACGCCGATGGGGCGGCTCGGCACAGCCCTCGATATCGCCAATGGCGTGCTGTTCCTGGCGTCTGACGAATCATCCTGGGTCACTGGATCGGAATTGGTGATCGATGGCGGCATGACGGCGCAGTAGCGGTCGGTCGGAGCCAACGGAGGCGCCTAATCCAGGGTTGACGGGAAAGCCGATCCGGGCACGCTGCGGTGGCACGCGGAGAAGCGCCGTTGAAGGATGCAAGCAGGCTTCCGAACCCCGTCCTGATCCTCATCGGCGCGTCGGTCATGATGAGTCTTGCCCTCGGCATGCGCCAGTGCCTCGGCCTGTTCCTGCCACCGGTCACGCGTGAGCTCGGCCTGACCGCGGCCGACTACACGTTTGGAATCGCAGCCCAGAACATCGCCTGGGGCGTGGCGCAGGCGCCCGTTGGCGCGGTCGCCGACAAGCTGGGGCTGCGGCCGGTGCTGCTGGCCGGCGCGGCGCTCTACGTCGCTGCGATGCTGGTCATGGCAGTGGCAGGCGGTGTGCCGGCGTTGACCGTGTCAGGTATCCTGACCGGAGTTGCTGTCGCGTGCACCGGTTCTTCGCTCGCCATGACTGCGACGGCGCGCGCGGTCTCTCCGGCTCGCCGCAGCCTGCTGCTGGGCATTGTCGGTGCGTTCTCCTCGGTTGGGACCCTGGTGATCGCGCCTGTGGTCCAGTTCATGCTGGAGCGTTGGGACTGGCGCGCCGGTGTCGCGTTGTTCGTCGCGCTGGCACTCGCGATGGTGCCGTTCGCGTTCCTGGCCGGCGCCGTTGACCGCGTTCCGCAACCGGCGGACAAGCGAGCAGGCATGGGCGAAGTCATCGGCATGGCGCTGCGCAACCGGCGCTTCGTGGTGCTGTGCTGCACGCATTTCGTCTGTGGGCTGCAACTGGTGTTCCTGAACACCCATCTGCCGAACTATCTGGCGCTGTGCGGCCAGGATCCGATGCTCAGCGCCACAGCGCTGGCTACGATAGGCGGG
>DASSRN010000240.1:0-3058 GCA_035701785.1 Acetobacteraceae bacterium | reverse complement strand
CTTGTTGCCGAAGCCGCCGCCGATATCACCGCCGACGATCCGGATCCTGCTTTCGGCGATGCCCGACAGCATCGACACGACGGTGCGCACGAGGTGCGGCGCTTGCGAAGTCATGTAGACCGTCAGCTGGCCGGTGGCTTTGCTGAAGGAGGCAACACAGCCACAGGTCTCCAGCGGGCACGGGTGAACCCGCGGATTCAGGATCTCTTCCCTCACCGTCACCGGCGCCTTCGCGAAGGCCGCGTCGGTGGCGGCCTTGTCCCCGGCGTCCCACGTGAAGATGTGGTTCGGATGGGTTCGGGGGCCGTGGCCGACTTCGGTCTTGTCGGCGATGTCCTCGCGAATGATGGGCGCGTCCTTCGCCATCGCCTTGTGCGGGTCGACGATCGCGGGCAGCTCTTCGTACTCGACCTCGACCGCATCGGCACCGTCGGCCGCGGCGTAACGGTCGCTGGCGATCACGAACGCGACCTCCTGGTACTGGAAGCAGACCTTCTTGTCCGCCAGCACCGCTTGCACGTCGCCCCCGAGCGTCGGCATCCAGGCCAGGTTCACGGGCTTCAGGTCGTCGGCGACCAGCACCGCCACCACGCCTGGCACCGCCAGCGCCTTGGACTTGTCGACCGACTTGATGCGCGCGTGGGCGTAGGGACTGCGCACCATGGCGCCGAACAGCATGCCCGGCAGCTTGATGTCGTCCACATAGGTGCCCTGTCCTCGGATGAAGCGCGCGTCCTCCTTGCGCTTGCGCGCGCACCCCATACCCTGCAGCTTGTCTTCGCGTTCGCGTATCTGGGCGGTGTCGGACATGGCGCGATCTCCAGGCTGGCGTGTGTCGGCGAGCAACGTACCGATCGTGCGGCGCGGCGGTTGGCAGCGATCAAGCGGCCTTGGCGGCCAGCTTGCCGGCTGCGGCCCGCACCGCCTTGACGATGTTCTGATAGCCGGTGCAGCGGCAAAGGTTGCCGGCCATCCAGTAGCGGATCTCCTCTTCCGTGGGGTTGGGGATTTCCTGCAGCAGGCGCCAGGCGCGGGTGATCATGCCGGGGGTGCAGTAGCCGCATTGCAGCGCGTGCTCCTCGGTGAAAGCCTCCTGCAGCGCATGCAGGCGACCGCCCTGCTCGAAGCCCTCGATGGTGGTCACGTGGGAGTCCTGGCACTGCACGGTCAGCACCGTGCACGACTTGACCGACATGCTGTCGAGGTCGACCGTGCAGGCCCCGCAGTGCGAGGTCTCGCAGCCGATGTGGGGGCCCGTGAGCTGCAACCTCTCGCGCAGCGTATGGATCAGCAGCTCGCGCGGCTCCACCACCAGCTCGACCGCCTTGCCGTTCACCGTGAACGCAACCTGATGCGTGTTGGACATGTCGGACTCCTCCTCGGTCTAGCGGGCGCGGGTCAGCGCGGTCTGCAGGGCGCGCCGGGTCATCTCGCCGGCCATCGCCGTCTTGTACTCGGCGTTGCCGCGCTGGTCCTCGGCGGGCTCGCAGATCGCCATCGCCAGCCGCGCGGCTTGAGCGATGGCCTCCTCGTCGAGCGCCTTGCCGCGCAGATGCTGTTCGGCCTCGCGCGCCTTCAGCGGCGTCGGCGCGACGTTGGTGAGCGCAATGCTCGCTTCCTCCACGCGACCGCCCTTGACGCGCAACAGCACCGCGGCGGCCGCGGCGGCGAAATCCCCGGTCTTGCGCTTGAGCTTGGAATAGCACCAGCCGGTACCGGCCACTGGAACCGGCACGCGCACGTGCGTCATGATCTCGCCCGGCTCCATCGAGGTGGCGTACAGCCCGTGGAAGAATCCGTCCGCGGGCACCGCGCGCTCGCCCTTCGCGCCCCGCAGCACAAACGACGCCCCAAGCGCCAGCATCAGTGCCGGATGGTCATTGCCCGGATCGCCATGCGAGATATCGCCGCCGATCGTGCCCTTGTACCGCACCTGCGGATCGGAGATCAGGCGGGCGCCCTCCACCAGCAGCGGCACCTTCTCGGCCAGCAGCGCAGACCAGATCAGCTCGTTTTCCGTCGTCATCGCGCCGATGTGGATTTCGCTACCGACCTGCCGGATGCCCTTCAACTCGCCGATGCGCTTCAGGTCGATCAGATGCCCGGGCGCAGCGAAGCGCAGCTTCATCATCGGCAGCAGGCTGTGCCCGCCGGCGAGAAGCTTGGCGTCGTCGCCGTACCGGTTCAGCAGGGACAAGGCGTCGGGCAGGCTCGCCGGCGCGTGGTATTCGAATGGACGCGGAATCACGGCTCGGCCCTCCCTTGCAGTGTGTCGTCCTCAGTATGCGTCGACCGGATCGTGTGGCTATGCACAATTTGGTGACAGCCGGCGCGCGATGGCCTGTTTGGGTTACAGACTACGACCGTAAGAGGAGCGCAGATATATAAGAATCGCGATCGGACCATCGCACTACTACGATAGTCCGATCGAGCGGGCCCTTCTCCGGCGACCCGGTTCCCCGGCTCAGAAGCGATATCCAGCACCTAGCGAGAAAAGGAACGGATCCACCGTCACGGTACTTACCTTGGTGCCCCCGGCTGATACGTCCGAGCGCAGGGGAGTGATGTATTTGATGTCGGCGTTCACGAACCACTGGCGTGTCAGATTAAGGTCTGCCCCCAAGTCCAGGGCGGCACCAAAGCTCGTCCGCGTCAGATCCAGCGGCCCGACTCCAGGTACGTTCAGGTGAACGGACATGATCCACGTGAAGTTCACGCCAACCCCCAGGTAGGGGTCGAACCGCTGGCCGGGAAGGAAGTGATATTGACCCAGGAGCGAAGGCGGCAGATGTTTGAAGGAGCCGATATCCGCGCCGTTGAGGGTCACCTGCTGCTTCTGAGGGTAAGTCAGGACGAGCTCAGCCGCGATGTTCGGTGTGAACGTGTAGAAGATATCGAGTTCCGGGAACGCCTTGTTGTTGGTGCGGATCGCATCGGCGGGAACACCCAGTGCAGGGATCGGGTCCGACTTGTTGGTTGGCTCCAGGTCGATTACGCCCAAGCGGACGGACCAGGCCGTTTGCTGCGCATCTGACACGCACGGAAAGCCTGCTGCCAG
>DASSRN010000239.1:0-12787 GCA_035701785.1 Acetobacteraceae bacterium | reverse complement strand
GTGCCGCCATCGACGCCGTCAGCGGCGTGCTGTGGACCAGCGACAGCAACGGGCACATGCACGGCGATCAGCCGGCCTGGGCTGCGCTGACCGGCCAAACGCCCGAGCAATATCAGCGGATGGGATGGACGGCGGCGGTGCATCCCGACGACCTGCTGCCTATGACGGCAGCGTGGCAGCGCGCGGTCGCCGACCGCACCGTCTTCGAGTTCGAGCAGCGGCTGCGCTGCGCCGATAGCAAATGGCGGCTGTTCGCGGTCCGGGCCGTCCCGGTGCGTGATACCACGGGCAACTTAGGCGAATGGGTCGGCGTCCACACCGACATCACCGACCTGCGGGCCAGGGCAGAGCGGCTGCACATGCTGAATGAAACGCTCGAGCGCCGCGTGGCGGAGCGCACACAAAGCCTGGCGCGATCCGAGGCACGGCTGCGTTCGATCTTCGAGTCCAGCTACCAGTATCAGGGATTGATGGACATCGACGGCACCCTGCTCGAGGCCAACTCCACCTCGCTGCGCGGGATTGGCGCCCAGGCGACCGATGTGATCGGCCGGCCGTTCTGGGACACGCCCTGGTTCACCCACACACCGGGTGCTTCGGATCTTGTCCGCGCTGCGGTCGCCCGCGTGGCTAACGGCGAGACCTTCCGCCAGGAGATGCAGGTCCACCTGCCCGAGGGCGGCTGGCGCTGGTTCGACTTCACCATGCGCCCGGTACGCGACGGCGCCGGAACCGTGACCGGCATCATCCCCGAGGCGGTGGAGATCACCGAACGCCGCCACGCCGAAGAGGCGCTGCGCCAATCGCAGAAGCTCGAGGCGATCGGCCAGCTGACCGGCGGCGTCGCCCACGACTTCAACAACCTGCTGACTGTGATCCGCACCTCCGCCGACCTGCTGCGTCGCCCAGATCTGCGCGATGAACAGCGCCGCCGCTACCTGAACGCGATCGCCGACACCGCCGACCGCGGCGCCAGGCTTACCGCCCAACTGCTGGCCTTTGCGCGGCGTCAGGCGCTCGACCCGCAGGTGTTCGATGCGGCGGACCGCGTGCGCGGCATTGCCGAGATGCTGCGCACCATCCTGGGCTCGCGTATGACGTTGGTGCTGGAGGCTGACCAGGGAGCGCTACCAGTCGAGGCAGATGCCAATCAGTTCGAGACCGCCCTGGTCAACCTGGTCGCCAACGCGCGGGATGCGATGCAGGACGGCGGGCAGTTGCGCATCCAGGTCTGTCGCGCCGAACCCGACTCGGTCTGCATCGTGGTCGAGGACAATGGCTGCGGCATTGCTGCCGACCAGCTCGACCGCATCTTCGAACCGTTCTTCACCACCAAAGAGGTGGGGCGCGGCACCGGGCTCGGGCTGTCGCAGGTCTACGGCTTCGCCCGCCAGTCCGGCGGTGAGGTGGTGGTGGACAGCACGCCCGGTATCGGAACGACGTTCCAGCTGTATCTACCGGCCTCTACCCGTCCCGCCGAGAGGCGGAGCGACCTCCACGACGGACCGGATGCGCCACTTGCCGGTCGCCGGCGTGTGCTGGTCGTGGAGGACAATGCCGAAGTGGGCAACTTCTGCGTCCAGGCGCTAAGTGACCTGGGCTACGAGACGACGCTGGCAGCAGACGCGACCGAGGCGCTGAGCCTGCTCGGTGCCAGCACCGACGGCTTCGACCTGGTGCTGAGCGACGTGGTGATGCCCGGCATGGACGGCGTCGCCCTGGGCCAGGAGATCCGTCGCCGTTTCCCGGATCTGCCGGTCGTCCTCACCAGTGGCTACAGCCACGTCCTGTCGCAGGGCGGACGCCACGGCTTCGAGCTGCTGAGCAAGCCCTATTCGGTCGCCAGCCTGTCGCGGATCCTGCGCCAGCCGAACAGCGCGAACGCCACGACCGGCTAGTCCCCCTACCTGTCCAGCCAGACCGTCGCCAGGTCCTGGTTCACATAGTGGCTCGGGCCGATCTTCCAGCCATGCATGTACGACCGCTCCGGGATCATGCGGTTCCACCACAGCATCGGGAACTCGTACGCCATGGTGTCGATCACCCGCGTTTCGTAGGCGCGCATCAGCAACCGCACCTTCGCCGGATCGGTCTCGTGGTACATCTTGTTGTAGATGTCGATCAGGTCCTGGTCGTCGTAGCCGCCGTAATTCTCCACGAATGCCTTCTTCGGCAGATACTTCTGCGTGTCCATCACCGGGTTCACCACGCCGTTGCAGTTCGCCTCCACCACTACGTCGAAGTTGCCGCTGCGCATCTGCTCGAACCACGGCCCGGTCGGCACCACCTTCTGCGTCGCCTTCACGCCGATCTTGCTCCACTCGTCGACGACCCAGGTGCCGACATACTTGTACGGCTGGTCGACGTTGCGGTTCAGCAGCTCCAGCTGCAGGTTCTCCTGCCCCGCCTCCTTCAGCAGCCGCTTCGCCTCCGCGCGCGACTTGTCGATGTCGGGCCAGAAGCCCGCCAGCTTCTGCAACTCGTCCTTCGTCGCCGCCAGCGGCGAGCCGGGGAACACCATGCCGCCGACCGTGCGCACGTTGGCGATTTTCGACAGCGCCGGCGCGCCGTGCCACTGATCGATCGCCAGCATCAGCGCCTTGCGCACCCGCACGTCGTCGAACGGCTTGTGCTTCGCATTGGGCGTGATCAGATTGCCGCAGTTCCAGTCGCTCTGCTGGATGGTGACCTTGTCACCCAACTCCTTTTTCAGCTGATCGATCGCTGCTGGCGGCAGGCCGCGGAACTCCGTCGTGGCGCGATCGGCGCGGATCGCCTCGGTGCGCACCACCTGCTTGTCGGCGTAGATGCCGACGAAGCCGTCCAGGTACGGCAGGCCCTTGTGGTAGTAGTCCGGATTGCGTTCGCCCCTGATCGCCTGGCCCAGATCATAGCCGGCGAACCGGAACGGTCCGCTGCCCATGATGTTCTTCATGTACCAGTTCGGATCCTTGTCCAGGATATCCTTCTTGTAGATATATGTGTATGGATCGGCGAGCGCCGGCAGGAAGGTCACCGTGCCGAATTTCAGCTTGAACACCACGGTGGTCGCGTCCGGCGCCGACACGGTGTCCACCATCTCGTACCAATTCTGGCGCGCACTGTTGTAGCCCGGCGGCGGATGGATGATGTGGTTCCAGCTCGCCGCCACGTCGGTCGCGGTCAGTGGCGATCCGTCATGCCACTTCACGCCCTCGCGGATCTTGAAGGTATAGACGGTGCCGTTGTCGGTTGGCGTCGGCAGCTCGGTGCACAGGTCGCAGACGAACTTCGTCACGTCCTCGGGGTGCTCGGGATCCAGCCGGATCAGCACGCTGTAGAATGGCGCGGTGGAATGCACCGTCGCGTAGGTGGTCTCGCGATGACCGTCGAAACTCGGCGGCGCGTCGGCTGGTATCATGTAGGTCAGGATTCCACCGCGCTTAGGCGCGTCTTCGGCCGATGCCGGCGCAGCGCACGCGATGGCGGCGATCGTTATACCGAACACGCTCGCCCACGGACCCGAGACCATTCGTTGTTACCTCCCGTTTCTGCAGGCAGCGCCCGCCTTTGCGTTGTGGATAGTCGCTTTGCTCCGGACGTTCAACGGTACGCGCGGGTTGACCGCCGCCCGCGGGCGGCACGACAAAAGCCGCAACATCGGGGACGGAGATCAGCATGAGCGAACGGATGGACGCCGCGCGCCAGGGCCCCGACAAAGTGGCGCCCGCGTGGTCTGGCCTCCGCCGTCTGGCCGCCTGGGCGCCGCGGGTGCTGGCGTTGCTGCTCGCCGGCGTGCTCGCCGCAGCCGTCATCATCAACTGGGACCGCTGGGTGGGCGGGGCCGGACCGCAATGGACCGACGATGCCGCGCTGGCCGCGGATCTGACGCCGCTCTCCGCACAGGTCGGTGGGCGCATCAGCGCAGTGCCGGTCACCGACTTCCAGCGCGTGCGCACAGGCGATGTGCTGGCGCGCATCGACGATGCACCATTTGCAGCTCAGGTCGCGCAGGCCGCAGCCTCCGTTGCCGCAGCCGAGGCGGCGATCGGCAATCTCCAGGCGCAGGAACGGCTTCAGGCCGCCAACATCGCCGCCGCTCAGGCGCAGCTGGAAGGCTCGCGCGCCACCGCCGTGCGCAACCATCTGGAGGCGGAGCGGCAGAACCGGTTGCTCGCCACCCGGATCGCCGGCACCGAGCAGGCCGTCGAGCAGGCTGATGCCGCCGCCAAGCTTGCCGATGCGCAGGTGATGCAGGCCAGCGCCAATGTTGAGGCGGCACAGCGCCAGCTCGACGTGCAGCGCAGCCAGGAGCCGCAGCTTGCCGCCAACCTGAAGGCAGCGCAGGCCTCGCGTGATCTGGCGAACATCAACCTCGGCTACACCGCGATCGCCTCACCGGTGGACGGCCTGGTCGGCCAGCGCCGCGTCTATCCCGGGCAATATGTCGGCATCGGCACGCAGGTGATCGCCGTGGTGCCGCTGCGCAACATCTATGTCATTGCCAACTACAAGGAGACGCAGCTCACCCATCTCGGCCTTGGCCAGCCTGCCGAGGTGCGCATCGACACCTTCCCCGGCGCGGTGCTGCACGGCCATGTGGCATCGTGGTCGCCGGGCACCGGCTCGCAGTTTGCGTTGCTGCCGCCCGACAACGCGACCGGCAACTTTACCAAAGTGGTGCAGCGTATACCGGTTAAGATCGACCTCGACGACGATGGCGGGCTGGGTGACCGCATGCGTCCCGGCATGTCGGTCGAGGCCACCATCCACACCGACGCCGTTGGCAATCGCGGCAGCGGATCGGTCATAGCCCAGTGAGTGCCACGCTGACGCGGCTGGCGCCGCCGGCGCACCACGCCGCACCGGCCCCGCCGCGCTGCGCGCGTCCGTTCGTCGGAATTTTCGCGGTGCTGTTGGGTTCGGTCATCTCTACGCTGTTCACGCGGATCACCACGTTCGGGCTGGCCGATCTGCGCGGCGCGGTGCATGCCGGCTTCGATGAGGGCGCCTGGATCACCACCGCCGCCACGGTTGGCCAGATGTGCATCGGACCGCTCTCGGCCTGGCTGGGCCTGGTGTTCGGTCCGCGTCGCGTGCTGCTGGTGTCGGCCTCCACCTTCGCGCTCGCCTCGGCGCTGATCCCGTTCGCGCCTGACCTGCCAAGCGTGCTGGTGGGCCAGGCGGTCGCTGGGCTGTCCTCCGGGACGTTCATCCCGCTGACCATCGGCTTCGTCGTGCAAAGCCTGCCGCCCCCACTGTGGCCGTACGGCATCGCCGCCTATGGCATGAACCTCGAGCTGTCGCTCAACGTGCCGGCCGCACTTGAGGGCTGGTATCTCGATCACCTCTCCTGGCACTGGATCTTCTGGCAGGGCACGCTTCTCGCCCTGCCGATGCTGGTGGCGATCTACGTCGGCATGCCGCGCCAGCCGGTACACCGCGAGGCGCTGCGCACCGCCGACGGCTGGGGCATGTTCTTCGCCGCCGCCGGATTCTCGATGCTGTATGCGGCGCTCGACCAGGGCAACCGACTGGACTGGCTGAACTCGGGGCTGATCTGCGGCCTGCTGCTGGGGGCCGGCGTGCTGATCGCCGCCTTCCTCGTGCAGATCTTCACCGCCGAGAGTCCGTGGATCTCGCCGCGCTTCCTGTTGCAGCGGAACATCGCACTGCTGATGTCGATCCTCGTGCTCTACCGCTTCATAATCCTGTCCACCAGCTACATCATCCCGCAATACCTGACGACGGTGCAGAACTTCCGCTCGCTGGAGATCGGCAAGGTGCTGGCCTGGATCGCCGTGCCGCAGTTCCTGCTGGTGCCGCTGATCGCCACGCTGCTGCGCTGGATCGATCCACGGCTGGTGCTGGCACTCGGCATATGGGCCGTCGGCCTCGCGTGCTACCTGGCATCTGACCTGACCACGGTCTGGGCAACCGACGACTTCCTCACCTCGCAGGTGCTCCAGGCATTCGGCCAGTCGGCGGCGCTGATTGCGCTCGTGCTGTTCTCCGTGCGCCACCTGCGCCCGGCCGATGCGATGACGTTCGGCGTCGTGCTGCAGACCGCGCGACTGCTGGGCGGCGAGTTCGGCAATGCCTTCATGCAGACCTATGTGCGGGTACGCGAGCAGGTCGATTCGAACCTCCTTGGCCTGCACGTCGTGGTCGGCGACGTGGACACCTCCGACCGTCTGGCAGCCTACGCCAGCGCCATCGCGGCTCGCTCCGAGGGCGTCGCCGGCGCCACCGCCCGCGCCGCATCGCTGTTGGCCCAGGCTGTGCGGAATCAGGCGAACGTGCTGTCGTTCCGCGACGGCTTCGTCATCGTCACCTTCGTGGTGATCGTCATGCTGCTGCTGACCGCGCTGCTGCGTCCGGCACCAACCCCGGGCTGACGACGCGCTGAAGCTGCCACGCGCCTGACTACAGGCTCACCCGTTCGCTGCACGCGAATCGAGCCTCAGCCGACGCTGAGATCGCTTCACGCGTCGCGCGCGGTTGCTACGGCCTGGCTCTTGCTGAGAGATAGCCTGGATGAGGATTTAAAACGAGAATTTGACCAACAATTTCAGGTCAGACGAAGCAAAATTGACTAATGACAAGTATGGAGCCTTGCACCGAAACACTTTGTTGCAATAAAGCTTCGCCTCTGTAAGCAATCCGGCGTTTTGAACTCAGGGATAGGCACTGGCATGGTCCGATGCTGATCACGCGCACCGCGCGACAGATGCTCGAAAGGATGCTGTCGCCGTGGGATTATAGCCTTGTCCGTCGAAGTGACCTCAACCGAATACCTGATGTGTCACCCGAGTTTCGAGCCATAGTCGACCGGGTCAAACCCGCCACGATGACCACCCCTGAACGCATTATCGGCCTGTGCCGTGCCCTCGAGTACGTGGTCCGCAATCAGATCCACGGGGATTTCGTGGAATGCGGTGTATACAAGGGCGGCAGCACAATGGCCGCGGCGCTGACCTTGCTCCATCTGGGAGTGCCAGACAGAACGCTCTGTCTGTTCGATACCTTCGAAGGAATGTCCGAACCAACGGAAGCCGACATAGAAACGTTCAGCGGTCAGCGGGCCGACGCACTGCTCGCGTCCACTGATAAGAGTTCGCCCTATTGGGCTTACGCGCCTCTCGAGCAGGTTCGCAGGAACCTGGCCTCCACGGGGTATCCTCCGGAGCTTCTTCGGTTCATCAAGGGCAAGGTCGAGGATACACTTCCGTCTGAGGCGCCGGATCAGATCAGCGTCCTGCGGCTCGATACCGACTGGTATGAGTCGACCAAGCATGAACTCGACACCCTGTTTCCGCGCTTGTCGGTGGGTGGTGTGCTGATCATCGACGACTATGGTTTTTGGAGCGGCGCCAGGAAGGCGGTCGACGAGTATTTTCAGGAGCACGGGATACGAATGCTGCTCAACAGACTCGATTTTACCGGGCACATCGGCGTCAAGTCCTGAATGTCTTGGGGACCTGATTGAAACTGTCATCGGCACGATGCCGTTGATCCCATCCGCCAAGGCTCAAGCAGCACGTAGGCTGTCTTCAACAACCTGTTAGGATGATCGACCGGACTTGTCGCCCCGTCTTGTGCCCGGTTATCACGATTGATCAACAGACTGGCGCTCGCTGGTTCAGCGAGGTGTTTTTCTCGGGGGGCTGCATGGCCGTCTCAAGTGCCGTACGTCAAACAGTGGCTACAATCGCTCGAACCTATCCGACGATGAAGCAGCTGGTGCCGTGGCCGGTGCGCCGGTCCATTTCGGCAGCGCTCTACCTGTGGTCGATGCCCAATCTTCCGGATCGGCGTTGTCTGGTATCCGACATCATCCCGTATGTATGTAGTCGGCGACCTAAGCGTGTGTTGTTCGTTGGATGCCGGAACTATACCGCGCGATATCCGCGCATGTTCGCGCGCCACGGCGTGGAAGTCTGGACGATCGACATCGATCCGCAGGCTGCTCGCTGGGGGGCGCCTGGTCATCATTTGATCGGTGACGCTTCAGCCCTCGATGCGCTGCCACAACTGCCTGAGTTCGAATGCATCATCTTCAATGGCATTTTGGGCTTCGGCATTGACGACCCTGAAACCGTGCGCCGGACCTTTGCAGGGTTCTCTCGTGTCTTGCCGGTCGGCGCATTGTTGGTGATCGGGTGGGACACCGATCGCACAGCCGATCCGCTGACCGTGCCCGACCTCCGCGCTTCCTTTGACGGGTTGCGCGACCCATCTGTTCCGGCCCGCATCTCGTTCGACAACTCGCCGCACGTTTACGACATACTGGTGAGGAATAAAGCATCGCAAGCGTTGTAGTATCGAGCCCGGGGTTGCTTTGGAAGTTCCGTTGCAATACTGCGGGTCGCTGGTGACCGGGTTCTCAAATCCGGGCTCAGGGCGGCGTGAACAAAAGGCCGACGCGCCGGTTGCAACCGCTTGGCGGACCTCGGCGAAATGTAGCGTTCATCGCGTCGGAGACCCAGCGAAGCGCCAAGATGTACGCCCGATCGCTGGAGCGGCCGGCTCGGCGCAGGTATGCGTTCGGGTCCCCCGCTGACGGACGCCACCTCACCCTGCTGGCGGAGTTCAGGAGGCAGTCAGGATGTTGGCTGGTGTTATCTGTATATTGTTGGGCGTTATGACGCTATAGATTTACAACTATTGCGAGAAAAACATTAAGCAGTTCAGCAATAATCCGTACTTACGTTAGAAATTGAAGGCGCGAGTCTGCAAGCCTCACACAGTTGTGAGCAGTCGCCGCCAGCCGAACCGCTAAGTGGTTCGCACCGACACCATCAGCTGTGCCAGGGGAACCATGTCAAATCTCTATCTTGACGCGCACTGCACCGATGAAGAGCGGCGGCGAGCCCTGTATCGGGGCGACCTGTTCGTCTACTCCCCGAGCGAAGCAACCAAGAAGTTGTGCAGTCTTGCGCAATCGATGATCGAGGAAGCCTTCTCGCCACATGATCCTCTTAGAATCGATAACGTATTAAGCATGGAGCAATGCGTCACGATTTTGGCAAAGCTCAAGCCGGCATTCATACATCACCCGCAATGCAAATCCCTCTTGCCTGAAATAATTGAAGAGCATGGCGGTGATCCGAGTAAGATCTATTTCGATGTCCCTCGCATGCGGTCAGCCTACCCCAGTCACTATCTCACGTCAGGGATCGCTTATGCCTTTCACCCTCATCGGGACACGTGGTACTCGGCGCCAACCTGTCAGATAAACTGGTGGTTGCCGATCTATCCGATCACGTCAGAAAATTGTCTCGCGTTCTATCCCGGCTATTTCTCTCGGGGCGTGAAGAACAACTCCGAGATCTATAATTATTATGAATGGAACAAGAAAAGCCGGGCAGAGGCCGCCAAGCACGTGAAGTCCGATGAGCGGCCGCAGCCAAGGCCGCAAGAGCCCGTCGACGGGCCAGATATCCGACTGCTGTGCCCTCCCGGCGGAATGATCGTGTTCTCAGGCGCGCAGTTGCACGAGACGGTCCCCAATACCAGTGGTCTGGCACGCTACAGCATAGATTTCCGCACAGTGCACTACGACGACGTCGCCGGTCACGTCGGAGCCCCCAACATTGATTCTCGTTGCACTGGCACCACCATGCGGGACTACCTCCGCTGTTCCGACCAGCAGCGCCTGCCGGATCAAGTCATCGCCTCGTATGACGATGGCACTGAACTCGCAAATGAGGTGCTGGTGTTTGCCGGCGAGCAGCGTTAGCAAGCTATGCAAGGCCAGGTGGCCCTCGTCACGGGCGCCTCAAGCGATATCGGACAGGCGATCTCGAGGGAACTGCTCCGCCTTGGTGCACGTGTCTTTCTGCTCGGTCGTCGGCGCCACCGCTTAGCGGAGATCGCGGCAGTGGCTCCGGATCGTGCGGAGATTCTGGCCACTGATCTGTCGCGCGAAGGTGCGGCTTGCCAGGTTCTGCACTCGATTTCGCGCGCCGGTCGGCTGGATATACTCGTGCTCGGATCTGGCATTTACGAGCGCTCGGACGATCCCGACGCTCTGGCCCGCCAGATCGCGGCAAATGTTCTTTCCCCGTATTCGCTGCTTCGTCAGGCCTTGCCTCTACTATGCCGTGCACATGGCCAGATTGTATTCGTCAACTCGACACAGGGGATATCTGCCGCCAAGAATGTAGGGCAGTTTGCTGCGACACAACATGCGATGCGGGCAATCGCCGACAGTGTCAGAGCGGAGGTCGAGAGCTCTGGTGTTCGCGTCGCGACTGTTTTTCTCGGTCGTACGGCAACCGAGCGACAGAAGAGCATATTCGAGCTGGAAAGCCGGCCGTATACGCCCAGTACACTCGTTCAGCCCCAGGACGTGGCCGACCTTGTGACGAACCTCCTTCAGCTGAGCCGGACGGCGCAGGTCACCGAGATAACTTTGCGCCCGATGCAGAATTCATCAGCTTCGGTCGCACCCGCACCATGAGCTTGGCCGACCGGTACTGGTGGCCTAACCCGACACGGCGGCAGTCAACCGTTTAAGATCGGCCTGCGGCCGCGCGCCGAAATGGCTGATCACCTCGGCCGCAGCGATCGATGCGATGCGCCCGCACACGGGCAGCGGCTTACCGGCGGTGAGTCCCGCCAGGAAGCCCGCCGCATAGGCATCCCCCGCGCCGGTCGTATCCACCACGCTGGTCGCTTCCGCCGCGATCTCCACCATCTCGGCGCCCCGCAGGATAACGCTGCCCGCCTCGCTGCGGGTGAGCACCGCCAGCGCCACGTCGGCGCGTACGCGTTCCGCCGCAGCCTCGAAGCTGTTCTCCTCGTACAGGCTGGTCACCTCGGATTCGTTGGCGAACAGGATGTCCACGTCCTGCTTCACGAGATCCAGGAAGGCCGCGCGGTGGCGGTCCACGCAGAACGCGTCGGACAGCGACAGCGCCACCTGCCGTCCGGCCGCGTGCGCTGCAGCCGCCGCGCGGCGGAACGCACGCTGCGCCGCCGGCGGATCGAACAGGTAGCCTTCAAGGTAGGTCACCGCGGCATCGGCCACCAATGCCTCAGTCACGTCCGCCTCGTCGAAGCTGACGCAGGCGCCGAGATAGGTGTGCATCGTGCGCTGCCCATCCGGCGTCACCACGATCAGACAGCGCGCCGTAGACGCGCCACCGTAGAGCGGGGTCGAGGGGAAATGCACGCCGATCGCCGTCATGTCATGGCGGAACACCTGGCCCAGCTGGTCGTTCGCCACCTTGCCCAGATACGCCACACGCGCGCCGAGCGCCGCGGCCACCGCGCAGGTATTGGCCGCCGACCCGCCGCTGCTCTCCTGCCCCGGCGGCATCGCAGTGTACAATGACTGGGCCGCATCAGCGTCGATCAGCGTCATCGAGCCCTTATGCATGTCGTGCCGCGACAGGAACGTATCATCGGCGCGTGCCACCACATCGACAATCGCGTTGCCGATGCCAAGAATGTCGAAGCGTGTGGTCATGTGTATACCTTCGTCATTGCAGTATATTCACGCGCGCGGCGGATGCGCGCGCACCGCCGCCTCGTTGACCTCAACACCCCATCCGGGCCCCTGCGGCAACAGCAGTTCGCCATTCTCGATCACCGGCGCATTGATGAACAGCTCGTCGCGCCATGACACGCTGTCGATGTCGATCTCCATCACCCGGAAATTCGGCACCACCGCGCAGAAGTGCGCGCTGATCGACGAACACAAATGGCCGTAATAGTTGTGCGGCGCGCAGTTCACCTCGTATGCCTCTGCCATTGATGCGACCTTGATCGACTCCAGGAACCCGTTCCAGATCACGTCGATGATCGCCACATCGGTGGCATAGGCATCGAAGAATGGCCGGAACGCACGCCGCCCGCACACCGATTCCAGCGACGCGATCGGACACGGCGCAGCGCGGCGGATCAGCGCCAGCGACTGCGGATCCCAGGTGTCGATCTCCAGCCACGTCATGTCGAACGGCGCGACCGCCTTCGCGATCTGCAGGTACCCTTCGGTCTTGAAGTGATAGTTGACATCGAGATGCAGCCCCATCTCCGCTCCTGCACCGGCCCGGAACGCTCCCAGCAGGTCGCGCACCGCCTGTAGTGTCTTGCGATCGACGTTCAGCTCCGGCCATCCCGGCGTCCGGCCGAAGCCGGGACCGAAACCGACCAGCTTCTCGCCGTCGAACGGCAGGATGTTGGTCTTCAGCGCCTTGAAGCCGCGCCGCTTCACCTCGGCGCCGAGTTCGGCGATGTCGTCGTAGGTGCGCAGCGGCTTCACGCCAACCAACTCGTGATTCCGCACGCGATAGGAGCCGCAATGCGACCAGTAGACCGGGATGCGCGTGCGCACCGGCCCGCCGAACAGCTCGTACACCGGCACACCAAGCGCCTTGCCTTTGATGTCGAGCAGCGCGTTCTCGATCGCGGCGATGGCGCGCGAATTGATGCCGCCCGGCGCCTGCACCTGCCTCACCCACAGCATCGAGGCGATCTGCTGCACCGGACGCGGGTCCAGGCCGATCAGCGGTTCCGCCAGGCCCCGGATCACCGCGGTCAGCCCGCGGCTGCCATCTGCCTCGGTGTATTCCGACCAGCCGACCAGACCGTCATCGGTGGTGATCTTCAGGAACGAGAAGGTTCGCCAGCCGGCGTCGCAGTGTAGGTCATCGATGCGGGCAATCTTCATAGCAGCTTCTCCGCGGGAATCCTGGCTGACAGGCTAGAGCCAGGAGGAGTTCATTGGCGACTCAGTCGCAGGCGCGGCGTCGTTCTCCACTGGTTTGATCTGGATCAATGCCCGACATCGGGTCGATCG
>DASSRN010000238.1:0-9642 GCA_035701785.1 Acetobacteraceae bacterium | reverse complement strand
GGACGCCGAGACTCAGATCGACGCCGCACGCGCCACCGCGCTGCGCGCGCTGCGCGAGGTGGCCACCGACACGGCGGCGACAGTGATCAGCCGGCTGACCGGCGCGCCGCCCGATCAAACTCGGCTGGATGGCGCCATCGGCAACGCGCTCGCCGCACGTCGGCTGGGCTGAGGAGGCCGCAGGATGCACGAGGAAGCCGGGTTCTTCGCCGAACCGCGCAACTGGGTGATCATCGCCTTCATCCTGTTCTTCGTGATCTTCGGCCGGAAGCTGTGGTCGGCGCTGGCGCAGATGCTGGATGATCGCGGCGACCGGGTGCGCGCGGAACTGGACGAGGCGGCACGCCTGCGCCGTGAGGCCGAGGCGATGCTGCGCGACGCCGAAACCCGCCGCGCCGAGGCGCTGCGCGAGGCGCAGGCGCTGGTCGAGGGTGCCAAGGCGGAAGCCGAACGCGTCGCCGCCGCTGCCGCAGCGGAAGCCGAGGCCTCGGCACGACGCCGCGAGCAGATGGCGATTGACCGCATCGCCGCGGCCGAGAAGGCAGCGGTGGACGAGGTGCGGCTGACCGCGGCCGAGGTCGCCACCACCGCAGCGCGCCAGGTGATCAAGGACGGTCTGTCACTGGAGGCTGACGCACGCCTGGTCGATCACGCGATCGCCCAACTGCCGAGTGCGCTGGCGCAGCGCCGGGTAGCCTAGCGGGCGCGTTGGCGGCCCTGGCGGAGCAGGCTACAACTCCCCGCCAGAGCACAGAGAGACGCAGCCATGCCCGATACCGCCGCGACCGGCTTCAAGCCGCTGACCCGCATGGAGATGGCCGCCCGCGCTGCGCGTGACATCCCGGAAGGCTGGTACGTCAACCTGGGCATCGGCATCCCCACCGCGATCGCCGACCACGTGCCGCTGGACCGCGAGGTGATCTTTCACTCCGAGAACGGCGTCCTGGGCATGGGGCCGGCGCCGCCGAAGGAGCGGATCGATCCCTGGCTGATCAACGCCGGCAAGCAATACGTGACGCTGCGCCAGGGCGGCAGCTTCTGCCATCACGCCGACAGCTTCTCGATGATCCGCGGCGGCCATCTCGATCTCTGCGTGCTCGGCGCATTCCAGGTGGCCGAGAACGGCGACATCGCCAATTGGGCCACGTCGGAGAACGACACCGCGCCGGCGGTCGGCGGCGCCATGGACCTCGCCGCCGGGGCGAAGCGGCTGTGGGTGCTGATGGAGCACACCACCAAGGACGGCACGTCCAAACTGGTGCACCGCTGCTCCTATCCGCTGACCGCAGTGGCGGCGGTGAAGCGCGTCTACACCAACCTCGCGGTGCTCGACGTCACCGAGCGGGGCTTCGAAGTGCTGGACATGGCACCCGGCCTGACGTTCGAGGAGCTCCAGGCAAAGACGGACGCGCCGCTGCATCGGCCGGCGTAAGGCGTCACGGTCCCTCAATAGCCTTTCGGCAAATAACGGTGATGCCGCCAAGCTCCAATTATTTGTCTGTCGCAACGGAGTGGGGCGCTTGGGTCGCGCCGGAAGCATCATAGTACCGGAATGATTCGCAAACCGACGACCATCTGATTTTCCTATGGTCCGGCAGCAATAATCCCATAAGCTGCATGCATGACTGAACCCGATCTACTGCGCACTCAGCAGATTCGTTCGTCATTCGCGCATTTGCCATTAACGCTGTCAGTTTCCGCCCTCAACAGCACGCTGTTAGGTGCAGTTCTTCTCGATCAGACGTGGCGCACCGCGATCATCGTCTGGATAGGCGCGCAACTGGGCCTGTCTGTGCTGCGCCTAACCTTCTGGTATGCGCATCGTCGCCTGGATACTTCCCCGAAGAGTACTGCGTGGTGGGGATATGTCGCGGCTGTTGGCGCATTCTTCTCGGGTTTGGCCTGGGGATACGCACCACTTCTCACGGAAGCCGGCGATCCGCGCCTGTTGTTTGTGGCAGTGGTCCTTTGCGGCATGTGCGCCGGAGCAGCCACGGTTCATGCCGCTCATGCGGCCACCATGCTGGGCTTTATCGTTCCGGCGATACTGCCGCTCATCGTCGTGTTCTTCCTGCGCGATCAGGCCGCGTTCGGTCTCCTGGCGTGTGTGTTCGGATTGTCGATGGTGCTCGCGAGCAGGAAGTTCCGCCAATGGTTCCGCGAGGTCACCTCGGCACAGCTGGAACTGGCTGAACGAACGGAGGAGCTGGATAGCGTCAATCGCCGGCTGCGCCAGGAAATCGCCGATCACCGATCCACCGAGGAGAAGCTCTATCAGGCGCAAAAGTTGGAAGCGCTAGGCCAGTTGACGGCGGGTATCGCTCACGATTTCAACAACCTGCTCATGGCGATTGGCGGCGCGGCCGGCCAGATTGCAATCCGCGGCGAACCAGCGAATGCGCCACATGTCAGAACGATCATGCACTCGGTCGAGCGCGGTGCCACGCTGACCCGACAACTGCTCGCATTTGGTCGAAAGCAGAACCTGCAACCGCGCTCGGTCGACATCAATGCGATGTTGCGCGAATGGGAAAAGCTGCTGCTGGCGACCCTGGGCGGGTACGCGCAACTGGTTCTGCACTTGAGCCCGTTACAGATGATCGCTTTTGTCGATGCCGCGCAGCTGGAGAATGCAGTCCTGAACCTTGTGCTCAATGCCCGTGACGCAATGCCGCTGGGTGGCACCATTACAATCACGACCGATAGGCATTATTTCACCGGCCAGGAAGACGGAACCGAAGGTCTGGTCGGCGATTTCGTCCGGCTCGCCGTAAGTGACACCGGCCATGGCATGTCCGAAGACGTGCGCCTGAAAGCATTTGAGCCGTTCTTCACCACCAAGCAGATGCAGGCCGGTTCGGGACTGGGTCTCAGCCAGGTCTACGGGCTGGTACAGCAGTCCGGTGGTATGATGAGGATCGATTCAGAAGTCGGTCTGGGCACCACCGTGGTGCTTTACCTGCCGCAAGGTCATGGCGTGGCAACAATCCAGCGCAGCGCGGAGCCGAAAATCCCGGTCGGCTATCACAGCGGACGGCTGTTGCTGCTCGATGACGATAGCGAGGTGCGCGAGGCTGTAAGTGCAATGCTGCAAACTGCCGGATACACAGTGGTTGCATGCGACAGAGCCGAAAAGGCGCTGGATGAACTGCGCCAGCGAGCAGCTGATGTTCTGATCGTGGACTTCGCCATGCCAGACATGCGCGGGGATCAGTTCGCGGAAGCCGCACGTCGTTTGCATCCAGCCGTGCCGATTTTATTCATCACCGGTTACAGCGAGCCGAATACGCTGAGGCAAGAACGCTGGATGCTGCAAAAGCCATTCCATGCTGCTCAGCTGGTCGATGTCGTGGAACAGGCCAAGGCGGATCATGACGCGCGGGATCGGTGAGCCTGCGGCAGGCGCACCGGCGATTGCTCACTCCGCTTGACCCCCACCAACCCCAGCGCGACCCTCGCCGCAGCAAGCGCGAGGCCTTCCCGATGATGGATCCGCTCGAACATCTCCAGATGCTGAAGGACAGCGCGGCTGGCATCGCGCCGCGCAAAGGCGACCTGAAGCGGATCCGCGCGCTGCGCTTCACCGAACCCGGTTTCGACCGCACCACCTGGCGCGAGATGTGCGAGATGGGCTGGCTCGGCCTGCGCATCCCGGAAGACCACGGTGGCTCGGGTCTCGGCGCGCGCGAATTCTGCGGCCTGGCCGAGGAACTGGGTGCCTCCCTGGTGCCCGAGCCGCTGATCCAGGCGGCGATGGCCGCACAACTGCTGCCGCCGGACCACCTCGCACCGGTGCTTGCCGGCGAACGCATCGTGCTGGCCGCGTGGCAGGAGAAGGCCAGCAGCCTCGACCTTATCGGCGAGACAGTGCTGCGCGACGGCCGGCTGTCCGGGCGCAAGGTGTTCATCCCGATGGCCGCCGGCGCCGATGCGTTCCTGGTCACCGTGCCAGGCGGGCTCGCGCTGGTGGAGCGCGACGCCCCCGGCGTCACGCTCGACTTCCAGCAGACGCAGGACGGCGGCAACTACGGCATGCTGGTGCTCGATAACGCGCCGGCCGAAGCGATCGCCGGCGACGCCACCGAAGCGCTGGAGCACGCCATCATGGCCAGCGCCGCCTATCTGTTTGGCCTGATGGACCGCGCCTTCGCCATCACGCTCGACTATCTGAAGACGCGCGAGCAGTTTGGCCAGAAGATCGGCAGCTTCCAGGCGTTGCAGCATCGCGCGGTGGACATGCAGATCCAGGTGTCGCTGACCCGTGCGGCGATCTCCAGTGCGGCGAACGCGCTGGACACCGCGCCCACGCTGGCGCAGCGCCAGGCGGCGGTGTCGCGCGCCAAGGTGCGCGCCTCGGATGCGGCGATGACGGTGACCCGCGCCTGTATCCAGCTGCACGGCGGCATCGGCTACACCGACGCGGCCGACATCGGCCTGTTCCTCCGCAAGGCGATGGTGCTGGCGCCCCTGTATGGACCACCGCACATACACCGCCAGCGCTTCCGCGCGGTGGCGCCGGAAACCGCCGATGAATAGCATCCCGGTCATCGACGTCGCCGACTACCTGGCCGCCCGACCCGGCGCGCTCCAGGCGATGGCGCGCGCGTTGCACGAGGCGCTGACCACGGTCGGGTTCTTCGTCGCCACCGGCCATGACGTGCCGCAGTCGCTGATCGCGCAGACCTTCAATGAAGCGCAGCGCCTGCACGCGCTGCCGACGCCGACCAAGCTCGCGCTGCGGCTCAACGAGCACAACAACGGCTACATGGCGATGGGCCGCTATGCGGTGTGGACGTCCGACGTCAACGCCAACGACAAGCCCGACCTGAACGAGGCGTTCTTCATCAAGCGCGAGCGCGCGCCCAGCGATCCGCTGCGTAGCTCGGGTCGTCGCTTCGTAGGCGCCAACCTATGGCCCGACGAAGCCGACTTGCCTGGCTTCCGTCGCCGCGCGCTGGATTACGCCGATTCCATGGACAACTTCGCGCTCCGCATGCTGCCCGCGCTCGCGGTGGCGCTCGACCTGCCGCCCGACTGGTTCGATGAAGCGTTCCAGCAGAGCCAGTTCACGCTGCGCCTGTCACACTATCCGCCGGTGCCCGCTGCACAGAACCAGTTCGGCATCGCGCCGCACACCGACAGCAGCTTCATGACCTTTCTGGCACAAACCGACGTGCCGGGTTTGCAGGTGCGCATGCCGGACGGAGCGTGGCTCGACGTGCCCTATGTGCCAGGCTCATTCGCGGTGAACTCCGGCGACATGATGCACCGTTGGACCAACGGGCGGTTCCTCTCCACGCCGCATCGTGCGCTGCCGCCGGTCGGCCAGCATCGCTACGCCATCCCGTTCTTCCTGGGCCCGCAGTTCGACTGGGTGATCGAATGCCTGCCGACCTGCACCGGCCCGGGCAGTCCGCCGCGTTGGGAACCGATCAGCTACGCCGCGTGGCAGGAATATTGGTACGACGCGAACTACGACCCGAAGGCGCAGAAGGACCTGGTGGCGTAACCAAGGAGGCTTCCATGCGACGCAGAACCCTGCTGGCGAGCGGTGCCGCGCTCGCCACGACCTCGCTCGCGCGCCCAGCGATCGCGCAGAACGGATCGGCCAAGCTGCTGCGCTTCGTGCCGCAGGCCGATCTTGCCAATCCCGACCCGGTGTGGACCACCGCGACGGTCGCCGCCAACCACGGCTACATGGTGTGGGACACGCTGTACGGCATCAATGACGCGCTGATCGGTCAACCGCAGATGTGCGCCGGCCACGAGGTGTCGTCTGACGAACTGACCTGGACCTTCACACTGCGCGATGGCTTGAAGTTCACCGATGGCGAGCCGGTGCGCGGCGTGGACTGCACCACCTCGATCGCGCGATGGGCGGTGAAATACCCGCTCGGCCAGCAACTGGCAGTGCAGACCGAGGAGATGAAGCCGCTCGACGACAGGCGCTTCCAGATCAGGCTGAAGCGGCGCTTCCGGCAGATGACCTATGCGCTGGGATCGCAGAACTGCTTCGTCATGCCTGAGCGCATGGCGAAGACGCCGGCGAGTGAACAGATCAAGGAGTTCATCGGTTCCGGGCCGTACATCTTCAAGCGCGACGAATGGGCGTCGGGGTCGAAGGCGGTGTACGTGAAGAACCCGGGCTATGTGCCGCGCCAGGAGAAGCCTGAGTACTTCTCCGGCGGCAAGGTAGCGAACTTCGAGCGGGCTGAGTGGATCACCCAGCCCGACCCGGCCACCGCGGCATCGGCGTTGCAGACCGGCGAGGTGGATTGGCTGGAGTTTCCGGTGCTAGACCTGCTGCCGATGCTGCGCACGTCACCGGGCTGCGGTGTGGTGCGCTATGATCCGCTCGGTTCATTGGCGATCATCGCGTTCAATCACCTGTATCCGCCATTCGACAATCCGAAGCTGCTGCGCGCACTTCTGCCTGCGATCAATCAGCAGGAATACGTCACCGCCTGGGTCGGCGAGCAGCAGGACCTCGGCAAATACCCGGTCGGCTTCTTCACCGGCAATTCGCCGATGGAGAACAGCGCGGGCATGGCAGCGCTGACCTCGCCGCGCGATCTCGCGAAGGCGAAGCAGTTGGTGGCGGACAGCGGCTACAATGGCGAGAAGATCGTGATGATGGCGCCGTCCGATCAGCCTTCACTGGTGGCGCCGTCGCAGGTTTCGCGTGACCTGTTCATCAAGCTTGGGCTGAACGTTGATTACCAGGTGATGGACTGGGGCACGCTGGTGGCGCGGCGTGCGAAGATGGACCCACCGTCGCAGGGCGGCTGGAACGTGTTCCACACCACGTGGGGCGGCCTTGCCACGTCCAATCCAGGCACCTCGTTTCCGCTGCGCGGCAATGGCAGGCAGGGCTGGTTCGGCTGGCCTACCGATGCGAAGCTGGAGGAGTTGCGCGACCAATGGCTCGATGCGCCTGACGTCGCGGCGCAGAAAAAGATCTGCGAGCAGATCCAGCTGGAGGCGTTCCAGTCCATTCCGTTCATGCCGATCGGCCAGTGGTACTATCCGTGGGCGATCCGTAAAGACCTGACGGATTTCGTGAAGTGCGCGCAAGTGCTGTTCTGGGGTGTGCGGCGAGCCTGAGCAAAAGGAAGAAAGCAAGTCATACACAGAGTTACACCAAGTGCACACAGAGTTTCACAGAGAATAAGAATTGGCGCTTCGCGCGGGAGTCTGGCACCGGCGGCGGTGCATCCCGCGCGAAGCGCAAATCTTGCTTTTCGGTGAAACTCTGTGTGCACTCCGTGCAACTCTGTGTATGACTTGCTCGCATCGCTGAAAGCGCCGAAGACTGTAGCCAGTTCGCGAAAGCAGAGGAACCTCAACAGTGCAGAAGCGTCCACTTGGCCGGTCCGGCATCGAACTCCCGCCGCTGATGTTCGGCGGCAACGTATTCGGCTGGACCGCCGATGAAGCGACATCGTTCAAGCTGCTCGACGCCTGCATGGACGCCGGCATCAACGCGATTGACACCGCTGATGTGTACTCCGTGTGGGCCCGCGGCCACCAAGGCGGCGAGTCGGAAACCGTGATCGGCAACTGGCTGAAACGCCGCGGCAGGCGCGACGACGTGATCATCGCCACCAAGGTCGGCGCGCCGATGGGCTCCGGCGACAAGGGCCTGTCGCGTGCCTGGATCATGCAGGAGGTCGAAGCATCGCTGAAGCGCCTCCAGACCGATGTGATCGATCTCTACCAGGCGCATCGCGACGACCCCGACACACCACAGGAAGAAACCGCGCAGGCCTTCGCCGACCTTGTCAGGCAAGGCAAGGTGCGCGCCCTCGGCGCATCGAACTTCACCGCCGCTCGGCTGAAGTCCGCGCTCGAGACAAGCAAGGCGCACAGCCTGCCCCGCTATGAATCGCTACAGCCGCTCTACAACCTGGTGGAGCGACCAGCGTTCGAAGCCGAACTGGAATCGCTGTGCCAGGCGGAAGGCATCGGCGTGATCAACTACTACGCGCTCGCCGCCGGCTTCCTCACCGGCAAGTACCGTTCCGAAGCGGACCTGAAGAAGAGCCCGCGCGGCGGTGGCGTGAAGAAATACCTCGACGCCCGCGGCCAGCGCGTTCTGACGGCGCTCGACGACGTCGCGGCGCGCCACAAGTCGACGCCGGCGCAGGTCGCGTTGGCCTGGCTGATTGCGCGCCCAAGCGTCACAGCCCCGATCGCCAGCGCCACCAGCCTTGAACAGCTTCAGGACCTGGTGAAGGCAACGGAACTCAAGCTGGACAAGCAGGATATCGACGCTCTGAACGCCGCCAGCGGATAACGCTGCGGCGGCCTACTCGCTCACCACCGCGGCCTCCGCCCTCGCAGCGTGCCGCGGTCCGCGCATCAGCAATAGCAGTAGCAGCGATGGCAACGTGGTGAAGATCATCAGCACGTAGTCGTCAACATAGGCGATGATCTGCGCCTGGTGATTGACGATCTGGTCCAGCATCGCCGCACCATGTCGCGTCGCCGGATCGATCCACTCGTGCGTCTCGCCCAGCGCCTGCAATGCGCGATTGAACGGATTGACCGACGCGCCGATCACCTCGTGCAGCGCCTGCGCGTTATGCGCCAGCAAGGACGTCGTCACCGACACGCCGATCGCCGCACCGATGTTGCGGCCCAGGCTGAACACCGCGGCTCCCTCGGTGCGGAAGCGCGGCGGCAGCGTGGCGAAGGCCAGCACCTGAAGCGGCGTGAACACCAGGCCAAGCCCGGCGCCCTGCACCGCGATGGTCAGCACGAGATCCTGCACCGGCACATCCGGCGTCCACCCGGTCATCACCCAGAACGACCAGCACTGCATCACCAGCCCGAGCGCCACCAGCCAACGCGGATCGCATCGCGTCACCAGCCGTCCGCACAGGACGATGGTGAACAGGTTGCCAACGCCGCGCGGCGCCATCCGCAGGCCGGCCGTTGCCACCGGATAGTTGGCGAGCGTCTGCAGCCACGGCGCCATCAGCGCGATTGACGACACCAGCAGCGTGCCGACGGCGAACATCAGCACCAGCCCGGCGGAGAAGTTCACATCGCGGAACAGCTCGGAGCGGATCAGCGGGCGGGGCGCCCACGCCATGTGCACCAGGAACAGGTAGATGCACAGGCTGCCAAGGACCGCCTCGATGATGATCTCGTTCGAGGTGAACCAGTCCTGGTTATTGCCGCGGTCCAGCATCAACTGCAATGCGCCGATGCCGGTGCCGAGTACCACGAAGCCCAGCCAGTCGAACCGCAGATGGCTCTCCCCTTCCGGCTCATGCATGAAAAGCAGCAGGCCGAGTGTGGCGAGCAGCCCGAACGGCAGGTTGATGTAGAACACGTAGCGCCAGTTGTAGGTCTCGGTGAGCCAGCCGCCGAGGGTTGGGCCGGCAATGGGGCCGATCATGACGCCCATGCCCCACACCGCCATCGCGAAGCCGCGCCGCTCCACCGGATAGATGTCGAACAGGATCGCCTGCGACAGCGGCACCAGTGCCGCGCTGCTGAGCCCTTGCAGCAGCCGGAACACCACGATCTGTTCCAGCGACTGCGCCGCGCCGCACAGCATCGAGGTGATCGTGAAGCCCACGATGCAGGTCACAAACAGCCGCTTTCGGCCAAAGCGTGCAGCGAGCCAGCCTA
>DASSRN010000237.1:0-5050 GCA_035701785.1 Acetobacteraceae bacterium | reverse complement strand
TGCGCCGCCACCTGGTGCCGGTCGCCAATGTGCGCGGCGGCATCGGCAAGCGCTCGATGATCAACAACGACGCCACGCCGGTGATCGAGGTGGACGCCGAGACCTACGAGGTGCGCGCCGACGGTGTGCTGCTGACCTGCGAGCCGGCAACCGTGCTGCCGATGGCGCAGCGCTACTTCCTGTTCTGATGCGCGCTGATTCCGTCCTGCCGGCCGGAACCTGGGATCCTGCGGCTGAGATCGATCGCGTGCTGATCGACTTCGACCGTCGCCACCGCCGGCGCATCCTGCTGCGGACGGAGCAGGGCAGGGAGGTGCTGCTCGATCTGCCGCAGGCGGCGCGACTGCGCGATGGCGACGGGCTGGCGATAGGCGGGCAGGTTGTGCGGGTGTGCGCTAAGCCGGAACCGCTGCTGGAGATCTGCGCGCATGACGCGGCAGCGCTGGTGCGGATCGCGTGGCATCTGGGCAATCGCCATCTGCCGGTGCAGCTAATGGGCGACCGCATCAGGATCAGGGCGGACCATGTGATCCAGGAGATGGTGCAAGGTCTGGGAGGACACGTGCACGCGGTCGATGCGCCGTTCGATCCGGAGGCGGGCGCGTACGCCGCGGCAGGACATCGCCACCACGATGACTGAAGCCGGAGTCCACACTCCGCCTCCCCTTGCGGGAGGGAGAGAAAAGCGTTCTGCGGCTGCTCGCCTGGTTGTCGCCGGGCTTCCCAACCGGTGCCTATGCCTATTCGCATGGCCTGGAGTGGGCGGTGGAGCGCGGCGACGTGACAGATGCCGATGCCCTCCGCGACTGGTTGGCAGACATCCTGCTGCACGGCTCCGGACGCAATGACGCCATCCTTCTGCGGCACGCACATCGCGGCGGCGAACTCTCCGCGCTGAACGACCTTGCCGCCGCACTGGCGCCCTCGCGCGAGCGCAGGACGGAGACACTGGACCAGGGCACCGCCTTCATCGCCGCGGCCGCTGCGTGGGATCCGCCCCAGCTCCCCGACCGGGTCGCCTACCCAGTCGCAGTCGGTGCGCTCGCCGCACGCCATGGCATCGACGAAGACGCAACAACAGCGGCCTACATTCAGGCCTTCGCCACTAACCTGATCTCAGCCGCAGTGCGCCTGGTACCTCTCGGCCAAAGCACTGGGCTGCGTGTACTCGCCGACCTCGAGCCCATCATCCTCGAAGTCGCAGCCGGATCGCGCTCCGCCACGCTCGACGACCTCGGCGGCTGCGCCTTCCGCGCCGACCTCGCCGCCGTGCACCACGAAACCCAGTACACGAGGCTGTTCCGCTCATGACTTCATCCCGCAACGGCCCGCTGCGCGTCGGCATCGGCGGCCCGGTCGGCACCGGCAAGACCGCGCTGATGGAAGCGCTGTGCCGGCATCTCCGCGCCGGCTACGACATCGCCGCAATCACCAACGACATCTACACCAAGGAAGATGCAGAATTTCTGACCCGCGCCGGCGCCTTGCCGCCCGAGCGCATCCTGGGTATCGAGACCGGCGGCTGTCCGCACACCGCAATCCGCGAGGACGCATCGATCAACCTCGCCGGCGTCGCCGACCTGAACCGCCGCTTCCCCGCGCTCGACGCGATCCTGATCGAATCCGGCGGCGACAACCTGGCCGCCACGTTCAGCCCGGAACTGGCCGACCTGACGATCTACGTTATCGACGTCTCCGCAGGCGACAAGATCCCGCGCAAGGGCGGCCCCGGCATCACCCGCAGCGACCTGCTGGTGATCAACAAGATCGACCTCGCGCCATTCGTCGGCGCCAGCCTCGAGGTCATGGACCGCGACGCGCGCCGCATGCGGGGCGACCGGCCGTTCGTGTTCGCCAATATCCGCGCCGGCACCGGCGTGCCGGATATCGCCGCCTTCGTCGAGAAGCAGGGCGGGCTGCGCTGATCAGAGCGCGAGGCGGCGCAGGCGCAGCGCATTGCCAATGACCGAGACGGAACTGAGCGACATCGCCAGCGCCGCGACCATCGGGCTCAGCAGCAGCCCGAGAGCGGGATACAACACACCCGCCGCAACCGGCACGCCGACCGCGTTGTAGATGAAGGCGAAGAACAGGTTCTGCCGGATGTTGCGCATCGTGGCCCGGCTGAGCACGCAGGCGCGCACGATGCCGCCGAGATCGCCCTTCACGAGAGTGATGCCGGCACTGGCGATCGCTACCTCGGTACCGGTGCCCATGGCGATGCCGATATCGGCCGCAGCCAGCGCCGGCGCATCATTCACCCCGTCACCCGCCATGGCGACCACCCGGCCTTCCGACCGCAGGCGTTGGATCAGCGCATGCTTGTCGGCCGGCAGCACTTCGGCATGCACGTCGGCGATGCCCAGGCGCCGGGCGACGGCTTCAGCGGTGGCGCGGTTGTCGCCAGTCAGCATGACGCTGTGCAGGCCGAGGGCGTCGAGACGGCGCAGCGCGTCGGTGGCGTTGTGCTTCACCGGGTCGGCGATGGCGAGGACACCGGCTGGCCGGCCATCGATCGCCAGGTAGAGCGCCGTCGCGCCATCGTGGCGCATGGCATCTGCTTCAGCATCAAGTCTGTCGAGGCTGATGCCGAGGTCCTGCATCAGCGCTGAATTGCCAAGCGCGACGGCCCGTCCACCTACGTCGCCGCTGACGCCTTTGCCGGTCAGCGAACGGAAGCTGCCTGGCTCGGATAGCGTCAGGTTCCGCTCGCGTGCCGCGGCAACGATGGCTGCGGCCAGTGGATGCTCGCTCAAGCGCTCTACCGATGCCGCGGCAGCCAGCAGTTCGTCCTCGGACCACGGAGCGCGCGCAGCCACACCGACCACCCGGGGCCGTCCCTCGGTCAGCGTGCCGGTCTTGTCCAGTACCAGCGTATCCACCTTTTCCAGCCGCTCCAGCGCCTCGGCTGAGCGGATCAGCACGCCGGTTCCTGCGCCCTTGCCGATGCCCACCATGATCGACATCGGTGTCGCCAGGCCCAGCGCGCAGGGACAGGCGATGATCAGCACCGAGACCGCGGCGACCAGCGCGTAGGCGAGGGCAGGCGGCGGTCCCCACGCTGCCCAGCCGATGAAGGCCAGTAGGGCCACCGCGATCACCGCCGGCACGAACCAGCCGGCCACGACATCGGCCAGTCGTTGGATCGGCGCACGCGAGCGCTGCGCGTCGGCCACCATTGCCACGATGCGGGCGAGCATGGTCTCCGACCCCACGCGTTCGGCGCGCAAGACGAATGCGCCGGTGCCGTTCAGGGTGCCGCCGATGACGCGGTCGCCGCGGTGCTTGGTGACCGGCATCGACTCGCCGGTCACCATCGACTCGTCGACCGAGCTGGCACCCTCCAGCACGCTGCCATCAACCGGCACGGCATCGCCTGGACGGACACGTAAGCGATCCCCGGGATGCACCTGATCCAGCGGGATTTCTTCGTCGGCACCAGAGCCGACGCGCCAGGCCGTGCGAGGTGCCAGGTTCAGCAGCGCGCGGATCGCGTCACCGGTCTTCTCGCGCGCCCTGAGTTCGAGCACCTGGCCCAGCAGGACGAGGACCGTGATCACGGCGGCGGCTTCGAAGTAGACCGCGACGCCCTCGGCTGCGCGGAAGCCGGCCGGGAACAGGCCTGGAACTACCGTCGCAATGACGCTGTAGCCCCATGCTGCGCCGGTGCCGAGTGCGATCAGCGTGAACATGTTGAGGCTGCGCCGGAGCAGCGACTCCCAGCCGCGGACGAAGAATGGCAGGCCCGCCCACAGCACGACCGGTGTGGCAAGAACAAGCTGCAACCAGTTGGTGTTGAAGCCCCACGGGATCATGTCCAGAGCGACCACCGGGACCGCGAGCGCGGCCCCGATCCACAGGCGCCGGGTCATGTCCTGCAACTCGGGGTTCGCCGCCGGCTCGGCCGAGACCGTCAGCGGCTCCAGCGCCATGCCGCAGAGCGGACAGCTTCCGGGACCGATCTGGCGGATCTCCGGATGCATCGGGCAGGTATAGATGGCGCCCGGATCGGCTGGCGGCTCAATGCTTTCCGACAGGTACTTGCCGGGGTCAGCGATGAACTTCTGCCGGCAGCCGGCACAGCAGAAATGGAACGTGCGCCCCGCGTGCTCCGCGCTGTGCCGCGATGCGTGCGGATCCACCTGCATGCCGCAGACCGGGTCGGTGACCGCGTCGCGCTCCGCCACTGCGGCTGCGTGATGGTCGTGGCTGGGCATGACGAAGGTCCTTATTGCGGGCAGGGGAGGCTGCCGCTACATATACCCCACCAGGGTAGGGTAACAAGGTGGACGCTGCGACAAAACGAACCGTGGCAACCGGACTGAAGCGGATCGAGGGGCAGGTCCGCGGCGTGCTGCGCATGATCGAGCAGGACCGCTACTGCGTCGACGTGCTGACCCAGGTCAGCGCCGTACGGGCGGCGCTGCACAAGGTCGAGGCGCAGATCCTGCGCGACCACGTTTCGCACTGCGTGGCGGGCGCCTTTGTCTCCGGCGACCCGGCGGATCAGCGGACCAAGGTTGAAGAGCTGGTCGAGACGATCAGCCGGATGACGCGCTAAGCCGTCCCGCTACGTCGTAATGAACCCGCACCACCACTGGGTCATGCCGTTGGTCTCTATGTCGTAGACCTTCACCGACGTCAGCCGGCCATCGACGCCGATGCGATATGTGGACAGTGTCGCCGGCTGCGTGCGCACGCCATCGCCGTCGCGCACCGGCTGCTCCTGCAGGTTCGCCACCACCAGCATGCGCCCGCTCGGATCGATGGAAAACGTGCGCGGATGGTAGCCGTGCGTGTCAATGCCCTGCACCAGTTTCGGCGCGCCGGTCTTTGCGTCGATGGTGAACACTGCGACCGCGTTTTCACCGCCGGCCGCTACCTTCTTGCCCTGCACATCGATCAGCCCGCTGGCGCGGTTGCCGAGATAGACGAACTTGCCGCTCGGATGCACATGGATCGGACCCACCATCTGCTCCGGTCGCAGATTGTCCGGCTCCTGTAGCGTGGTGGTGACGAATGTCGGCTGCGGCTCGAGGCTGTCGCCACT
>DASSRN010000236.1:0-3322 GCA_035701785.1 Acetobacteraceae bacterium | reverse complement strand
GCTGCATCAGAAGGGATGGCATCCGACGGGACTGTATGGCGCGGTTGGTGCGGCAGCAGCGTGTGCGTCGCTGCGTCGGCTGGATGCGGACAAGGCGGCACATGCCATCGCTTTGGGCGCCTCACAGAGCTCGGGGCTGATGGCGAATTTTGGTACGATGACCAAGCCGTTCCATGCCGGCAAGGCGGCACACGCCGGCATCATGGCGGCACGGCTTGCAGAGGCCGGCTTCACCGCCAGCACCGATGCGCTGGAGCATCCGCAGGGCTTCCTGCACGCGATCTCGCCTACCGGCACCGAGGACCGCGCCAGCGAGGCGAAGCCTGGCGAGACCTGGGCGATCCTGACGCAAGGGCTCGGCATCAAGAAATACCCGACCTGCTACTGCACGCACCGCGCGATCGACTGCATGCTCGACCTGGTGAACGCGACGCCGATCAAGGCTGACGATGTGCAGAAGATCACGGTGAACATCAGCGACTATTTCGCAACCATCCTGCGGAACCACCAGCCTGACACTGGTCTCGCCGCCAAGTTCAGCATGGAGTTCGCCATGGCGAGCGGCATCGTCGCCAGGCGCGTGGGATTGCGCGAGCTGACCGATGGCTTCGTGCAGCGCCCGGAAATCCAGGCGCTGATGCGCAAGGTGGAGATTGTCACCTCCACCGAATACGACGACGAATTGTCGGGTGCGGCGCCGCAGGACCAGGTAACGGTGCAGTTGAACGACGGTCGCACCATCGCCGGCGAGCCGGTGAAACGCGCGACCGGTCACGCCTCGCGCCCGCTCACCGAGGCGCAGATCTACGACAAGTTCGCAGACTGCCTCGATGTCGGTGGTTCGGAGATTCCGGCCGAGGTGCTGTTCCGCCGCCTGTCGCAGATCCAGTCGATGTCGGCGCGCGAGATCACCGCGCTGCAATAGCCACGACCGGCGCGCGGCGCTGGACCCGTCGCGCGCATCGGCTATGCTCAGCTCGCAATGAAACTATCCGGGAGGTCGTCATGTCCGCGAAACTCGTCGCCCCTCGTCGCCGTCTGCTTCAGGGGGCGGGCGGTCTCGCCGGCATCCTCGCTCTCGGCAAGGCGCCGGCATTCGCCCAGGCCCAGCCGACCAAGCTGATCATCGCCCACATCACCCCGGTGCCGGAGTCGGGCGCCGTCGCGCTCGACTGGTTCGCCAAGGCGATGACGGAACGCTCGAAGGGCGAACTCCAGGTCGAGTTCCATGGCGGCACGCTGCTGACCAAGGAGATCGACGTGATGAACGGCGTGAAGACCGGCAGCGTGTCGATCGGCACGCCATCCGGTGCCGCCGCGACGATCTTCCCCGAGATGGGCGTCTTCCTGGTCGGCTACCTGATCAGTTCCTACGACCAGGCCTACAAGTTGCTGAACGGCAAGGTCGGCGATCAACTCGACAAGACGTTCCAGGAGAAATACGGCGTCAAGGTGCTGTACTACTTTGACTACGGCTTCCGCCATTTCTGGAACGCCAGACACGCGATCAACGAACCACGCGACCTGCGTGGCCTGAAGATCCGCACCCAGCCGTCGAAGGTGTTCACCGACACGGTCAACGGAATCGGTGCGGTTGCCGTGCCGTTGGGCTGGGCCGAAGTGATCACCGCCGCGCAGCAGGGCGTGATCGACGGCGCCGACCTGCCGGTGGTGAACATGGTGCCGCTGAAGGCCTACGAGGTCTCCAAATACTACTCGATGACAGGACACAACTACGGCTCGACGCTGGTCGCGATGAACCTGGGCATGTGGAACAAGCTGCGCCCGGACCAGCAGGCGCTGATGCTGGACGGCGCGCGCGAGGCGCAGGCCATTATGCGCAAGAACACCGAGAGCATCGATTCGCTCGCGAAGGCAAAGGAGATGCTGGAACCTCTAGGGATGACCGTGAACATGCCGGACCACGCGCCGTTCAGGAAGCTGGCGCAGGAGAAGGTCTGGCCGCAGTACCAGAAGCAGTACGGCGAGCTCTGGGACCTGATCACCGCCACCACGGTCTGACGACGTGGCTTCATCCGGCGCGAGGGTGGCCGGCGCCATCCTCGCGATTCCCAAGATCGTCACCGGCGGTCTGGTGCTGCTTGCCATCGGCGTGATGCTGTACGGCGTGTTCATGCGCTACGTGATGCTGCCGATCACCGACTGGCTGGACCTTGATCCAATCAATTTTTTCTGGGTCGAGGAGGTCGGCGAAACCACGCTGTGCTGGCTCACGCTGGTCGGCGCCGCTGTCGGTGTCGCGGAGCGCAGCCACTTCACACTCAACCTTGTCACGCACCATTTTTCGCTGCGTGCCCAGCATGCGATCCACGTGCTCAACAACCTGCTGATCGCGGCGTTCGGCGGCTTGATCGCCTGGCTCGGCGTGCAGCTCGCCGTGCTGAACGCCTCGCTGACCTCGCCCGCGCTGGAGTTCAGCCTCGCCTGGCTCTACGCGGCCGCCACTGTCGGCGGGATACTGATCGCGCTCTACGCGCTGCGTGCCGCCAGCGACCCGGCAGGCCCTGACCACGGCATCATGGACGTGAGGGAATAGCGCGTGGTCCTTGCCGCAACGTTCGTCGTCTTCGTGGGATTACTGCTGCTGTCGCTGCCGATCGTGTTCTGCCTGGGTGCCGCGGGCGTGGCAGGCCTGTGGATCGGCGGCTTCCCGATGCAGCAACTGGGCTCCAGTCTCATCGCTGCGTCACAGAGCTGGGTGCTGCTCGCCATCCCATCCTTTGTCTTCGCCGGCAGCCTGATGGAACGGGTCGGCATGTCGCACTCGCTGGTTGAACTCGCGCGCGCGATGGTCGGCTGGCTGCGCGGCGGTCTCGGCATGTCGGTGATCGTGGTGTCGTACTTCTTCTCCGACATCTGCGGTTCGAAGATGGCCGAGGTGTCCGCGCTGGGATCGGCGCTGGTGCCGCCGCTGCGCAGCGCGGGCTATCGCCCCGAGGACGCTGCCTCGCTGATCGCGGCGGGCACCGCGATGGGCATGCTGGTGCCGCCGGCGATCTTCATGATCGTCATCGCCGCGGTCACCAACCAGTCGGCGGTCGCACTGTTCCTCGCCGGTTTCGTGCCCGCCGCCGTCGTCGGCGCCTGCCTCTGCATCCTGGTGCTGATCCAGGCGCATATCCTTGGCTGGCCGAAGGACACCGCGACCAGCTGGCATCGCCTGCTGAACGCGATCAAGGACGCCGCGGTGCCGATGGTGATCCCCGTCGTCATCCTTGGCGGCTTCTATCTCGGCGCCTTCACCGCCACCGAGGCTGGCGCCATCGTCGCGTTCTATTCACTGATCGCGGCAAAGTTCTAC
>DASSRN010000235.1:0-4036 GCA_035701785.1 Acetobacteraceae bacterium | reverse complement strand
GGTAGGTGAGGTTGCCCCAACGGTCGGCCTCCCAGGCTTCCACTAGGGCGATGTCGCCGGGCAGCGCTTCTTCCAAAAGATATTTACGGCCGCCGAAGTCGCGCTCCTCCTTGCCGGCGGCGAGCTTGGTGCCCACCGCGGTCGCCGTATAGAACGCCGGGATGCCGGCGCCGGCGGCGCGCATGCGCTCGGCCAGCGTGCCCTGCGGCACGATCTCCAGCTCGATCTTGCCGGCGCGGTACAGCGTCTCGAACACCACCGGATCGGAGGAGCGCGGGAACGAGCAGACGATCTTGCGCACCCGCCCGAGTTCCATCAGCCGCGCCAGCCCGATATGGCCAACGCCGGCATTGTTGGCTGCGACGGTCAGGTCGGTGGCACCCTGCTCGATCAGCCCGTCGATCAGCGCATTGGGCTGGCCGACGGCGCCGAAACCGCCGATCAGCACGGTGGACCCGTCCTCGATGTCCGCCATGGCGTCGGCCATCGACTGGACCAGCTTATTGATCATCCGCTGCGTTCCCTCCGGACGTTGCGATCAGTCGGCTTCCGGCATCCAGTCGCCGAGGGCCTGGGCTTCCGTGTAGTTGAGCGCGTCGATATCGGCGCGTGGCTGTTCGCCGTATTCCTGGAGGTGGCGAGCACGGGCGAACGCGCTGCTGCCAGTTCGTCCAAAACGATGTTGGCCACTTCCCGCCGCAGGCTTGGGCTTTCCTTCAGACGGCGCTGAATCTCACGCCGCGCGCGGCGGATCGTGTCGCGCCAGCAGCGCGCCGCGTCGGTTGCAGGCGAAACCTGCAGCTTCAACAGGTGCTCGATCACCACGGCGATGTGGCTCGCCAACGCGTGGCGTTCCGATCGGCCCAAGGTCTCGATCTCCTCAGCGACATTCTCCCAGTCGATCGGCGCATTCCATCCGGCGCGCGCAGCAGCGCGGAGCGCACGCCCCTGCTCCTCCGCCCAAAGCACCAGATCTTCGTGGTACAGACTGCCCATGACACGGCAGCCTAGCACGTCCCCGGCAACGGCCGGGAAGTGGCCGCTTGCGCCGTGCGCTCGCGCCGTGCCAAACGGGCTGCAAGGGAGTCCACGTCAAGAGGCCGAAAATGGCACAAGTGACGCTGTCGGCGACGGAGACCGCGCTTGAGAACCAGCGCATCGGTAGCCTGCAGCTGCGCGTCGCGGCGCTGTGCACGCTGGTGCAGATCTGCGACGGCTACGACCTCAACGCCGTGGCGTGGGCCGTGCCGTCGCTGATCAAAGCGTGGCACCTGCCGCCGGCCGCCTTCACCACTGCGTTCTTCTGGTCGAGCCTCGGCATCATGGTGGGCGCGCTGTCCGCCGGTCCGATCGGCGACCGCGTCGGCCGCCGGCCGCTGTTGTTGGGCAGTCTTACCCTGTTCGGCCTCGCCTCACTGCTGACCACGACCGCGGACTCGCTGCTGATATTGACGGTCTGCCGCTTCTTCACCGGGATTGGCATCGGCGGCGGTTTCTCGGGCGCCGCGGCACTCACCGGCGACTACACGCCGCACCGGCTGCGCGCGACGATGATCATGGCGACATTCACCGGCGCCCCGGCCGGCGGCTTCATCGGCGGGCAGATCGTCGCAGCGCTGCTGCCGCACTACGACTGGCCGGCGATCTTCCTGCTGGGCGGCATCTTCCCGCTGCTGCTGGTTCCCGCGCTGGCGCTGTGGCTGCCGGAATCACCACGCTTCCTGGCGCACCGGTCGAACCTGTCGCCGCGTCAGGCCGCGCTGTTGCAACGCATGGAGATCACGCCCACGCCGCATACCGCGGTCGATGTCGCGCGCAGCAATCCGGTGCGCATGCTGTTCAGCGATGGCTTCGCGCTCCAGACAGTGCTGCTCTGGGTCGTCTACTTCTGCAGCCTGATGAACCTGTTCCTGTTCGCCTACTGGATGCCCACGGTGCTGAACCTGATCGGCATGAGCCCGCCACAGGCGGTGTTCGCATCGAGCCTGCGCGACTTCGGCGCGATGTTCGCCACGCTGTATCTCGGTGTGGCGATCGATCGCATCGGCCCTGAGCGCACGCTCGCGCTGCACTATGCGATCGGCGCGGTATTCATCGCGGTGATCGCCTTGGTCGCGCTGCCCTATGCGCTGCTGCTGGCGATGAGTTTCCTGGCAGGAATGACGATCATCGGCAGCCAGACTGGCGCCAACGGCACCTGCGGCAAGCTGTACCCCGCGCGCATGCGCACCAGCGGGCTGGGATGGGCTCTCGGCATCGGCCGACTCGGCGGCATCGCCGCACCGGTGCTCGGCGGCTATCTGTTGGCCAGCGGGATGGCGCCGACGCAGATCTTCCTCAGCGCCTGCCTGTTCGCACTGATCGCGGCGACGGCCACCGCGCTGCTCGCGCTGCGTGGCCACCGTCTCGGCGTCGCCGGCGTCGCCTAGTAACTGCGATCAGTCGCCGGACGCCGCCACCGCGGCCGAGTGGCGGTGGCTGTAGCCGAAGTAGATCACCAGACCGATCGCCAGCCAGACGATCAGTCGCGTCCACGTCGCCAGGGGCAGTCCGAACATCAGCAGCAGCGAGAAGGCGATGCCGAGAACCGGCAGCCAGGGCGAACCGGGCGTGCGGAATGGCCGATCGGCCGATGGTGCGCTGCGGCGCAGGTGCATCACGGCAACGCACACAAGCAGGAAGGCGAACAGCGTTCCGATGCTGACCATCTCGCCCAGCAGGCCGATCGGGAAGCACGCCGCGAACAGCGCGACCACTACCCCGATCAGCGCCTGGCTCGCGAACGGCGTGCGAAAGCGCGGATGCACCGCACTGAACATCGGCGGTAGCAGGCGGTCCTGCGACATGGAGAACAGGATGCGTGCCTGGCCGGACAGCAGCACAAAGATCACCGTGGTCAGTCCGGCGAGCGCGGCGAACTTCACCAGCACGGACAGCCAGGTGATGCCGGTCTGGTCCATCGCCACCGCCACCGGATCGGCGACGCCAAGTTTCTGGTACGGCACCATGCCGGTCATCACCAGCGCCATCAGTATGTAGAGTATGGTGCAGATGATCAGCGAACCCAGGATGCCGATCGGCATGTCGCGCTGCGGGTTGCGCGCCTCCTGTGCCGCGGTCGAGACAGCGTCGAAGCCGATATAGGCGAAGAACACCACGGATGAGCCGCGCAGGATGCCGCTCCAGCCGAACTCGCCGAAGTTGCCTGTATTGTCGGGGATGAACGGCACCCAGTTGGCGCTGCTGACATACAGCACGCCGACGCCGATCACGACGCACACCACGAACAGCTTGAACGCCACCATGATATTGTTCACGCGCGTCGATTCACGGGTCCCCAGCATCAAAAGAGCGGTGAGCACGAGCAGGATCAGCACGGCAGGCAGGTTGAGAATGCCGACAACGGAAGCCCCGCCGGCGAGCGCCACGGTCTCGCCGGTCGCGTGCGTCCATTGCGGTGGCAGGTGGATGCCGAAATTGCCCAGCAGGCTTACGCCATAGCCGGACCAGCCGACCGCGACAGTGGCCGCCCCCATGCCGTATTCCAGGATCAGGTCCCAGCCGATGATCCAGGCGAATATCTCACCGACGGTTGCATAAGCATAGGTATATGCGCTGCCAGACGCCGGGATCATCGCCGCCAGTTCGGCGTAGCAAAGGCCGACGAAGGCGCAGGCGACGCCGGACAGGACGAAGGACAGGGAGATCGCGGGACCGGCGTAGCTTGCGGCGGCCTTGCCGGTGAGCACGAAGATACCGGCGCCGATTATGCAGCCGATGCCAAGGCCAATCAGTGAGGTCGGACCGAGTGTCCGGACCAAACCTTCACCGCGGCCATCCGCGCTCGCGGCAATGGCCTCGAGCGACTTGCGGTTTATGTAATCCGCGATTGGCATGCGACAGCTCCTTCTGCCCGGAGGGCAGTTAGAGCAGCGCGTTGGTTAAGGATCGGTTAGGCGCGCACCTAGACGCCGTGCGGCGCGTCCATGCCAACCACTTGCCTATAAGCTGCCCGCACTTCATCGGGCACGCTTTG
>DASSRN010000234.1:0-7457 GCA_035701785.1 Acetobacteraceae bacterium | reverse complement strand
ATCCGAAAGACCCGATGAATCCCGGTGCGCTTGGGCTCGGGTGAGAACAAACCACCATGCGTGACGCTGAATGACAGATCTTCTCCAGGTCGGACCTGACATATGGATTGCTGATGGTCCGGTCGTGTCGTTTTTTGGTTTTCCCTACTCGACCCGGATGGCAGTAATTCGGTTAGCAGACGGAAAGCTGTTCGTGTGGTCGCCTGTGGCCCTGTCGCAATCCCTTCGCGAGGCGCTGGGCGCGTTGGGGCCCGTGGGCCATCTCGTCTCACCAAATGCGCTGCACCACGTCTTTCTCGCGGAGTGGAAATCCGCTTTTCCGGCAGCGCGCCTTTATGCACCGCCGCGGCTGCGCCGCAAGCGCAAGGATCTGCCGTTCGACGCCGAATTGGACGACACGCCTCAGCCGGACTGGTCCGGCGAGGTCGAGCAGGTCGTGCTTCATGGCAGCTTCTACCTGACCCAGGTTGTGTTCTTTCACGTCGCGAGCCGAACCGTCCTGTTCGCGGATGCAATCCAGAACTTTCCGCGCGACTGGTTCACCGGCTGGCGTGGCGTGGTATGTCGGCATGGGGGTATCGTGGCCCCCAATCCCGGGATGCCGACCGATTGGCGCGCGACGTTCCTTCATCGCCGAGATGCCCGCCGAGCCCTCGCTCGCATCCTGGCATGGCCGATAGAACGTGTGGTTCTTGCCCACGGGGATATTCCCACCGGCGATGGCGCGGCATTCGTGCGCCGCGCCTTTGCCTGGCTGCACCGACATCGTAACGTCTCGACCGAAAAATGAGCACCTGGTTCGATGATTCTACTCAGGCAATGCTTCGGGACCGGATGACCGTCGGACCGGAGCGCACCGGCATCCGCCAGGTCCGATATGCCTGGATCGTAACGGTCCAATATTGACATTCGCTGCCGTTGCTGTTGTGCTCCGGCGGTACAGCGCCTCGGAGCGATGCACGCCATGGTGGTTGCGGTCGATCAGGAGGAGGTGTGGCGCCGCGGCCTGCGGGCCCGTGGCAAGCACTGGGTGATGACAGAACTGCATCGCCGGGCCGGGCGCCCGGATGATGCGTTGCTCGAGGTCGTGTTCGAGCCACCCCACCCGACGCGGGCGTTCTGCCAGCAGTGGTGCGCCCAGGAGGAGAGCAGGATCCGTGTCTCCCCCAGCCTCATCCTGGCCCTGGTGCTGACCGCGGTGGTGGTCATCTGCGTCGGGGAGGCGGTGACTGGCTGGGGAAACCGCGCAACAGAGCAGCAGATGCAGGCGAACTCCGCCGCACGCGGATCGGTAGCCGCGGCACCCGCCAGGGGCGCTGTGGGCGTGACCAACGACTTGCCGCAGCCGGCGTCCGCTGCATCTTCGGGGACATCCCAGGCGGCCCAGCCCTCGCTGAACAATGACCCGACCTCGGTGTGTGCCTACCAGACCTACGCGACCGCCGCCTGCACCGTGAAGCAGTAGCTGCGACCGGCGTTCATTCGGTCGCAGCCCTGCTCGTTCTCCGCCTGTCGCGCCACCGTCACAGCTCCGCATTCGCCGGAATGCTGTCCGCTCTCACCCCCATCGCCAGCAGCGACTGCCGCATCCAGGAGCCGACCTGCCGCGTGCCGGTGTTGTAGTCGGTCCAGCTGTCCAGGAAGTCGCGCCAGCGTCGGTCGGGTTCGGTCTGCACGCCCATCGCACTCGGCAACGCGACCAATGGCCCTTCCAGCAGCGTCACCTGCTCCAGCATCGGCGCCTTGGCACTGACGCCCAATGCCTGGATCAGCCCGTAGATGATGCAGTCGGCACGCCCCGCCTGCATCAGCAGGATCGCATCATCGCCCGCCTTCGCGCCCATCACCTGCGCCTTCGGCGCGTAGCGTGCCAGCAGCACGTCGGACAGCGAGCCGATCAGCGACACCACGCGGACCTCCGGCCGGTTCAGGTCCTCCCAGCTTCGCGCCGTGAAGCCGCGACGCGCGACGAAGCCAAACGGATGGCGGTAGTAGGCGCGAGTGAAGCCGATCGCCAGCGCACGCTGCGGCGTCGGGTTCAGTGCGAACGCGAGATCGATCTTGTTCGCCTGCAAATCGAGCACCGAGTTGCCATAAGTGGATTCGACATACTCCAGCCTGGCGTCGAACGCCGCGGCGATGCTCTTCGCCATGTCGATCGCGACGCCGGACCACTCGCCGCTGACCAGGTCCTTGCGGAAGAATGGCATCTCGCCAGGCAGCGCCGCGATGCGCAGCACACCGGTGCGTCGGATCCGGTCGAACGTCGCCTCGCCCGAGGCGGTCTGCGCCACAGCAGAGCCGGTGGCGACAACCGTCGCCACGCCAAGCAGCGAGCCCAGCCTGCGTCGCGTCGGCATGATCATTCTCCGTCGTCGTAGCGGCGCGGCTTCAGCCCGGCGTGGAACCATTCGACGAAGCCGATGATGTCGTACACCGGCACGCCGAATGTCGCCTCGATCTTCGCCGAGTAGGGCGGCAGGTTGGTGCACTCGCTGACGATCGCACCGACATCCGGGTTGTCGCGCAGCAGCCGCTCCGCCATGCCCAGCACCTCGCGCTCCTGCGCCGCGCGGTCCACCACCGGCTGCCCGGTGCGGTTGTTGTGACGGAAGATCCCGTCCGGCGGCATGCCGACCACCGGCAGGTCGGTCGGGCAGCCCACGGCACGGAAGTGCTCGGGGGACAGCGCATCGGCATCCGCGGTCAGCACGCCGACCCGCTTGCCCTTCGGCAGGATGCTCTGCACCAGCGGGATCTGCAGCAGGCTCGACGTCACGACCGGCACCGGGCAGTGCGCGACGAGTTGCGGATGCAGGATCGCGAGAAAGCCACAGCTTGTGGTGATTCCGTCCACTCCCAGCGCTACCAGTTCGTCCGCCGCCCGCAGGAACAGCTCGAGCATGCCGTCGGCATTTGGTCGCACAATGCGGTCTGGCGTTGCGCCGTGTACCACGGCGAACTGCACCGGAAAGCGCCAGGTCGGTGCAAACCCGATATCGCCCGGCAGGCGCTGGAAGCCCGTGTCGAGCATCATGATGCCGATGCTGACGCCGTGCACCGGTCGGCGGCGGGCCGTATGGGACATCACGCCGCTACCGCCGCCGCTCGGTCAGCATCACCCCGTCGCGCTGCAGCGCCGCGATTTCCTCGGCCGAATAGCCGTGCTGCGCCAGCACTTCCGCGCCATCCTGCGCGAACCTGGGCGGCGGTCGCCGGGCGCCGCCCGGCGTGCGCCGCAGTTTGATCGGCGTGCCGAGGCCCTGGTACCAGTCGAGCTCGGTGACCATCTCGCGATGCGCGGTGTGCGGCGCCGATGTCGCCTCGTCCACCGGCAGCACCGGCCCCGCCGGCACGCCGTTGCGGATCAGCTTCAGCGACAGCTCGTTGCCGTCGTGTTCGGCGAAGGCTGCGGCCAGCACCTCGGTCAGCGCCGCGCGATTGACGTTGCGCTTGCCGTTGTCGGCAAAGCGCGGATCGTCGGCAAGCTCCGGCCGACCAATGAGCTCCGCCATCTTGCGGAACTGCCCGTTGTTGCCGGATGCGATGAAGATATCGCACGTTCTGGTCGGGAACTTGTCGTACGGCACGAGGTTGGGATGCGGATTGCCGGTGCCGGCCGGTCGCCTGCCGTTCAGGAAGTAGTTCGCCGCCTGCGGATGCAGAAGCGCCATGCCGCAGTCGTACAGCGTCATGTCGAGATACTGCCCCTTGCCCGAGCGTTCCCGCTCGTGCAGCGCCATCAGGATGCCGATCGCCGAATAGAGCCCGGTGCCCATGTCGACGATCGCCGTGCCAAGCCGCATCGGCCCGGTCGTCGCGTCGCCATTGACGCTCATCAGCCCGGTCATCGCCTGCAGGATCGCGTCGTAGCCCGGCAGGCCGCCGAGCGGCCCGTCCTCGCCGAAGCCGGAGATGCGGCAATGGATCAGCTGCGGGAACCGCTGCGACAGCACGTCGTAGCCGATGCCCCACTTCTCCATCGAACCCGGCTTGAAGTTCTCCACCAGGATGTCGGCGCCTTCCAGCAGCCGCAGCAGCACCGCACGCCCTGCCGGCTTGCCGATATCCAGCGCGATCGCGCGCTTGTTGCGGTTGATGCCGATGAAGTAGCTGGCGTCGTCCTCGTGGAAGGGCGGGCCCCAGTCGCGCACTTCGTCGCCCTGCGGCGGCTCGACCTTGATCACCTCGGCGCCGTGGTCGGACAGGATCATCGTGCAGTACGGGCCACCAAGCACGCGTGTCAGATCGATCACCTTCAGCCCGGCGAGCGCACCAGCGGATTTCGCCAGCCCCTTGCCCTGTGACGCCGGCGTCTGGGTTGCATCGTTCATCGGGCACACCTGCTCCTTGGCTTGCCGGCAATTCAGCATGGCCGGTCGGGTCAGTGCCAGACCTGTTGCCCGTCCAGCTTAAGCACCTCGCCGGCGAGGTACAGACTGCCGCAGATCAGCACCCGCGCCGGTGCGCCTGGTGCCAGCGAACTCAGCGCATCCGCCACCTGCGGTCCGGGACGCGCAACGCCGCCCGAGGCCTCGACGATCGCCTCGACCGGCCGCGCATCGTGCTGGCCAGGCTCCGCAACCGCCCACACGCTGGTCGCCAGCGGCAGCAGCGGACGGAGGAACTCGCCCGCGTCCTTCGACTGCTTCATGCCGACCACGAGGTGCAGCGGCCGATCCCGCCAGCTTTTCAGGTGCTCCGCCAGCACGGCGCCGGCGCCAGGGTTGTGGCCGCCGTCGAGCCACAGCTCCCAGTCCGTCGGCAGCAGCGCCGCAAGCGCCCCGCGCAGCCGCTCCAGCCGGCCTGGCCATTCCGCGCGGGCGACACCGACAGGGTCCATCGGCAGCCCCGCCGCGCGCATCGCCGCAAGCGCAATGCCGACGTTGTCGAGCTGGAATGCGCCGGGCAGCGATGGCGCAGGCAATGCCAGCGAGCCTCCGGCGTCGCGATAGCTCCCCGTGGCGATGTCCCAGTCGGGACCGCGCAGTCGCACAGGCGCGCCAACGCGTTCGGCCACCGCCAACAGTACCTCCAGCACCTCCGGCGGCTGCGCGCCGATCGCCACCGGCACATCCCGCTTCATGATGCCGGCCTTTTCGGCGGCGATCAGCGGCAGCGTGTCGCCCAGCAGCTCGCGATGGTCGAGCGAGATCGACGTGATGGCACACGCCGCGGGGCGATCGATCACATTGGTCGCGTCGCCGCGCCCGCCCAGCCCGACCTCCAGCACGCACAGATCGGCCGGCGTTGCGGCGAACAGATGGAACGCGACCGCGGTGATAACCTCGAACACCGTGATCGGCGCCCCGGCGTTCACCTGCTCAACGTGCTCAAGCGCCGCGGCGAGCGCTTCATCCGATACCAGTTCACCGGCGACGCGGATGCGCTCGTTGAACCGCACCAGGTGCGGCGACGTGTAAACATGCACGCGCTGGCCCGCCGCTTCGGCCATCGCCCGCACGAAGGCGCAGGTGCTGCCCTTGCCGTTGGTGCCCGCGACATGCACCACCGGCGGCAGGCGCCGCTCGGGATGATCCAGCTTCGCCAGCAGTACGCGCAGCCGATCCAGGCTGAGGTCGATCAGCCGCGGATGCAGCCCGTGCAGCCGCACGACGATGCCTTCGATGCGCGAGGACACCGCTTACCCGTCATGGCCGGGCTTGGCCCGGCCATCCACGTCTTCGCACGCAGCGCGCAGCAACTCGTGGATGGCCGGCACGGGGCCGGCCATGACGAGGCAGGGGGCAGCAGCGCGCCTCACGCCGCCTCCTGCACGTCCTTGATGCGCAGCAGCGAGATGATGCGAGCCAGCGTCGGCTTCAGCTCGGTGCGCTGCACCACCAGATCGACGATCCCGTGCTCGTGCAGATACTCGGCGCGCTGGAAACCCTCGGGCAGCTTCTCGCGCACCGTCTGCTCGATGACCCGCGCACCGGCGAAGCCGATCAGCGCGCCCGGTTCGGCGATGTGGATGTCGCCCAGCATCGGGAAGCTCGCCGTCACGCCGCCGGTGGTGGGATCGGTCAGCACCACGATGTACGGCAGTCCCGCCTCCTTCACCAGCCGCGTGCCGATCACCGTGCGCGGCATCTGCATCAGGCTGATCGCGCCTTCCTGCATGCGCGCGCCGCCCGACGCGGTGAACACGATCAGCGGCGCATCCTGCAGCACCGCGAGCCTTGTGGCGGCCAGCATCCCGTCGCCCACCGCAGCACCCATCGACCCGCCGATGAACTCGAACTCCATCGCAGCGACCACCGCCTGATGTCCATCGATCCGGCCATGCGCAACCACCAGCGCATCATCCAGATGCGTCTTGTCGCGCGCCTCCTTCAACCGGTCAGTGTAGCGCTTGGTGTCGCGGAAGCGCAGCGGATCGGCGACCACCTTCGGCAGTTCGATGCGCGTGTAGCTGCCTTCGTCGAAGGTGTAGTCAAGCCGCTCGACCGCACCGACGCGCATGTGGTGGCCGCAGTGCGGGCACACCTTCAGGTTCGCCAGCAGGTCGCGATGGAAGATCATCTGCTGGCAGGCCGGGCACTGGTGCCACAAATTCTCCGGCGCCTCGCGCCGCGTGAACAGGGTGCGGATCTTCGGCCGCACATAGTCGGTCAGCCAGTTCATACCGCCACCCGTGCGCCGCGCACGCCGTCGGCCAGCGCGCGCACCTGCTCCAGCACGCGCGCCACCAGGTCCGGCTTGCCCAGATTGGCAGCGATCGTGCTGCACAGCGCCGACCCCACCACCGCGGCATCGGCGACGCGCACCGCTTCGGCCGCCTGCACCGGCGTGCGCACGCCGAACCCCACCGCGATCGGCAGGTCGGTAACGCGTCGGATGCGCGGGATCGCCTCGCCGAGATGCTCTGCCGTCGTGCTGCGCGTACCGGTGATGCCGGTGATGCTGACGTAGTAGACGAAGCCCGAACTGCCGCCGAGTACCAGCGGCAGCCGCGCATCGTCGGTGGTTGGCGCGACCAGGCGGATGATGTCGATGCCGTGCGCGCTGGCGTGCGGTGCCAGCATGTCGGCCTCTTCGGTGGGCAGATCGACCATGATCAGCCCATCCACGCCGGCTGCTGCTGCATCGATGCAGAACTTCTCGGTGCCATAGGAGAGCAGCGGATTCAGATAACCCATCAGGATGATCGGTGTCGCCGCATCGTCTCGGCGGAAGTCGCGCACCATGCCCAGCACGTTCACCACGGTTGCCCCCGCCGCCAGCGCGCGCTTGCCGGCGGCCTGCACGATCGGGCCATCCGCCATCGGATCGGTGAACGGGATGCCGACCTCGATCAGGTCGGCGCCCGCACCTGGCAGTCCGCGCAGCAGCGCCATCGAGGTCGCCGCATCCGGGTCCCACGCTTCGAGGAACGGTATGAACGCCCCGCGCCCCGCACGCTTCAGTTCGGCGAAGCGGGCTGCGATGCGGCTCATGAAAGAATATTCCCTCTC
>DASSRN010000233.1:0-5187 GCA_035701785.1 Acetobacteraceae bacterium | reverse complement strand
CATCCTGGCAGCCAATCCCGATCATGACCGGGCTGACGCCCATCGCGCGCTCGCGGCGAACGCGTTTGCCCAGGCGGAGGCACTGCTGCGCGGGCGGCCGGAGGCGGAGATCCGGGCGGAGATGCAGGCCAAGGGGGTGTCGGCCGCCGAGATCGAGGCTGTGATGCCACATCGGGTGTGCGTAGGTGAACGGCCCTCGAACACTATTATGTTTGGGCGGCTGGATGCGTTCTCGCTGGGGCGGCTGATCGCGCTGTATGAGCACAAGGTGGCGGTGCAGGGCTGCGTATGGGGGATCGACAGCTTCGATCAGTGGGGGGTGGAGCTGGGCAAGGAACTCGCCGGCGGCATCTTACCGGAACTGGAGCCGGGGGTGGTGCCGGGGGCGCATGATTCGTCCACCACGGGGCTGATTGCTCGGTTCCGGGCGCTGCGCGGGGAAAGCTGAGGGGCGTGGTGCGTTTCGCAACAAAGTAAGTAATACACAGAGAGCACTGAGTGCACACAGAGTTCCACCGAGCAAATTTAGGCGCTTTGCGCTGGCTGTTGATGGAGGGTGCGCGAAGCGCCAATCATTCTACTCTGTGGAACTCTGTGTGCACTTCGTGTTCTCTGTGTATTACTTGCTTTCTTCCTGCCGCACCGGCCTGACCAATGCCGGCAATCCGCATCCTCCCTTCCCAAACTGTCAACCGCATTGCCGCCGGCGAGGTGATCGAGCGCCCGGCCGCGGCGGTGAAGGAGCTGGTTGAGAATGCGCTCGACGCCGGCGCCGCCCGCATCGCCATCGCGCTCGACAACGGCGGCATCGACCGCATCGAGGTGACTGACGACGGCTGCGGTATGGACGCCGACGGCCTCGCGTTGGCCGTGCTGCGCCACGCCACCTCAAAGCTCGACGACGACGACCTCGTGCACATCGCCAGCTTGGGCTTCCGCGGCGAGGCGCTGCCCTCGATCGGCGCGGCGGCCCGCCTCGCCATCATTTCGCGCCCTCCGCACGCGCAGCACGCCTCGGAAATTCGCGTCGAGGGGGGTAGCGTCTCGGAGGTGATGCCGGCCGCTGGCCCGCCCGGCACCCAAGTGGTGGTCCGCGATCTTTTCTTCGCCACCCCGGCCCGCCGCAAATTCCTCAAACACCCGCGCACCGAGGCCGAGCACGCCGAGGCTGCGGTGCGCCGCCTGGCGCTGGCCGCGCCTTCGGTCGCGTTCCGGCTGGAGTGCGATGGCCGCACGGTGTTCGATCTGCCATCGCAGGACCGCGCCGACCGCGTTGCGGCGTTGTTCGGCGCTGAAGCCGCGGAGGCGATGGTGCATGTGGCCGGCGAGCGCGGCGCGCTGCGTATCGACGGGTATGCCTGCTCGCCTGCCGTCACCCGGGCGACGGCGGCGGCGCAGGCGCTGACGGTGAACGGGCGTCCCGTCGCCGATCCGATGCTCAAGGGCGCCGTGCGCGTGGCCTATCGCGAGGTGATCGCGGTCGGTCGTCACCCGATCGTTGCGCTGTGGCTCGATCTCCCGGCCGACGAGTTGGACGTGAACGTGCACCCGGCCAAGGCCGAGTTGCGCTTCCGCGACGCAGCTTCGGTGCGGGCACTGGTGATCGGCGGCCTCGGCCGCGCGCTCGCCGGCGGCGCCGGGACGGCATTGCCGGCACCGCGGCCAGCGCTGCACCTCGTGCATTCCCGGCCGGCACAAGTGCCGTATCGCTCCGTGCCGCTCCCGGGAATGGCCGAGACGCAGCTCGCATTCGGCGCCGCTCCCGCTGCGCGCATGGTGCCGGCCGCGCAGCCGCAGGCCGACCACCCGCTGGGTGCGCCGGTCGCGCAGGTGCTCGACACGTATGTGATCGCGGTAGCCGGCGACGGATCGCTGGTGCTGGTCGACCAGCACGCGGCGCACGAACGCCTGACGCATGAGGCGCTGCGCGAGCAGATGCTGGACGGCGAGGTGCGGTCGCAGGCGCTGCTGCTGCCGGCGGTGGTGGACATGCCGCCGGCCGATGCGGGGCGGCTGCTTGCGCGCGGCGCCGACCTCGCCCGCCTGGGCCTGGAGATCGAGGCGTTCGGTCCGGGCGCGGTGATGGTCCGCGCGCTGCCGGCTGCGCTGGGCTCGCCCGATCCCGGGCCGCTGCTGCGCGACCTCGCCGACGAGTTCGCCGAACTGGACGAAGCGACCGCGCTGAACGCGCGGCTCGACGCGGTGATCGCGCGGCTGGCCTGCCACGGTTCGATCCGCGCCGGTCGGCGGCTGAACGCGGCCGAGATGGACGCGCTGCTGCGCCAGATGGAGGCGACACCGCGGGCTGCCACGTGCAGCCATGGGCGCCCAACCTTCCTCAAGCTGTCGAAGGCGGAGATCGAACGGCTGTTCGGCCGGCGCTGACCGTGCCGCGGATCGATGTCGATCAGTGGGTCATTGCCGCCCGCGGCAAAGAAAGTGATACAGAGCACACAGTCCTGCAGAGAACGGTTTGGGCGCTTCGCGCACGCTGTTTCTACTATTTGCGCGTAGCGCAAGGTTTTTCTCTGTGGAACTCTGTGTGCACTCGGTGTTCTCTGTGTATTACTTGCTCTTTGCCGGCACCTCATTCTCATCTCCGTGATCCGCTGATCACGACCCGTAGACCACGCGCGGCAGCCACAGCGTAAGCTCCGGCACGTAGGTGATGATGCCAAGCACGATCAGCAGCAAGATCAGGAACGGCAGAATGCCGCGGATCACCTCACCCACTGGCGCATCCGAGATGGTCGACAGCACGTAGAGGTTCAGCCCGACCGGTGGATGCACAAGTCCGACCTCCATGTTGTGGGTGAAGATGATGCCGAAATGCACCGGATCGACGCCAAGCGGCAGCAGTACGGGCGCCAGGATCGGCATCACCAGAAGCAGCGTGCTTACCACCTCAAGGAAGCAGCCGATCACCAGCAGCAGCACGTTGATCGTCAGCAGGAACTCCCAGGTGGCAAAGCCGCGATGTGCGGCGAAGTCCACCAGCTGGCCGGGAATGCCTGATCCGGTCATCCAGTGGCCGAACACCAGGGCGGTGGCGATGATCAGCATGATCACGCCGGCGCTGCGCAGCGCCTCGGCGATGACATCGAGCGTGCGGCTGACCGGGAAGCCGCGATAGACGCCAACGCTGACGATCAGCGCAGTCACGGCGGCGAGTGCTGCCGATTCGGTGATGGTCATGAAGCCGCCGTAGATGCCCATCAGTACAACGAACGGCACCGCCATCGCCGGCAGCGCGCGCCAGGTCACCCGCAGCCGCTGGCGGAACGGCATCGGCGCTTCGGCCGGGAAATTCTTGCGCCGCGCGTAGTACAGCACCCAAATGAAGAATGCGCCGGCCTGCAGCAGTCCGGGCAGGATGCCGGCGAGGAACAGGCGCGGCACCGACTGTTCGGTGACGATGCCGTAGAGGATCAGCGCCAGCGACGGCGGAATTACCACGCCGATCGTGCCCGACGCGCCTAGCACGCCCAGGGCGAAGCCGCGCGGATAGCCACGTTCCAGCATCGCCGGCAGGAGGATTGTGCCCATCGCCAGCGCGGTGGCGACGGACGATCCCGATATCGCTGCAAACAGCGCGCACGACACCACCGCGACCAGTCCGAGCGAACCCTTGATGCCGCCCAGCCAGGCGGCGGACAAATCCACCAGCGCCTGTGCCACGCCGCCCCGCCGCATGAAGGCGGCGGCCATGACGAACAACGGCAACGCCATCAGTGTGGTGGAGTTGAGCTGGTCGATCATGTTCTGCGCCACGCCGACCATCGGCTGGCCGGAGACGAAGAACAGCACTGCGGCACAGGTGCCCAGCACCAGGAAGATCGGCATGCCGGCCGCGAGCAGGCCGAAGAACATCAGCAGGAAGCCGGCGGTCCACATCTAGCGTGGTGGCAGAGCGAGGTCGGGCGGCGCCTCATGCTCGATCGCGTGGCCGATCGTCATGACGCGCGGATCGAAGCGGAACAGGTAGGCGTAGAGCCGCACCAGGTAGCGGATCAGCATCAGCCCGCCGCCGACCGGCAGTGCGAGATAATAGATCCAGATCGGGAACTGCAGGTCGGACGAACTGCGCTGGTCCAGCAGCACGGCGACGTCAACCACGTCCCAGCCATACCACACCATGCCGGCGGTGAAGGCGATCGCCACAAGGCAGTTGAATGCCTCGACCCAGCGCTGGGTTTGCGGCCGCAGCACGCGCAGCACGAGATCGGGGCGTACATGGCCGTTGGTGCGCACCAGATCGCTGGCGACGAGCATGATCGCCCATACAGCTATATAGACGATCACCTCTTCGGCCCAGGTGATGGCATGCTCTGGATCGATATAGCGGCCGAACACCTGGAGCACGGCGATCACCAGTGCGAACGCGCCGAGCAGACCGACGACGATCCGCTCGACCCGGTCCCAAAGCTGCGAGAGGCGGTTCAGCTCAGGCGCCCACGTCCTGCATGACCAACTCGACCAGCTTGGGCGAGATGTGCGCTTCCTCCACCGCCTTGTCCTGCACCTTCAGTAGTGCAGCGTGCGTCGCGTCCAGGTCGGCCTGCGGCACGTCGACGAACTTCACTCCGAGTTTCTCCAGTGCGGCGCGGCCGCTCTCCTGCAGCTTGGCGGTGTTGGCGCGATAGGTCGCTATATTGTCGTGCCACAGCCCGACCATCTTCTCCTGTAGCTGCGGCCCAACCTTCTGCCAGAACGCCGGGTTCACCATCGGCACGTAGAGCCCCATGCCCTGGTTGTCCTGCAGCGAGTAGCGCAGGCCGGAGTCGAACAGCTTCGAGCTGTTGACGCTCTCGTTGCTGCTGATCAGCCCGTCGAACGTGCCCTGCGACATCGCCAGCGGCACGTCGGGCCAGGCGGTGACATTGGGGATGCCGCCAAAGAAGCGAATGCGCCACGAATTGAGCACGCCGCCCGGGCTGCGCAGCTTCATGTCCTTCAGCGACGCCAGCGAGTCGAGCGGCTTGCGCGTCGAGAACCATTCGTTGAAGCCGAGGTCGAACCAGCCGCCCAGCACCTGCACGTGCAGCTTGTTGTGGATTTCATCGTTCACGAACTTGCCGGCGCCGCCATTCACCACCTTGTGCACGACATCGGCAGGCCGTCCATAGAACGCCGGTAACTGCGAGAAGTCGGCATCTGGCACGAACCCGGTGATCGTCCAGGTGCCGG
>DASSRN010000232.1:0-4895 GCA_035701785.1 Acetobacteraceae bacterium | reverse complement strand
TCCGTCCACCCCGGGCGCCAGACCCGCAGATCGTCACCTAACTCGCCACTGACGACCTTGCGAACGATCGCAGCAGTGGAATAAGGGCCTTGCTCTGTTCCCCTGTCGGAGACATACCAATCGGATGGCGGATCGTGCTTGCTCATTTTGCAGTCAATGAGGTCAGGCCTGCCAATGTCACGACTGCTATCAGCAACGCAGTAATACAGCCAACTACTTGTTGTGTGCCTGCATCCCGGTGCACGACTTCGAATGCCCGGTTCTGGTCCCAGGACACCGAACCATTTCGCTTGAGGTTTTTGTAGGCGTTCACGCAGGTGAGTATGGCGATCACCGGAATGCACAGACCGAGCCCGCGCAGCCAGACCGCACATTCGCGCCGGAAGGCCGGCACAAATCCAATGACGTCTCCGTCGGCTGCGAGGACACGAACCCCGATAAGCCATTTACCCAGGGTTCCACCGGTGCAGCCAATGAATACTGCGTTCAGCGGAAGTACGAGAGCTGCGTTCAATATACCGGCGATAGTGGTGTTGTCGCCGGCGCTGGTCAGCAGGTCCGGGCCGGCTGCCGGTGCGACGATATAAAGTATGATACCCAACAGCGCCCAGCTGAGAGCGCCATTCACCACGAGGTCGAAGGTTCTTGCAAAGTATCGTCGCCAGGGATGCGGGCGCGCATCGGTCCAGCCGACTGCTGATCGCGATTGGTGCGGCGACACTGCCTGGAGCGGTCGCCATCGATCCTGTCCAAGCCGCCACACCAAGGTGTGGTTGGAAATCCCGTTCTCACGCAGCGGCTGTCCCAGGTCATCGACCGGTCCCTGCGCCTCCCCGTGCTCAAGGTAGAACCAACCTTCTTCTGACATGCCGGTTTGCCGCCTCTTCAGGGTTCGTCTGGCCAGGCATTGCGTCGAGGTTGGTGCACATTAACACGCTTCCGTGTCATTGTATTATCGAGTTGATGATTATTTTCAACGTCCCCGACCCTGAATTGCCTCCATCGCCCGGCGCAAGCAGGATCGGCGTATCGAACCGGGGAGGAAGCGACATGGCAGTCCGCATCGGTATCGCCGGCGTCACCGGCCGCATGGGGCACCTGCTGGTAGAAGAGGTGCGCGCCGCCGGGGCGGATCTTGTTGGCGGCGTGGGCCGCTCCGGCTCCGGCAAGGCACCCGCAGGGGTCGAACTGCTGCCCGACATCGCTGCGCTCGCCGCCGCATCGGACGTGGTGATCGACTTCACCAATGCCGCCACCGCGCAGGCGACCGCAGCGGCGATCGCCCGCTCGGGCAAAGCCTGGGTACTCGGCACCTCCGGCCTTTCCGAGACCGACGAGAAGGCGGTGGCGACCGCCGCCGGGAACATCCCGGTGGTCTACGCCTCGAACTTCTCGGCCGGCGTCAATCTCGTGCTGGCGCTGTCCGAACGCATGGGCGCCGCGCTGCCGGCCGACGCCTACGACGCGGAGATCGTCGAGATGCACCACCGCCAGAAGGTCGACGCACCATCGGGCACCGCGATCGGCATGGGCCGCGCGGTGGCGAAGGGCCGCGGCGTGACGCTGTCCGACGTGATGGAGAGCGGCCGGCACGGGCACACCGGCGCACGCAAGACCGGCGGCATCGGCTTTGCCGCGCTGCGCGGCGGGCAGGTGGTGGGCGAGCACACGCTGCTCTTCGCCTCGGCCACCGAGCACATCGCGCTCACCCATCGCGCGTTCGATCGCCGCGCCTTCGCCACCGGTGCCGTGCGCGCGGCGCAATGGGTCGCCGGTCGCAGGCCGGGCCTCTATTCGATGATGGACGTGTTGGGCATGACGTGAGCGACGGGGGGACGGGTCGCCGCCTGTACAAGGCTCGTCAGGGCGAGTCGTATCCGGGCTTCTTGTACAGCGTGTCCGGCTTGCCCTGGATGTCCGGCTTGTAGACCTTCTCCGCCCACTCGTTCGGCGCGACATCCTCGATGCTGACCGAGACCGTGTCTGCTGCGTTGCCGGTGCTCGCCATGATGGCCTGCGTGACCGCTTCGGCGATCCCGGCTTTCTGCTGCTCGGAACGTCCCGAATACAGCTTCACGATCACATGCGGCATTTCAGTACTCCTGGCTGGTGGGTCGGAACCGGATCTCGTTGATGTCCACGTCGTCCGGCTGGCTGATCGCGAACGCCACGATCCGCGCAAATGACTCCGCGGAAACCGCGCCTTCATAGCGCCGATGCATGACGTCGGCGATATCGCGCTCGGCGATGCTGTCGAACAGTTCGGTCGCGACCATCCGGGGCGAGATGATCGTGCTGCTGCGGATGTTGTATGGCTTCACCGCCTGCCGCAGCCCTTCCGCGATCGCGCGTACCGCCTGCTTGGTCGCGGCATAGACCACGCCGGCCGGCCGGCCCTTGTGGCCGGCAATCGATGCGACATTGATGATGGGCCCGCTCTTCTTGTCCTTGATACCCTGTATCATGGCTTGCTGCCCTTCACCGCCGATACTGTTCGTCGGTGACATGTCCCATCCAATCGACCGCCTTGCCGTCGCGCTTCTCCTGAATCGCGATGTGGCTCATCGCGGTGGTCGCCGCTGCTCCGTGCCAATGCTTCTCACCCGGCGCGAACCACACCACGTCGCCTGGCCGGATCTCCTCGACAGGACCGCCCTCGCGCTGCACCCAGCCAAGGCCGGTCATGACGATCAGCGTCTGGCCGAGTGGGTGCGTGTGCCACGCCGTACGCGCGCCCGGCTCGAACGTGACCAGGGCACCGGCGACGCGCGCCGGATCGGGCGGGCTGAACAGCGGATCGATCCGCACCGTTCCGGTGAACCACTCTGCTGCGCCATTGCCGGACGGCTGCGCGCCGCTTCGTCTGATCTCCATCGTGCTTCTCCTTCTCGCTGGTCCCTTATCTGGCGACTGGATTACCCCCGATTAGAGCGTATCATCTGAATGAAGCTATTAGGGCTGCTTATGAATGGCTGGGGCGAACTTCCACGATCTGGCCGCCTTCGTCGCCGTCGCGCAGGCGCAGAGCTTCACCCGGGCGGCGACGCAACTCGGCGTGTCCCAATCCGCGCTCAGCCAGACCATCCGCGGCCTTGAAGCGAGGCTCGGCGTTCGGCTGCTCACCCGCACCACCCGTCGTGTCGCGCCGACCGAGGCTGGCGAACGCCTGCTGCGTACCGTCGCGCCGCGCTTCGAGGAGATCGACGCCGAGTTGGCGACGCTGAGTGAACTGAGGGACAAGCCGGCCGGCACCGTTCGCATCACCGCGACTGAGAACGCCGCCGATGCGGTGCTCTTGCCTGCCGTCGAGCGGCTGTTGCCGAACTACCCCGACATCAAGGTGGAGATCATCATCGACTACGGCCTCACTGATGTCGTGGCCGAGCGCGTTGACGCCGGCGTGCGGTTTGGCGAGCAGGTCGCGAACGACATGATCGCCGTGCGGATCGGGCCGGACATCCGCATGGCGGTCGTCGGTTCACCGTCCTATTTCGCCAGGGACCCGCCGCCGCGCACGCCGCAAGACCTGACCGCGCATCAGTGCATCAATCTCCGCCTGCCGAATCGTGGGCTGTATGCCTGGGAATTCGAGAAAGGCGGGCGCGAACTGCGCGTGCGCGTCGATGGCCAGCTGGTGTTCAACACCAGTGCCCTCATCCTGCACGCCGCGCTCGCCGGCTTCGGCCTTGCCTACCTCTCTGAACAGCAAGTGCAGCCGCATCTTGCGCGGGGCGAACTGGTGCGCGCGCTGGCAAACTGGTGCCCACCGTACACTGGCTACCACCTCTACTATCCCAGCCGCCGGCAGCCGACGCCCGCCTTCGCCCTGGTGGTGGATGCGCTGCGCTATCCAAGCGCGCCGCGTCTGCGTTGAACGGATTGAACGATGGCGTGACGCGTCTGGCGGCCCGGTATCCGCGCGTCTGGCACGTGATCGAAGCCGATGGTGCCGCCGCATCACCCGGCTGCCTCCGCCCGGCCAGCGAGTTCTACGGCTCCGGCACCAACCGGGACCGCTATGTCACCGTCGAGCTCAAGGGTGGCGGCGTCGCGGTGCTGCGGCCGCAGCTGATGTCGGATCACCGCTTGCTGCCCACTCTCACCGGTGCCTTTGCCGGTCGCGCCGACCTGTGGCGGAGGCTCATCGACAGCCATGTGTTCTTCTGGGCCACCGCCGCCCGGCGCGACCGCTTCGTCGCCGCCAACCGGCGCCTTCGCACGCGCGAGGATCCTGCAGCGCTGCCGCCGGTGGTCCTTGAATTCGACACCGCCGCGCTGCTGGCATGCCACGCCGCTATCGCCTTCTATGCCACGATCAACACCGGCTCCACGGTACGCGGCGGCGCCTGGGTTCAGCGGGACGAGAACACGTTCCACGCGATCGCGGGATATCGCTCCGGCCCGGTCGCCGAACTGGCCATTCGCGGCCGCGTGAGCCTGGACGGACTAGCCGTGGGCCGCACTTGACCCCCCCAGACCTTTCCGCCAAACCGCCTGCGACCTTCCATTCTGCCAAAACCCGAGAGAAATCATCCATGCGCGATACAGGTGAGTTCCTGTTCACCTCCGAGTCCGTGTCCGAAGGGCACCCCGACAAGGTGGCCGACCGGCTCAGCGACACGGTGCTGGACGCATATCTCGCCGCCGACCCCTACTCGCGTGTCGCCTGCGAGACGCTGGTCACCACCAACCGCGTGGTGTTCGCCGGCGAGACCCGCGGGCCGGCGACGGTCACGCCCGAACTGCTGACGCATCTCGCGCGCATGGCGATTCACGACATCGGCTACGACCAGCCGGGATTCAGCTGGGAGAAGGCCGAGATCGTCTGTCATCTGCACGCGCAGTCGTCGGACATCGCCCAAGGCGTCGATGCCGCCGGCAACAAGGATGAAGGT
>DASSRN010000231.1:0-2930 GCA_035701785.1 Acetobacteraceae bacterium | reverse complement strand
ATAGCAATCCGCTTCAATCACCTCAATTGATGCGAATGAGGTGAATTGAGGTTTGTAAACAGGCGTGCGCCACACGTATCCGTCTCCACACGCCATGCGCTAGCTGGCGACAGTGGGAGACGGTGGGATTGGGCACAGAAGCTCCTGAACAGTCTGCTCCGATCAACGGTGCTGACATGCTGCTCAGCACGGCAAGCCACTGGTCTGGTGAACCGATCGCGCTCCGCATGCGTGAGGCAGTTCGCATCAGCGGCTTTTCTCGCTCGGAGATCTATCGGCGTGCTGCACGCGGCCAGATTGTTCTACTCAAGTGCGGCAGTCGCACCCTTATCGAGTACCGGTCGCTGCATCGCGCGGTGCTCTCGTTACCCCGCGCTATGGTCAAGGTGGCAACCTGACCTCGCGTGACGCAGCTTCCGCGTCCGATCCGCCGCGGTCGCGCTCGCCTCACGGCCTTGGCAGCCGAGGCGCTCAGCTATGAGCATCTTGGTCGCGGCATTCCGTCCGATGCGCAAGCACACTCTGCGCGGGTTCGTTGACGTGACCTTGCCGGTCACCCGGCTAATGATTCGTGATGTCGCCATCCATCAGGTCGGTGACCGTTGCTGGATCAACCTGCCGTCACGCCCGATGCTGAACAAAGACGGCAGCCCGGTGCTGAACGACCGCGGCAAGCCGCTCTATTTCGCGTTCTTGCGGTTCACCGACGAGGCAGCGCATCTCCAATTCGAACGGGCCGTCATCGCAGCAGTGCGCGCAACACACCCGCAAGTGCTGGGCGCTGCCGAAGAGCCACGGCCATGAGCGCGACAGACGAGGACATCGACGCTGTCCGGGCGTTGCGTGAACGCTGCTGGGAAAACGGCTGGCGTGTGGTCCCGGTTTTGAATTGGAACCACGCCGACCCGAAGAAGGCTGGCAAAGCGCCGATCGGCAATAACTGGGCTGAGCTGGCGCAGCGTGATCCGCCAGACTTCCTGAAATATCCGCCAGTCCGGCATGCGTTGAACACGGGCATTGCCACAGCTGGGCTGCGCGCAATCGATCTGGACATCGACACACCAGAATTGGCCCGCATCGCAATGGCGCTGGCATTTGACATGTTCGGCCCCACTATCAGTCGCACTCGGCAGAACAGCGCGCGTTGCTTACTGGTCTACCGCGCCGCGGTGGGCCAGCCGGCCAAGCGTAGTCTGGTCGGAGCTAGCCACACCAAGGACCACGCGTGCAAAGTCGAGGTTCTCGGCAAGGGCCAGCAGTATGTTGCCTACAGTCGGCATCCCTCTGGCGTTGAGCTGCAATGGCTGGACGGCGGTCCGGAGAACATCGGGATCACCATGGTGCCGGCAATCACCGAGGCACAGGTCGACGCTTTCTTCGAGAAACTTGCCCCGCTGATTGGCGCCGAACCCCCTACCACGGCGCGCACCGGTGCACGGCGTCGTCCCAAAGGCGCCGATGCTAAGCCGCCAGTTGGACTGGTGCGGCTTGTCGATGAACTGGCCGACTTTCCCGCCGACGACTATGACACCTGGATCAAGGTCGGCTGCGCGTTCCACCACGAGACGAACGGCAGCGACGCCGGATTCGCGGCCTGGGACGCGTGGTCGGCGAAGAGCGACCGCTACGACGCCGATGTGCTGGCGTCGAAGTGGCTCACGTTTGGCCGCGGCTTTAATGGCGCCGCGGTGACCGGCGCCACCATCATCCATCTCGCCCGCGCGGCACGGATGGCACGGGCTGGGCTGTGCAAGGGCGCCCGGGAAGGAGTGAAGCCGAGCGGGGCCGGGGGTCTACCTTCTCCCTCTGGACCTGCTGCACCGGGGGAGCGCGCAGACCCAACACAAGCGGAGGTGCCACCGTGGCCACCACTCCGCCCGGCAGCCGAACCGGAGCCGGGAGAGGTGCCAGACAACGAGGCCGAGCCGGGTGAGCAGCTCTACAGGAAGCAGGACGAGCACCACGCCGATACGAGCGAAACCGACGACGACGACGGCATCAAAGCCAACGCGGACGACGGCACCAATGCTGACGATACCGATGATGAGGGCACCAGGGCTGACAGCGTCGATGGCGACGGCACCAAGGACGATGATACCAAAGGCGAAGGAGGCCATGCCCCTGAATGGATCGCCGATCCCTACGAAATCGCCGACGGGGACCGCGCGCCTATTACGGTGGAGAAGAGCCTCCTGCACCGCCTCGCCGACGCCGCTGAGGCTGCCATCATCGGCAGCCGCGTACCGGTCTACCACCGCGGCATCCTGGTGCGTCCCGCTATCACCGAGCTTGCCGCGGCCGACGGGAGCAAAACGCACGTCGCCGCACTACACCCGCTCGGCGCGCCCGAAGTTATGGATTTGTTCTGTCGCACCGCCGCGTGGCGGAAGTGGAACAAACAGCAAGGTTGCCATGTGCCGGTTGACCCGCCGATGATGGTCGCTCGCATCCTGCTCGGCCGCGTCGGTCAGTGGCGCCTGCCGCAGGTGCGCGGTATCCTCAGCAGCCCCACGATCCGCCGCGACGGTTCGCTGCTGCTGCAGCCCGGCTACGATCCTGCCGGCCGATACTACCTCGCCCTGCCACCCGACCTGCACGTTCCGACCATCAGCGACGAGCCGGAGATGAGCGAGAGCATCGCAGGGCTAAAGCTGCTCGATGATCTGCTGGCCGAGTTCCCGTTCGTGGATGAAGCATCCCACTCGGTCGGGCTCTCGCTGCTCATCACTTCCGTGATCCGCGCAGCTATGGGCGTGGCACCAATACACGGCGCTACCTCTCCTACCCCAGGTACCGGCAAGTCATTTCTGTACGACATCGCCGCCGCAATCATCTACGGCGACCGGTGCCCGGTCATCTTCGCCGGCAAGGGGTCCGAGGAATTGGAAAAGAAGCTGAACGGGATGCTCCTGCGTGGTACCAGCCTGTTC
>DASSRN010000230.1:0-3204 GCA_035701785.1 Acetobacteraceae bacterium | reverse complement strand
GGCCAGCGTCGGCTGGGCGTTTCCATTCGGCCTGAGGCTCGAGCTTGAAGGCGATCTGCGCAACAACCCAGTCAACAGTGCACACGACCTTGCATTCCCGGCCGTGGCGGGTGGCCGCGAACGCAAATATGGCATGATGTTCAATGCGCTGTATGACATCTCGCCATGGCTGCCGAACCCGTACGTGGCGCCCTATGTCGGCGTCGGCGTGGGCTATAGCTGGGCGCGGCTTTCGGGCTTCCATCTGAACGGCGTGCCCACTGGATTCCCGGCATTCTCTTCGGGCGATGTCCCAGGTGCGATCGCCTACCAGTTCATCCTGGGCACCGCGTTCAACATCCCGTATGTGCGCGGATTGGCGCTGACCACCGAGTACCGGTTCTTCGGCGTCGGGTCACGGACATATGACATGACCGCGATTCCAACCGCCGTATCGCCGGCAGTGCCTTCGCGCGTCAAGCTGGGCAACAACTTCAACCACGCGGTCCTTGTCGGCCTGCGCTACAATTTCGCGCCGCCGCCTCCGCCACCACCACCCGCCCCGGTCGAAGCGCCCGCCCCGGCGCCTTCGCGCTCCTACCTGGTGTTCTTCGATTGGGACAAGTCCACGCTGACCGATCGCGCCCGCCAGATCATCAAAGAGGCCGCCGACACGTCGACCCGCGTCCAGTACACCCGGATCGAAGTGAATGGCTACACCGATACCTCCGGCACGCCGCAGTACAACCAGAGCCTGTCAGTGCGCCGGGCACGGGCTGTCCAGGCAGAACTCTTGCGCGATGGCGTGCCGCAGAACGCCATAACAATCCAGGGCTTCGGCGAGAACAATCTCCTGGTCCAGACCGGCCCGGGGGTGCGTGAGCCACAGAACCGCCGCGTCGAGATCATCATCCGCTGAGGACTGGGCGCTTGTCGCGGTCGGGGGCCAAGGGTGAACACGCGGTCTGTCGGCCGTAAGGAAAAAGGAACCGCAAAACACGCAAAGGGCGACAGCGCCTTACAGGGCCAGGACCATGCCGTTGATCTCGGGGCGAGGCTTGCTGAAGTTGAAGGGCGGCAGCTGCAACCCTGTGCTCGCCGGAATCCATTTGCGTGTTCTGCGTGTTTTACGGTTCCACTTCTCTGGGTTACAGCCAACGCAACTCCAAGGGTGACGGCGCTGTGGCATTGTATATGCTCACGCAATGCGCACAGCGTATCTGGGCCCGGCGGGCTCGTGGACCCATCAGGCCGCTATCGATCTGTTCGGCGAGGCTGATCTCGTCCCTCTCGCGTATGATGCACTGTTCACCGCCTATGCAGACGGCACGGTGGACCGGGCCTGCATTCCCGTCACAACCTCGATCGTCGGCGTGACGCCGTACATGGATGCGGTGCTCGACCAGCCGCGGGTCACGGTGATTGCCGAGTACGCGCGGATGCTGGGATACAGCCTGCTGGTGCGGCCGGGAACCCGACAGCACGAGATCACCGAAGTCTTCGCCCATCCGGTGGCGCTAGAGGAAGCCAAGCCCTGGCTGGATCGCGTCATGCCGCAGGTGCGCCGCACCGCGGCGACAAGTGGCGGCGACGCAGCCCGGCGCGTCTCGCTCAGCGCGACGCTGGACAAGGCCTCAGTCGGCCCCCGGATCGGCGCGACGATCTATGGCCTGGAATCACTCGTCGACGGCATCGAAGAAGGGCCGCACAACGTCACGCGCTGGTGGGTGCTAGGCCATGCGATGCCGCCGGCAAGCGGCTGCGACAAGACGTCGTTGCTCGCATCTGTGGCGGATAACGACCTGGCAGAGCTGCTGGCGTGCTTCGGTGAAGCGGGCGTACAGGTGCTCACGATCTATGAACGGCCAAGCCGGAGGTCGTTGGATACGCACCGATACCTCATCGAGGTTGCGGGCCATGCCGGCGAAGACGCATTGATGCGGTTGCTGGAGCGAAGGCGCGACATGCGCGTGCTGGGCTCTTATCGGCGCGGGTACTGACGCGAGTCGCGACCGGAAGCGCGTTCCTCGAGTTCGGCCGCCATGTCGGCGAGCACCTGGCGGGTCCGATCGTCGCGAATTCCCTGGATCAGCCTGCGACAGCGCCGTGCCAATTCAATCAGTGCCTCGCTGTCGGAAGCGGATTTCGGGGAGCTCGCACGCAGGTCAGTATGTTCGGTGGGTACGCGACGGACCAGGGACATGGCGCAACCTCCTTGTTCTTGTACGAAGGGCGCGCCGGTCCGGCTGTACTGGGGCCGGGACCGGCGCGCTGCACGGCTCTCAGGGACCGCTGGTCCGTGTCTTCATCGCGTCGAAGGCCGGTGAGGAGAGGAAGAGATCGCCGGCGTTCAGTCGGGTGTACAGCTGCTGGCAGGTGCTGTAGCCGGTGGCGCCCACCTCGCGAATGACCGTGGGCGCGTCATCGGCCTTGCCGTCGTTGTTGGCGTCCTGCGCGACCTGACCATTCGCGACGGTAAGACCGGGGTGATCGAATGGCGCCGCATGGCAGGCCACCCGCGGATCGGTCAGCGCCTGAAGGAATGCCACAAGCTGAGTCTGCTGTGTTGCCGTCAGGCTCAGCGACGTGACCTGCGGATCCATGTTGCTGCCGCCCATCTGCGGTGTGACCGTCGTGGTCGCCACCGGACGGCCCAGCGTGCCGGTGCCCGTGGTGTCGCCATTGACCAACGTGCGCCGGTCGCCGCCACGATTGTAGAAGGCGATGACGTCGGCAAGCGAACGCTGTCCGCCGTTGTGGAAATAGGGCGGCGTCAGCGCGACGTTGCGCAGGCTGGGCACCTTGAACGCGCCATCGACTGCGACGCGCTGCGTCTGGGTGGACACCGTGGTGGGCAGCGGCGTGCAGGATCCGCTCGTGCACGGCGGCACCGAGAACTGGTCGAGGCCGACATTCGTGCTGCCGGGTGCCGTGACGTACTGCCGGGTGAACGACAGAGGATTGTTGTAGGCGTCTACGCTGCCGACGCCGCGGTCCTCGAAGGCCGGCCGCACGCCGATGTTGTAGAAGCCGTTGTCATACAGCGCGTTGCTGCCGCCGCCGTCCGCCATCTGCATGTTGAGAATGGGTGCGAAGGCGGTGTCGCCCTGGAACGTCGTCGCCTTGGAGAACAGCGGCCCGTCATGGCAGGCATCGCAATGCGCCTTGCCGGTGAAGACCCCCTCGCCGGCCACGGCGTCGGCGGTCATCGTGCCCAGGTCGAAC
>DASSRN010000229.1:0-20381 GCA_035701785.1 Acetobacteraceae bacterium | reverse complement strand
CCGACTTCTCGCGACCAACGAACAGCGGCACGATCATGTGTGGGAAAACGACGATGTCCCGCAGTGGAAGAACCGCCAGCACATCGCCGCGTGCGGGAGCAGGCACTGCTTCGTCCGGGCGTCCCTGCGGTTCCGGCGCAGGCCGTTCGGATTCATCCATGAGTGACCTCCTTATGGACAGTCGACGCCCAGTCCGCCCGACTTATTGCAATTCCTGCGGCACGGGGGGCGCCTCGATGAGCAGGGGACGCCCACCGGTCGGAATCGCATATCGGCTGCCGGGGGATGCAGCGCAAGTCCCTGACAATCCCGTGGGTCGCAAATCCGCGAGCGCAATGCCCGCTCAGGCCGAGCTCTCAGCCCGCTCCTTGCCGTAGAGGTAGAGCGGGTTGGCTCGCGATTCGGCGACTTCGCGGTTGATCACCACCTCCTCTACTCCGTCAAGACCAGGCAGATCGAACATGGTCGCCAGCAGGATGGACTCCATGATCGAGCGCAGACCACGCGCACCGGTGCGTCGGGCGATCGCCCGCGTCGCCACCGACCGCAGCGCATCGTCCGTGAAAGAGAGCTTGACCCCTTCCATCTCGAACAGCCTGCCGTACTGCTTGACCAGCGCGTTCTTCGGCTTGGTCAGGATCTCCATCAGCGCGCCTTCATCGAGATCCTCAAGCGTCGCCACCACCGGCAGGCGGCCGATGAACTCGGGGATCAGGCCGAACTTCAGCAGGTCTTCCGGCTCCACCTCGCGCAGGATCGCGCCGGTCCGCCTTTCGTCCTGCGAACGCACCTCCGCGCCATATCCCATCCCGGAGCCCTTGCCGCGTGCCGCGATGATCTTCTCCAATCCGGAGAACGCCCCGCCGCAGATGAACAGGATGTTCGTGGTGTCGACCTGCAGGAATTCCTGCTGCGGGTGCTTGCGGCCACCCTGCGGCGGCACCGACGCCACGGTGCCTTCCATGATCTTCAGCAGCGCCTGCTGCACACCCTCGCCCGACACGTCACGGGTGATCGAAGGGTTGTCCGACTTGCGGCTGATCTTGTCGACCTCGTCGATGTAGACGATGCCGCGCTGCGCCCGCTCCACGTTGTAGTCGGCCGACTGCAGCAACTTCAGGATGATGTTCTCGACATCCTCGCCGACATAGCCGGCCTCGGTCAGCGTCGTGGCGTCCGCCATGGTGAAGGGGACGTCCAGAATGCGCGCCAGTGTCTGCGCCAGCAGCGTCTTGCCCGACCCGGTTGGTCCGACCAGCAGGATGTTCGACTTGGCGATCTCGATGTCGTTGTTCTTCTGCCCGTGCGCCAGCCGCTTGTAGTGGTTGTGCACAGCAACCGAGAGCACCCGCTTGGCGTGGTCCTGGCCGATCACATAGTCGTCGAGCACCTTGCAGATCTCGCGCGGCGTCGGCACGCCATCGCGTGACTTCACGAGGTGCGTCTTATGCTCCTCGCGGATGATGTCCATGCATAGTTCGACGCATTCGTCGCAGATGAACACCGTCGGGCCCGCGATGAGCTTCCGGACCTCATGCTGGGACTTGCCGCAGAACGAGCAGTACAGCGTGTTCTTCGAATCGGCGGACTTGCTCATGCGAACTCCTGCCCCGGACTCGCGTGGGGCCAAGGGTCGAGTTTACCCCGCGGCGGCCCGCGGGGACAAGAACCATGCTGTCATACCCGACCCGCCGGGTATGGACGGCGGAGCCCGGTGTCAGCCCCGGCTGGAGATGTCTTCCGTGGTCGGCCGGTTCTCCACCACTTCGTCCACAAGGCCGAAGTCCCGCGCCTCCTCCGCCGACATATAGCTGTCGCGCTCGAGCCGGCGTTCGATGGCCTCGATCGGCTGGGCGGTGTGGCGCACGTAGATCTCGTTCAGCCGCTTCCGGAGTGTCAGTATCTCGCGGGCCTGGATCTCGATATCCGTTGCCTGGCCCTGGGCACCGCCCGACGGCTGGTGCACCATGATGCGCGAGTTCGGCAGGGCGAACCGCTTGCTCTTGGCGCCCGCGCACAGCAGCAGGCTGCCCATTGATGCCGCTTGGCCGATGCACACCGTGGAGACCGGGCTGCGGACGTATTGCATAGTGTCGTAGATCGCCAGCCCTGCCGAAACAACGCCGCCTGGACTGTTGATATAAAACGAAATGTCTTTGTTTGGGTTTTCCGATTCAAGGAACAGCAGCTGGGCGCAGATCAGCGCGCTGACCTGGTCGTAGACCGCGCCGGTGAGGAAGATGATCCGCTCCTTCAGCAGCCGCGAGTAGATGTCGAAGGCGCGTTCGCCGCGTGCGGTCTGCTCGACCACCATCGGCACCAGGTTGTTGGAATAGACTTCAACGGGATCACGGTCGCGCATGGCGTGCACCTTCAAACCGGTGGGAGACTGTATCTAGATAGGGGAACCGGTCGGAACTCCAACTGGTCAGTCGGCCGGTGGCTGCGAAGCTGCGGGTTCGCCGCCAGCCTCAGACGCGGGCACGCCAGCCGCTGCGACCTCCGGCTCCTGTGACAGCTCATCGAGCGAGACTTCCCGTTCCTCGACCTTGGCCAGCTCCAGGATGAAATCGACCACCTTCTCCTCGAAGATCGGCCCCCGCAGTGCCTCCGCCGCCTGCGCGTTCTGCCGCAGGAAGTCGAATATCTGCTGCTCCTGGCCCTGATAGCGCATCGCCTCGCCGCGCATTGCCCGCGTCATCTCATCCTGGCTGACCGTGATGCTGTTCACCCGGCCGACCTCGCCCAGCAGCAGACCCAGCCTGACCCGCCGATCGGCGATCGCCCGGTACTCCGCTTTCAGGGTGTCGTCGTCCTTCTCCTTGTCGTCGTCGTCCAGCCGGCCCGCCTGCCGATCAGCCTCCAGGCGCTGCCAGATCGTGGAGAACTCCTGCTCGACCATGCCGTCCGGGGCGCCGAACGCGGCGCGGTCGGCCAGCGCGTCCAGCAACTGTCGCTTCAGCCGAAGCCTGGCCATCTGGTCGTATTCTGCCTGTAGACGGCCTCGCACCATCTCCTGCAGCGCCGCCAGATCGTCGAAGCCCAGCTTCTTCGCGAACTCGTCGTCCAGTGCTGGCACAACCGCCCGGCTGATCGCGTGCGCCGTCACCTCGAAGCTCGCCGCCTTGCCGGCCACCTCCGGATTGCCGTACTCGGCGGGAAAGGTCACATCGACCGTGCGGGTCTCGCCGGGCTTCATGCCTTCCATCTGCTCGCTGAACCCCGGGATGAAGCCGCCGCCGCCGATCTCAACCGGCGTCTCCTTGCCGGCGCCGCCGGCGAACTCGGTGCCGTCGATCCGGCCGACAAAGTCGACCGTCAGCACCTCGCCAGTCGCCACGCCGCGATCGCCTAGCTCCTCAGCGCTGATCGGCTCCAGGCTGCGGTTCCGCTGGGCGATGTCCGCCAGCGCCCGGTCCACAGTCTCAGCCGGGACCGGCACCTTCATCCTGGTTAGTTCCAGCGCACCGAAATCAGGCAGCGTGATCTCCGGCAGCAGCTCAAGCTCGACCTTGAACTCCAGGTCCTTGCTTGCGGTGCCGCTCGGATCGAGGCTGACGACATCAATCTTGGGTTGCAGCGCTGGCCGCAGGCCTCGCTCGGTCAGGACCTGTCGCGTCGCTTCGCTCACTGACTCTTCCAGCACTTCGGCGTTCACAGCCGTACCGTAACGCTGACGCACCACGGTCGGCGGTATCTTGCCGGGCCGGAACCCAGGCAGGGTGAGTGTCTTGGCCAGGTTGGCCAGCCTGGCGGCACGCTTCGTCTCGATATCGGCCGCGGGCACCACCACGGTGAAGGCGCGCTTCAGCCCTTCGGAGAGGGTCTCGGTGACCTGCATTCTGTCAAAATCCTGTCATTGATCCGCCCGCCGCGTGGTGCGGGCGGAGGGACTTGAACCCCCACGGCTTGCGCCACCAGAACCTAAATCTGGCGTGTCTGCCAGTTCCACCACGCCCGCGCTGCGCGCCCGCCGCGCGTGAGCGGGGGGCTTTAGCGCACCGTGCCCGAGGCCACAAGGAAGCCGATCCGTCGCAACAATGGCGCCCAGCCTGTTGCCGCTCAGAAAATTGCACGTTAATTCCTTCGATGCGCTCGCGTGCCCCTGCCAAGGTGAATGGACCTGTGCTAAATTTGTTTCAATCGGTATCATTCCACAGGTGTTCCCATGGCGCAGGCTAGCCGCAGCAAGGGGAAGGCTCGGTCCCGATCTGGCAACGGTGCGCAAGAATCGGCTGCACCCTCCAGAGATTACAGCATTGCTGCGGTCGGGCGGGCGCTCGACCTACTGGAGGCGCTGTCGCGCATCGGGCCCGCCCCGCTCGCCGCGATCGCCGATGAGGCGCGCTGCACCAGGACGGCCGGCTTCCGGCTGCTTCGGACCCTCGAAGCTCGCGGCTTCGCCATCCAGGATGAGGCCCGCGGCATGTGGCGGCTTGGCGCGCGCTGGGGCGTGCTCGGTCGCGCCTCGGTCGAGCAGGGGGCGCTCGAGGCCACCTCGATGCCCTTCCTCATCGCCCTCGGCAAGATCTGCGGTGAGAACGTTTACCTCCGTGTGCGCGACGGGCTGGAGAGTGAGACTGTCGCGATTTACCAGGCCGACCCCGGTCTGCGACTGTACAGTGAGGTCGGCAAGCGCCAGCCACTGCATGCCGGCGCCAGCCGCATGCTGCTCGCGCACGCACCGGAGGCGGTGCAGACGCAGGTGCTGGCACAGCGCCTGCCGCGCTTCACACCGGCCACACGGACTGACTCCGCCTGGATCGCGGCCGACCTCCAGCGCATCCGCACACGCGGCTACCTGCTGACCACGGACGAGGTGGTCGCCGGCGCCGCCACTGTTGCGGCCCCGGTGCGCGACGCCTCAGGCCAGGTGGTCGCCGTGCTCTCGGTCGGCGCGCCGACCATGCGGATGCGCCCGCCCCGCCCACGCACTCTGCTGCCCATGGTGCTGGATGCCGCGACCAAGCTGTCGCGGGCTTTGGGCGAGAGCAGTCGGCCGGCCGAGCACAAGGTGAACGGCACAGCAGCGGGGACCAGCCATCAGGGGACCGCGATATCACCGGTCATGGCGGCACGGCCGCACTCGATATTCCGCTGATGGCTCAGACCTCTTCCTTCGGCTTCAGCACCCCGGAGTAGGTGAGCAGCGCAAGCGACGTCACCAGCTTGCCCAGGAACGAGAACACCGACCAGAACGCCCGCCAGAATGCTGTCCCCGGCCTTGTGTCCACCCAGCACTTGTCCAACTGGTGCAGCGCCATGACCGGCACCATCATGTCGAGGGCGTAGAACAGCGGCTGGATGTCGTCTTCGCCGCAGGCGGGTGCGCCAGAGGTGGGCTGGCTCTTCTCGGCGTGCAGGAACACCGGGGTGTCGGTCACCTCGGTCATCGCATAGGAATAGTTTATCACCAGCACATCGGCCCGCTTCCAGGCCCACCAGACGCCGGCGGTGCCGATCGCCAGCAGGACAACGACGGTAGCGGTGGCGCGCATCGGCGACAGCCCGAAGCCGAAGCAGACGCCCCAGATCCAGCGCAGCGCCCGGCTCAGCCGGTTCGATGCCGGCGTTACCCACTGCTCGGCGATCGCCACCTCGCGTGCGGCCGCATAGTGGCCCTGAGCACGCAGCACCTTCGCCAGATGACGATAGGGCTGCGGGTGGAACTCCCCGCCGCTGCTCTGCTGTCGCTGCACCCAGGCCAGACGTTGGCGCACATGCGCCCGCTGCGCGCGCAGTATGCGCCGGGTCAGGCGCATCGCCCAGGACGCCGAATGGTGCCGGCCGAGGTGCCCCAACCAACGGCCGAACGCGGACAGGGCAACACCGATGCCGCTCGCCTCATCGGAGGGCAGATGGCCGAACCGATCGAACACGAAGCCGTCCAGGTTCAGGCTGCAGAATTTCCCTTCCCTTGCCTTCCCTTCGCCCCAGCCCGCCGGGAAACCGGTATCGTCCAACGTGCCCGCACGCGCACCACCGAGATCGATTGCCAGCGACACCTCGGCGGTCAGGTCGCGCGCCATGAGCGCCGCGCCAATCCGCGCGTGCGATAGTCGCAGTCGTGGCAACGCATCAACACCGCTGCGATAGCCGTAGCGCGTATCGCCGACCACTATCTCCTGCGGAAACCGCAACCCGTCCCAGATCAGGCTTCCGCCGGTTTGCAGGTTCACGCAGTCGATGCGGCCGAGTACCCGGACATCTACCAGCTTGACGTCGCCCGCAACCGCCAGGTTCGCCGCCACGATCGCCCCGGCGAATGAGCGGCCGACTGCGACCTGTGACGGCCCAATGAAAGTCGCCGTCGAGCAGTCGAGGTCGCGACCGATCTTGGTGCCCCACAGGCTGACATAACCCAGGCTGGTGAAACCCAGATTGAGCAAGACGTCGCCGGAGATCTCGACATTCGTCAGCCGCAGCGTCTCGCGCGAGCCCTCCTCCGGCCAGTTCTCCAGCGATGCGCCGCAGCACTCCACATTGCTGCCGATGGTCGCGCCCAGAAGGCTCATCCCGCCCTTCGCGACGAAGCCGTGCCGCAGCAGCACCGCGCCGCCGATCTCGGCGTTCTCGGCGGCAAGCGCGACCCCGGTGCCGTTCGGTGTTGCGTTCTCAAGTCGTGCGCCGTCGCATTCCAGATTGCCGCCAATCCGCGTGCCGATCAGGCTCACCACGCCTTCCGCGACGAAGCCATTGCGCAGCAGCACGGCGCCGCCGATCACTGCATGATCCGCGGCCAACACGATCCCACCGCCACTTTCGGTCCGGTTGACCAGCCTGGCACCATCGCATTCCAGGCTGCTGGCGATGCGCACCCCTCGCATGCTGATGGCGCCTTCGGCCGTGAAGCCGTTGCGCAGCAGGACGGAGCCACCGATCTCCGCGGTGTCGGCGGCCAGCACCACGCCCTGTCCGTCTTCGGTCCGGTTCACGAGGCGTGCCGCATTCATATCGAGCGTGCCTGCAATGCGCGCGCCCATCAGCCAGATGACGCCGGCGGCGATGAAGCCATCAGCCAGGATGACGACGCCGTCGAACCGCGCCGCCTGCCCACCGACCGCATCGCCTTCACCGGCGCCGATGCGCGCGCCGCGGGCGACGACGTCGCCGGTTACGTGCGCGGTGTCCAGCGCCACGCCACCGATCGCGGTGAACTCGCCCATCAGGTCAAGGCTACCGCGAATTTCTGCACCTGACAGGCGCAGCGCATATCGAGCATCGCGGTGCGCGATGCCGTCGCGGGGCGGGGGGACCTGCAAACGCGCACCGCGCGCCAGCAGATCGCCGTCGACCACCGCGGCATGTGCATCGATCCAGGCCGCGTCCGCCAGAGGGCTGACACCCGAGATGTCGAGCGAGCCGTCGATGCGCAATCCTCTGGCGCGCAACTCGCCGATGCGGCTGTCACGTAGGGCCAGCCGTGCCAGCCGTGCGTTGCTGAGATCAATGGTTCCCGAAATGTCGCATGCCTCGAGGCTGAGCGCCGGCAGGCCGGCACCAGACGGTCCGGCGCAGTCGGCAAGGTCGAGCCAGCCATCGATGCACGCACCGCGGATACGCACGCCGGGAAGCCGGACAGGCCACGCCTCATGCGGTGCCGGCAAACCCAGCAGCAGGTGACGCAGGAAGGTTGCCCGCACCACCGGCATCGGCTCGCCGACGAAGATGGCGACCTCGCCACGCGATGTGCGTGCAAGCACTTCGAGCTCGGCATCGAGGAGCGCCGTCGGATCGAATGTCAGGCTGCGCTGTTCATCGGGCATGCGACCGCGACGGTAACGATGCGCACCCGCCGGGGCTAGTGCAGCGGTTGCCAGCCAAAGTGGAGGCGCTTTAGCCTGCGTGCAGGCAAAAGGATCAGGCCCCAATGGAATTCGGCATCTTTCACGAGTTTCCTTCACTGCCGGATCGCTCGCATGCCGAGGCCTTCGCGCAGTCGTTCGAACTGGTGGACGGTGCCGAGGAATGGGGGCTCGACGCGATGTGGCTGGGCGAGTTGCACTTCGATCCGGCGCGCTCGGTGCTGTCATCGCCGCTCTGCGTCGCCAGCGCGATCGCCGCGCGCACCGAGCGGATGAAGATCGGCCTCGCGGTGCAGGTGCTGCCGCTATGCCATCCGCTGCGGCTGGCGGAAGAAGCAGCCACAGTCGACCAGATCAGCCACGGCAGGCTGATCTTCGGCGTCGGCCGCAGTGGCGTCGCACGCACCTATGAAGCGTACGGCGTGCCCTATGCGGAAAGCCGCGAGCGCTTCGCCGAGATCCTCGACATCGTGCAGAAGGCATGGACGCAGGAGAAGGTGTCGTATCAGGGCAAGTACCACCGCTTCGCCGACGTGACGGTGGTGCCGAAGCCGTACCAGCAACCGATGCCGCCGATCCGCGTCGCCGCCACGAGCGCCGATACGTTTGTATCCATCGGCCGGCAGGGCCTGCCGATCTTCGTCGCGGTTCGCTACGAGACGGCGCCCGAGATCGCGCCGCAAGTCCTTGCTTATCGCGAGGCGCTGGCGCAATCCGACCATCCAGAGCGTGGGGGCGTGTTCCTGCGCGTGCCCGCCTACATCGCGCCATCGGACGCGCAGGCGCGCGCCGAAGCGGAACCGAGCCTGATCCACTTCTATCGTCAGCAGGCCGCGCTGCTGGCGGACTCGGCGAAACGGGCCGGCGTGGATGGCGCCGACCGCCGCGCAGCGACGGCACGGCGGCTCGAGACAATGACCTATGAGGAGGCGCTGAAAGGCACGGTGCTGATCGGCTCACCCACCTCGGTGGCGACCCGCCTCGAAGAGTTGCGCCAGGAACTCGGGCTTGACGGCGTGCTGATGGAACTGAACTGCGGCGGGCGGATCCCGCATGCCAACGTGATGACGGCGCTGCGACTGCTCTGTCAGGAGGTCATGCCGCGGTTTCACTGAGCGCCGGCGCGCTGCCGAACAAGCCGCCCAGCCGCGCCAGTGTCTCCAGGTGTGTATCGGCGTCGCCGAACACCTTGTCGATCATCGTCATGCGCTTGAAGTGATGGCCGACCTTATACTCCATAGTCATGCCGATGCCGCCATGCAGCTGAATCGCCTCCTGGCCGATCAGCTTGCCGGAGCGGCAAATCTGCACCTTGGCAGCCGCGATCGCGCGGCGTCGTTCCGTGACATCCGTCTCGCCGGCCATCACCGCGGCGAACATCGCCATGCTGCGCGCCTGCTCGAGTGCCACCAGCATGTCCACCGAACGGTGCTGCAGCACCTGAAACTGACCGATCGGGCGACCGAACTGCTGGCGTGTCTTCAAGTATTCCAGCGTCGTCTCGTGCATCGCCTGCATGGTGCCGACCGCTTCGGCGCACAGCGCTGCGATCGCTTCGTCCACCACGTGCTCGATCGCCGGCAGCGCATCCAGCATCGCGTCTTCCGATGCGATGCGTACGCCTGACAGCGTGACCTCGGCGGCGCGCAAGCCATCCTGCGTCGGATAGCCACGACGCGAGACACCCGCGGAGGATGGATCGACCAGGAACAGGCCGATGCCGGCGCGGTCCCGCCGATTGCCGGCTGTGCGCGCGGTCACCAGCAGGCGGTCGGCGCAATCGCCGTGCAGCACCACGCTCTTGGCGCCATCGAGCACCCACCCGCCGGCTTCCTGCCGGGCGGTGGTGGCAACATCCGAAAGGTCGTAGCGCGACTGGCGTTCGACATGCGCGAAGGCGAGCTTCAGCTTGCCCTGCGTCACCTGTGGCAGCAGTTCCTGCTGCCGCGTGGGCGATGCCGCCCGTCGCAGCAGCCCGCCGCCCAGGAGCACCGTAGCGAAATACGGTTCCAGCACGAGGCCACGACCGAACGCCTCCATCACGATCATGGTCTCGACCGGTCCGCCGCCGAAGCCGCCATGCGCTTCGGCGAACGGCAGGCCGAGCAGGCCAAGTTCGGCATACTGCTGCCAGAGCGCCTGGCTCCAGCCGTCAGCTTCCGCCTGGTACTTCCTGCGCTGTTCGAACTGATACTGATCGGCGATCAGCCGGTCCACGCTGTCCTTGAGCAGCCGCTGCTCGTCGGTGAGATCGAAGTCCATATCCGCTGCCTCTCCCCTGCGTCCTGGCAGGGCGACGATTAGGTCACAGCCCCAGTATCGCCTTGGCGACGATGTTGCGCTGGATCTCGTTGGAGCCGCCGTAGATCGAGACCTTGCGGTAGTTGAAGTAGCTCGGCGCGGCCTCGGTAGCGTAGTCGGGGCCGATGACCTCTTCGTTGCGGCCGTCGAAGTCGCGCTGATACGGCAGCACGTACGGCCCGACCACGTCCATCAGCAGTTCGGTCAGCTGCTGCTGGATCACCGAGCCCTTCAGCTTCAGGATCGACGATGCGGGGTTCTGTTTGCCCTTCTCGCGCTTGCGTTCGTCGGCGACGACGCGAAGCTGCGTCATCTCCAGCGCCTTCAACTCCACCTCGACCGCTGCAAGCTTTTCGCGGAACCGCGGCTCCTCGATCAGCGGCCGGTCGCCGACGCGCTCCATCGAGGCAAGCTCCTTGATGCGCGCCACCTTGGCCTTCGACGCGCCGACACGGGCGATGCCGGTGCGCTCGTTGCCGAGTAGGAACTTGGCGTAGTCCCAGCCCTTGTTCTCCTGTCCGACCAGGTTTTCCGCCGGCACCTCGACGTTGTCGAAGAACACCTCGTTCACCTCGCGCCCGCCATCGATGGTGATGATCGGCCGCACAGTGATTCCTGGGGTCTTCATATCCACCAGGATGAACGAGATGCCCTCCTGCTTCTTCGCCGCCGTATCGGTACGCACCAGGCAGAAGATCCAGTCGGCATACTGCGCCAGCGTGGTCCATATCTTCTGGCCATTGATCACGTACTTGTCGCCTTTGCGTTCGGCGCGCGTGCGCAGCGACGCGAGATCGGACCCGGAGCCGGGCTCGGAAAAGCCCTGGCACCAGAAGATGTCGGCGTTCGCAGTCTTCGGCAGGAAATGCTGCTTCTGCGCATCGCTGCCGAACTGCGCGATGACCGGTCCAACCATCGTGACGTTGAAGCCGATCGGCGTCGGTACATGCGCCTGCTGCATCTCGTCCTGGTACATGTAGACCTGCACCGGCGACCAGTCCTGCCCACCCCACTGCACCGGCCAGTTCGGCGTCGCCCAGCCGCGCGCATTCAGGATACGCTGCGAGGTGATCATGTCGTCGCGCGTGAGCCCCTCGCCTTCCGCCACCTTGTCGCGGATCGACTGGGGGATCTCGCTACGGAAGAAGCGCCGTGCCTCGTCGCGGAAGGCCAGTTCCTCGGGCGTGAATGCCAGGTCCATAGCCGCCTCCTACTCCGCCGCTTCGCGCTTCAGCCGGTCGGCAAATGTCTTGCGGAACTTGGCGACCTTCGGCGCCACGATCGCCTGGCAATAGCCGGTCCACGGATTGCGTGCGAAGTAGTCGTGGTGCTCGGGCTCCGCCTCGTAGAACGCCTGCAGCGGTTCCAGCTGGGTGACGAGAGGCGCCGGCCAGACCTTGGCATCAGCGATCTCCTTCAGCACTGCACGCGCGGTCTCACGCTGCGCGTCGGAGTGGGTGAGGATGATCGACCGGTACTGGGGTCCGACATCGTGGCCCTGCCTGTCCTTCGTCGTCGGGTCGTGGATGGTGAAGAACACACGGAGCAGGTCGGCGTACGACACCTGATCAGGATCGAAACGGATCTGTACCACCTCGGCGTGGCCGGTCGTGCCGGTACACACCGCCTGGTAGCTGGGATTGGCGACTTGGCCGCCGGCATAGCCCGACATCACGCTGCGCACCCCGCGCAGGTCCTTGTAGACGGCCTCCAGGCACCAGAAGCACCCGCCGCCCAGGGTGGCGATCTCTTCGCTCATCTCATCGCTCCCATCATTCCCGTGTGGCCCATATTAGCCCGGCGGCGCGTTCCTGCCACCGTAGCGCCGGACCCGCAGGTCCGCCTGCTCCTTGTGCGCCGCAAAGTTCTCGATCGCACAGAGCCGCGAGCAGTATTCGCCGATCATCGCCGTCGCCTCGGCACTGACCTCCTGGTACGTCACCGTCTTCAGGAACTTGCCGACCCACAGGCCGCCGGTGTAGCGCGCCGCCCGCTTGGTCGGCAGTGTGTGGTTGGTGCCGATCACCTTATCGCCATAGGCGACGTTGGTCTCCTTTCCGAGGAACAGCGAGCCGTAGTTGGTCATGCGTTCCAGGAACCAGCGCGGGTCGCGGGTCAGCACCTGCACGTGCTCCGAGGCGATGCGGTCGGCTTCGGCCACCATTTCCTCGTCGGTGTCGCACAGGATGACCTGGCCGTGGTCGCGCCAGGCGACGCCGGCGATGTCCGCGGTGGGCAGCACGGCAAGCTGGCGCTCGATCTCGCCCTGGATCTCGCCGGCGATCTTCGCCGAGGTGGTGAGCAGGATCGCCGGCGAGGTCGGCCCATGCTCGGCCTGGCCCAGCAGGTCAGTCGCGCACATCTCGGCATCCGCCGTGTCGTCGGCGATGATCAGCGTCTCGGTGGGTCCGGCGAGCAGGTCGATGCCAACCCGGCCAAACAGCTGCCGCTTGGCTTCGGCGACGAAGGCGTTGCCGGGCCCGACCAGCATGTCGACCGCCGGGATGCTGGAGGTACCGAGCGCCATCGCCGCCACTGCCTGGATGCCGCCCAGCAGATAGATCTCATCGGCGCCGGCCATCGCCATGGCGGCGACCGTGGCGGCCGGCGCCTCGCCGTTCAGTGGCGGCGTGCAGGCCGCGACCCGCTTCACGCCGGCAACCTTCGCAGTCAGCACGCTCATGTGTGCCGAAGCGACCATGGGATAGCGACCGCCGGGCACGTAACAGCCGACGCTCGCGACCGGGATGTTGCGGTGGCCGAGACGGATGCCGGGCAGCGTCTCCACCTCCACATCGCGCAGGGCGTCGCGCTGTACCTGGGCGAAGCGGCGGATCTGCGCCTGGGCAAACCTTATGTCCTCGATCACCTGCGCCGGCAGGCTGTCGATCAGCGCCTGGATCTCTCCGGCAGACAGGCGGAACCGCGGCGGCTGCCATTTGTCGAACTTCGCCGACAGCTCGCGCACCGCTGCATCGCCACGCTGCATAATGTCGTCCAGGATCTGCTCGACGGTCTGTCGCACCTGGCGGTCGGCGGCGAACTTCGCTTCGTCGCTCGCGCCGGGCTTCAGCGTGCGGATCATGCTGCCTCCTATTCGGCGGTCCAGCCGCCATCGACCACCAGGGCGGTGCCGGTGATCAGCGCCGCCGCGTCGGAGGCGAGGAATACCACCGCCCCCATCAGGTCCTCCACCGTGCCCAGCCGGCCCAGCTTGATCCGCCGCAGCACATCGGCGTGGAATTCGGTGTCGTTCCAGAACGGCCGGGTGAGTGGGGTGTCGATGAAGGTGGGGCCGATCGAGTTCACCCTTATGCCATGCGGCGCGAGGTCGATCGCCATTGCCTTGGTCAGGCCCTCGATGCCGTGCTTGCTCATGCAGTAGACGGTGCGCCGGGCTCCCCCGACATGGCCCATCTGCGAGGAGATGTGGATGATGGAGCCACGGACCCCGGCTGCGGCCATTCGCTGCGCGACCGCCTGGGCGACGAAGAAGGCGGCACGCTGGTTCAGCGTGGTGATGGCGTAGTAGTCCTGTTCGGTCACCTCAAGGAACGGCGCGGGGCGGTTGGTGCCGGCGTTGTTCACCAGGATATTGAAGGGGGACTGGGCGGCGATCGCGGCGCGAACCGCTGCGGTGTCGGTGACGTCGAGCGCCAGGGGCTCGGCGCTGCCGCCTTCGCGGCGGATCTCGGCGGCGGCTGCTGCGATCTCGACGGCCGTTCGTGCGGCCAGCACGACATGCGCACCGGCCTGCGCGAGGGCCGCGGCGGCAGCAAGGCCGATGCCGCGGCCGGCGCCGGTGACCAGGGCGCGGCGGTTGTCGAGGCGGAGGGATGGGGTGCGGGGGAGGGGCATCAGGGCTCTGGTGTCCGGCGGATGCTCAAGCAAGCTGGGTTCGCGCCGAGGGCGTACAGGCGGTGTGCCGGCCCAGCGAACCGCCTATTCCCATACAATCTATCACTGAAACTCACTTAAAAATCTCCGATAGCTGGCCAGGATGAAGTTAGTCAGGAACCTCGACTGTCCGCCAGATGTCAGCCACGATGGTCCGACGCGAGTCGCGTCATGTCGTGGGATCATGCAAAACCCCTCGGTCCGAAAATGTGGAGAGATGTTCGATCCATGCCGTTCGACGCGGAAAATCCATTGCAGATAGTGCTTGATGCATTCGGATCGGCGCCATTCCAGCGACCATCGCGCATCGGGGTCGAAAGCGCCTGGTATAGCCATGTGCCGTTTGGCATGTGGGTCGTAGAACAGTTGCGGCCGTCGGTGATCGTGGAGTTGGGCACTCATGCTGGCGTGTCCTATTCGGCGTTCTGCGATTCGGTCGTTCGATGCGGACTCACGAGCCGATGCTATGCCGTGGACACCTGGCTGGGAGATGAGCAGGCGGGATTTTACGGCAGCGACGTTTATGACGAGTTCCGGTCATTCCATGACCAACGGTTCAAGGCGTTTTCGTCGCTTCTCCGCATGACATTCGATGAAGCGTGCCAGCAGATCGGCGACAAGACTGTCGATTTGCTCCATATCGACGGGCTGCACAGTTACGACGCGGTCCGTCACGACTTTGACCTTTGGCTGCCCAAACTGTCTGAACGTGCGACCGTGCTGTTCCATGACACCAATGTGCGAGAGGCCGACTACGGCGTGTGGCGTCTATGGGATGAAATAGCCGCACGTTTTCCTGCTTTCGAATTCATCCACGGGCACGGGCTTGGTGTACTTGGCGTCGGTCGGAATCTCCCGCTGACGATCAGGGCGCTGTGCATGCTCAACCAGCACCCCGATGCCGCCAAGCTGCGCCAGCGCTTTGAGATGCTGGGCGAGAGATGGCATGTCGAGACGCTATTGGACATGCAACGGATTTCATACTCATCGCTGCAGGCGAGCGTGGGCAATCTGCTTGCGCAGGCAGGCGCTCGGAACAACGCTGATTGGCAGGCGGCAACCGCTGAACGCCGCAGGCTGGAGGCCGAACAGGCCACACTCATCAGGGACTTGCAGCAGGTTCGTGGCGAAGTCGAGGCGTTGCGGGATGAACGCTCGGCCCTTCTCAACTCCACAGTCTGGCGTGCCACAAAGCCATTGCGGCTATTCGGCAGCATCATCCCCACGGGGGTACGCAAGTTTCGGCCCACAGCCGCGCTTGCTCGCTGGGGACGACAACGGCCTCTGCAGGATGACACGAAAGGCGCGAACGGGGTGGAGGCGCGCACCCACGACTACGCAAATGCGGCATTGAAGCCGGGTTGGAGCATTGTTTTCATTTCCGGTGAACCGGATACGCCGGGACATATCTACCGCATTTTGCATCACGCTGAGGCGGCGGTCGCAGTTGGAGCTGAAGTCCAGCAGATCGAACCGATGCAGATTCGCCAACACCGTGACGCACTTGAAAAAGCCAAGCTCGTTGTGCTCTGGCGTGTCGCCATGTCAGCAGACGTCGGTTACGCGATCACAACAGCGCGGGCGTCGGGTGCCATAATATTGTTCGACATCGACGATCTGATGGTCAAACCCGAAATCGCGCAGACCGACCTGATCGATGGCATCCGCTCGCAGCGCCTCTCGCCCGAGGATGTACAAGGCCACTATCGCAGAGTAAGAGACGTTCTGGGACAGAGCGATGCGTGCATTGCTTCGACTGAGCCACTCGCCTGGTACCTCCGCGAAGCGGACAAAGACACATTCGTAATCCCAAATGGCTTTGACAGCGTGACGCATCGCAAATCACGCATAGCGGTGCGCGAGCGGCAGCGCAGACAGGAAGACGGGCTGGTGCGACTCGGGTATGCATCAGGAACATTCACCCATCAGCGCGACTTTGCCGTGGCAGCTGAAGCCGTCGCCCGTACGCTTGCCGGATTCCCGAAGTGCCGCCTCGTGTTGTTCCGGGACCCGCAACGTGGAACACCCATGCTCGATGTAACAGAATTCCCCGCGCTGGCTGCACACGCCGACAAGATTGAGTGGCGGGACCTTGTTGCGCTTCGAGATCTGCCCAATGAGCTTGCAAGGTTCGACATCAATCTGGCGCCGCTCGAGGTAGGCAATCCTTTTTGCGAGTCGAAGAGCGAGCTGAAATATTTCGAGGCGGCGCTGGCTGGCGTATGCACGATCGCGTCACCGACACGCCCCATGAAGCGCGCGATCCGACACCGGAAGACGGGAATTCTGGCTTCGTCTGTCGACGAATGGCACCAGCACCTTGAAGAGCTGGTCGGAAGCTCAGGCCTGAGGCGCGAGCTGGCGCAGGCCGCTTATCTTGATGTGATATGGCGATACGGCCCCCGGCGGCGCGCCGACCTGATGCAGTCACTCCTGCTGCAACTCGGCGGCGGTCCTGAAGCTGCTCGTGCATTCGAGCTGGAGTTCACGCGTGAAGCCCGAGCCGGCAACGGTCCCGAGATCGCTTCGTACGAGGTCATTTTCACTTCCGATCGAATGTCCAGCGCCGAAGTGACGGTGGTTGTTCCTCTATATAATTACGAGCAGTACGTAACCGAAGCCTTGCAATCCGTTCACCAACAAACCATCCAGCAGATTGATCTGGTCATTATTGACGACTGCTCCACTGATAATTCGCTCCAGGTGGCGCTGGAATGGCTCAGACGTCCGCAGACACTGAACCGGTTCAACCGGGTCTTACTGTTGCGCCATCACGGTAATCAGGGATTGGCGCACGCCAGAAACACCGGGTTCGCGGCAGCAGAAACCGAGTACGTAGTGCCGTTGGATGCCGACAACCGGTTGCTACCTGAGTTCTGTGCGAAGACATTGGCTGCGGTCCAAGGCGGACGCGCGAGCTTTGCCTATTCCACGATCCAGTGCTTCGGCGAGAGCGACCACATGATCAGCAATCACTCATTCATGCCGATCCGTTTTGCTCAATGCAATTACGTCGATGCGATGGCGCTAGTTGCGAAGGATGCGTGGGCACAGGTTGGTGGTTACACGCATATTGCGTATGGGTGGGAGGATTACGATTTCTGGTGCTGCTGTGCGGAACAGGGCATCTGGGGAATACACATCGCGGAGGTGCTCGCCGAGTACCGGGTGCACGGCGCCTCAATGCTGAGGACGGTCACAGAGAAGCGCCAGAACAAAGCCGCGGTGGTCCGCACATTGGAGGACCGCCACGACTGGCTATCGATCGTTGATCGCGGATGACCGCGCTACAACCGGACAGAAACCCAAACTTCCAAGCCTCGGTGCGATTAAGAGCTATGGATGTTCGTTGTGCTGAGGTTGGCAACGTTCACGAATGTGATGCTCGTCGAGTCGGACAGATGGATGGTCGACGAACCTCCGCTGACCGTGGCGCTGGCAATCGCCGCCGCAGCCGCACCTGCTCCATATCCGATCAGGTTCACGGTATCATTGGCCGCGAGATCGGTGATCACGTCAGTCCCACCAGCATGCCCTGAGACCACATTGAACACGTCAGCGCCTGCGCCGCCCGTCATCGTGGTGTTGCCGGTGCCTGCCCACAGGACATCCGTGGAGCTGCCACCGATCAGGCTGTCCGCACCTGAGCTGCCGGAAAGTGTGTTGGCCGAGTTGGATGACGCAGCGGAGAGCGTTTCGTTGCCGCCAAACGAGGCCATAACGGCACCCGGCGTACTGACGTTCTGGAAAGTCACATTCGCATTGGCGCTGCCGTAGACGGTCGTGACCGCACTGTCGCTGCCGAACACAGTCGCAGTGCCACTGCCGGCAACGAAGGTTATTCCGGAAGAGCTGTTGCCGAAGACCAGCGTGTTGTCGGCGCCGTAGATCGTCTCCGCGCCAGTTCCCGACGAGATCGTGGAATTCGGCGCAGCACCGACCACCAGGGTACCCGACCCACCGAAGATGAGGTCATTTGAACCATAGGCTGCGATCGTATCATCGCCGGCACCTGCTGCGATCGTGTCGGTGCCATCAGAAATGAACATGACAGGGGACGTATCAGACGAATCCGCGGCCCAGAGGAAGTTCGATCCTCCGCCACCAGCGATCGTGCCGCCACCACTGCTGAAAATTGTGTCATTGCCGTTGCCGGTCGCGAGCAGATAAGTGCCCCCCGACTGACCTACGACCACGTTCGGACCGCCACCAGCCACAACGGTGCTGCTACCATTCACCCAGAATGACCCGCCAACGGTCCCGGAAAGGATTTCCGTAGGCCCTGCACCCGATATCGAGTCGGCCGACGTGTTGTCGTTGGTGATGAAGTTGAACCCACCAACACTGTTCGCCCCTCCACCACCGGAGATGACGAGCTGATTGACTCCACCGGCTGGACTGCCCGGCTGCGCCCCACTCGATATTCCTTGAACCGCAAGTGGTGGATTTGCCGCGGCTGCTGCGGCTAACGCCCCAGCGATCTGGTGGGCCAGGCTTGATACGGCATTGCCATCAAGCGGCACAGTAACGATCGAAGCGCCAGGACCCGGGACTGTCACCGAACTCATTTCATTCTCCGTTTGGGCGTGTTGCCCGCCCCACCGCTGTTAGCCAGCGACCTGTTGTTAGTATCTACGTACAGCCCCAATTTGCAACGTTTTTTTATCGCCGTCGGGGCGAATCTAGATTCTCAACCGGAATGGCATACAGCGGCACGGCATTATGGCTGAGTCAGCAACAATCCGGATTAGAAACCATTCTCGAAAGCTCGACAAGTCTGGAGGAATGACGGCGCGGTGCAACGATGCAGTGGCCGAACCTCAGCCAGACAGCGACCTCGCCGACGTTCAGCGCCTCCCTGAAGCGCAGAGCCATTTTTGAGATGTTCTGGAGCTCTCAGATGTGCTCGCCCGATCCAGGGGATCCGGTAGGTTTGCATTCCGTAACCGACTGGATAGATCCTCTATATATTCGATTCCCTCGGAAACCGCATGCGCTGACCCGAAGAAGAAACTACTGGCCTGTATCCGCGATGACACGCCCCGGCAGTCGCCCTAGTCCAGGTCGACCGAATACCCCTCAATCTGCCTGGTTCACCGGTCCACCTACCGCCCCTTGAAGTCCGGCAACCGCCGCTCCGCCATCGCCTTCACCCCCTCGCGGAAGTCCTCGGTGCCGCGCAGCCAGTCCTGCTCCTCGTATTCGCGCTCGGTCGCCGCGGCCACCGCCTCGGCCAGCCCGCGCCGCAATGTCTCCCGAGTCGCAACGATCGCCAGCGGCGACGACTGGGCGATCTCCGTCGCCAGCTCGGTCGCCTTCGCCCGCACCTGGTCCAGCGGCACGCAATAGTCGGCCAAGCCGATCGCCAGCGCCTGCTCGCCGGTGATCCGCCGACCGGTGTACATCAGCAATGACGCCTGCTGGTGCCCGATCAGCCGCGGCAGCGACGCGGTCAGACCGAATCCGGGATGAAATCCGAGTCGGGTGAAGTTCACCGAAAATCGCGCCTCAGGGCAGGCCACGCGGAAATCGGCCATCACTGCCAGTCCAACGCCGGCGCCGACCGCCGCGCCATGCACCGCAGCCACAATCGGCTTGCCGGTGCGCCACAGCCGCTGCGCCTCCTTATATAGATGCCGCCCGCGCTTCGTTCCGCGCGCGACACCATCCGCTCCACGGCTGCCGAAGTCCGCACCGGCGCAGAAATGCTTGCCTTCGGCGCACAGCACCACGGCGCGGACCTGCGAGCCGCGATCCCAGCCCTCGAGCACATCGGCGATCTCGCCCACCATGTCGGTGTCGACGAAATTATTCGGCCCGCGCCGGATCTCGATCGTGCCGATGATGCCGTCTTCGGTGACGCCGATATGCTCGTAGGTCGCCATGGTCCCTGCCCTCGCTCTTCCGCCGGATAACGTCGCGTGCGACCTTACCCGTCAGTAGCAATGGAGGAAACGGCCGTGGCGAAGCTCGATCGCGACGGGGTGGCGATCCACTACGAGGTGCACGGCGAAGGCCCCGCCGTGCTGTTGTCGCACGGCTACAGCGCGACGTGCCGGATGTGGGACGGGCAGATCGCCGCGTTGCGCGACCGGTACCGGCTGATCGTGTGGGACATGCGCGGGCATGGCGAAAGCGACTACCCCTCGGATCCGGCTGCTTACTCCGAGGCCGTAGCGGTCGAGGACATGGCCGCAATTCTGCACGCTTGCGCAATCGAGCGCGCGGTGATCGGCGGGCTGTCGCTGGGGGGCTACATGTCGCTGGCGTTCCACCGCGTCTATCCGGCGATGACGCGGGCGCTGATGATCTTCGACACCGGGCCCGGCTTCCGCAACGCCGAGGCGCGCGAGGGATGGAACCAGCGGGCGCGACAAC
>DASSRN010000228.1:0-8761 GCA_035701785.1 Acetobacteraceae bacterium | reverse complement strand
GCCCCTGCGCCTTCCGTGCAGTCGGCAGCCCCGCCACCGCAAGCCGCGCCGCCCTTAGACGAGGACCGGTTTTATGCCTCGACAGAGCGCAAGACGGTCCGCGAGGCGCTGCGCGATGCGATGGCCGAGGAGATGCGCCGTGACGCCGACGTCTTCGTGATGGGCGAGGAAGTCGCCGAATATCAGGGCGCCTACAAGGTCAGCCAGGGCCTGTTGCAGGAGTTCGGCGCCAGGCGCGTGATCGACACGCCGATCACCGAGCATGGCTTTGCCGGCATCGGCATCGGCGCGGCGATGGCCGGCCTGAAGCCGATCGTCGAATTCATGACCTTCAACTTCGCCATGCAGGCGATGGACCAGATCATCAATTCGGCGGCGAAGACGCTGTACATGTCGGGCGGCCAGATGGGCTGTCCGATCGTGTTCCGCGGACCGAACGGTGCGGCGGCGCGCGTCGCGGCACAGCACTCGCAGTGCTACGCCAGCTGGTACGCGCATGTGCCGGGGCTGAAGGTGGTGGCGCCATGGTCATCGGCCGATGCGAAGGGGCTGCTGCGGGCGGCGATCCGCGATCCCAATCCGGTCATCGTGCTGGAGAACGAGATCCTGTACGGCCAGACGTTCGAGTGTCCGACCGACGATGACTTCATCCTGCCGCTCGGTCGCGCCAAGATCGAACGCGCCGGCCAGCACGTGACCCTCGTCGCGTTCGGCATCATGGTCGGTGTGGCGATGAAGGCGGCCGATGCGCTGGCGGAACAGGGCATCGAGGCGGAGGTGATCAACCTGCGCTCGCTGCGTCCGTTCGATACCGCGACCGTGGTGGAGAGCGTGAAGAAGACCAACCGGCTGGTGTCGGTGGAGGAAGGCTGGCCGTTCGCCGGCATCGGCGCCGAGGTTGCGATGCAGGTGATCGAGCATGCATTCGACTGGCTGGACGCGCCGCCGGTGCGCGTGCATGGCGTCGATGTGCCGCTGCCCTATGCGGCGAACCTGGAGAAGCTGGCGCTGCCACAGCCCGAATGGGTGGTGGACGCGGTGAAGAAGCTGGTCTGAGGGGACGCCACGATGGCAACCAATATCCTGATGCCCGCGCTGTCGCCGACGATGACCGAGGGCACGCTGTCGCGCTGGCTGAAGAAGGAAGGCGAGAACGTCCGGGCCGGCGACGTAATCGCCGAGATCGAGACCGACAAGGCGACCATGGAGGTCGAGGCGGTCGATGAAGGCGTGCTGGGCAGGATCCTGGTGCAGGACGGCACCGAGGGCGTGAAGGTGAACGAGCCGATCGCCATCCTGGTGGATCAGGGCGAGGCTGTGCCGGATGCGGCACCGAGTGCCGCGCCATCGCGCACGCCGCCGGCTGCCGCTGCAGCGCCTGCACCTTCGCCGAAGCAGGAGGCGCGGCCGGCCGCGCCTGCGCCACAGCCGCCGCCCGCACCGCAGACCGGCAATGGCCATGACGCCGATGGTGGGCGCATCTTCGCCTCCCCGCTGGCGCGGCGGATGGCACAGCAGGCCGGACTTGAACTGGCTGCGCTGAAGGGCAGCGGCCCGAACGGGCGCATCGTCAAAGCAGATATCGAGGCGGCGTTGCAGAAGGGGCCGGCTCCCGCCGCGGCGCCGCAGGCTGCTGCGGCCGCTCCCGCTGCGGCACCGGTCGCGCGGCCTGCGGCACCGATCGCCGCGCCGCATCAGCTGGTGCCGCACAGCTCGATGCGGAAGGTGATCGCGCGACGCCTCACTGAGGCGAAGTCCACGATCCCGCACTTCTACGTGTCGATGGACATCGAGATCGACGCGATGATCCGGCTGCTGAACGAGCTGAACGCCAAGGCGCCGAAGGAAGGGCCGGATGCCTACCTGATCACCATCAACGACATGGTCATCAAGGCATCGGCCGCGACGCTGCGCCGCGTGCCGACGGTGAACGCGGCGTGGACCGACGATGGCATGGCGTTGTTCGACGACGTGGACATCAGCGTTGCGGTGGCAATCCCCGACGGGCTGATCACGCCGATCATCCGGCGCGCCGACCAGAAGGGGTTGGCGACGATCAGCCGCGAGATGAAGGACCTGGCGGGCCGTGCGCGCGCCGGCAAGCTGAAGCCGGAGGAGTTCCAGGGCGGCGGCTTCTCGATCTCCAACATGGGCATGTTCGGCGTCAGCGAGTTCGCCGCCATCATCAACCCGCCGCAGTCGGCGATCCTGGCGGTGGCGGCGGGCCAGAAGCGGCCGGTGGTGAAGAACGACTCGCTGGCGATCGCGACGGTGATGACCTGCACGTTGAGCGTAGACCACCGCGTGGTGGATGGCGCGCTGGGTGCGCGGTGGCTGCGCGAGTTCAAGCGGATCGTCGAGGACCCGCTGAGCCTGTTGCTGTAACCCACCTGGTGACCGAACCCGATCCGGACGCCGAAGCCCGGCGCGCGCTGCGCCGCCACCGGGCGTTCGCCACCGCGCTTCTGGTGCTGATGGCGGTGCTGACGCTGGGCAGCTACGCACTGCCCGCCTCGGCCTGGACCGACCTGCTGCAGGCTGCGGCCAAGGCCGGCTTCGTCGGCGGTATCGCCGACTGGTTCGCGGTGACCGCGCTGTTCCGCCACCCTCTCGGTATCCCGATCCCGCACACCGCGATCATCCCGCATCAGAAGGAGCGGCTGGGCGCGGCGCTGGGCCGCTTCGTTGCCACGCACGTGTTCACCGAGTCCGAGGTCGCCGGCGTGCTGGGCCGGCTCGACCTGCCGGGGATCCTGCACCGCTTCCTTGCTGACCCCGCTGCGGCCCGCCCTGCCGCGGTGGCGCTCGCGGCCATGCTGCCGCGGGTACTGGCGACGGTGGAGGATGGCCGCGCCCGCCGGCTGGTCGCCCGTGTCGTGCCGCGCATCCTGGGTGGGCCAGCAGCCGGCCAGGTGGTGGCTCGCGCGCTGACCAGCCTGGTGGAGGGCGGGCGTCACCAGGAGGTGTTCGGCTTCGTGCTGGCCCAGTTGCGCCAGCTGCTCGCCGGCAAGGAGGAGGCGCTGCGCGTCGCGATCGAGGAGCGGGTGCGCGAGCAGGGCGGCAGGCTGGTCGGCTGGGCACTGGGCGCCTCGATCGCGCGGCGGGTGCTGGCCACGGTGAACGCCGAACTGGACAAGATGAGCCCGGACGGATCCGACCTGCGCGCCGCGTTCGACGAGTGGGTGCGCCGCGAGATCACCCGGCTGGAGGAGGACCCGGCGCGGGCGGCGGAACTGGGTGCGGCAATTCGCCGCGTGGTGGCGCACCAGACGGTGCAGGCCTGGCTGTGGGACGTGTGGGCTCGGCTGCGCATGGCGCTGGAGGCGGACGCGGCGCGTCCGTCGGGGCGCACGGTGACCACGATCGAGAGCGCGCTGGGCAATATCGGCGCGATGCTGGAGACCGATCCGGCGGCGCGCCAGCGGGTGCACGCCGCGGCTGAGTCGGTGGTGATCAGCCTGCTGCCCTCGGGACGGCAGCAGATCGGCGAGTTCATCGCCAAGGTGGTGGCGAACTGGGATACCGCGACGATCGTCGACCGGCTGGAGGTGCGGGTCGGGCGCGACCTGCAATATGTGCGGGTGAACGGCACGCTGGTGGGGTTCCTGGTCGGCGGGCTGCTCTACTGGGTGCTGCGCGCGCTGTTCGGGCATGTCAGCTTTTGAGTACGAGGACGAAGGTCGCGATCTGGAGGCTCAGGTTGCAGGACAGCGCGATCTGCATGGCAGCAAGGTAGTCCGCCTGTGTCGGCGCCACCCCGAGATGGGCGAAGAAGACGTCGCCAATCGCCGCAACGCCGAGTGCGATGCAGGACTGCGCGGTGGTGAGAAACAGGCCGGCGGCTGCGCCAGCATCCTCGCCGGCAACGCCGCTGGCACCTACCACCGTGTTGATCAACGCCGGCTGCGCAAAACCCTGACCCACGCCGTAGAGCGTGAACAGCACCACCAGCGCCCGCGCATCCATCGATGGCAGCGCAACGAGACATGCCAGCGACAACGCCATCAGTGCGGAGCCCAGGTTGACGATCCGAGCCCCGAGACGCACACCGACCGGGCCGGACGCAGCCGAGGCGATGCAGAAACCGATCGCGAACGGCAGGAACATCATGCCTGCGGCAAACGCCGAGTAGCCGAGACCGGTCTGCAGCACGACGGTCAGCACGACGAAGAACGCTGCGACACCGGTGAAGAACGCCGCCGAGACGACCAGGCCATAGCCGATCGCTGGAATACGGATCAGGTGGAGCGCAACGAGCGGCGTGCGGCCGGATCGGATCACGCTTTCTTCGTAACGGATGAAACCAAACAGCGACGACAGCGAAGCGGCGAGCATGGCGAACGACCATGCCGGCCAGTGCTGCTCCCGGCCCTCGACGAGTGGATAGACGAGTAGGAACAGCGCAAGGGATATCAGCGCGACGCCAGGCAGGTCGAGCGTGGGTCTGTCGCCACTGCGTGACTCGCGCAGCATGAGCAGCGCGAGACAGAATGCAACCAGACCGATCGGGATGTTGATCAGAAAGATCAACCGCCACGACCAGCCGAAGAGGTTGGCGCTGACGAGGGCGCCGCCCACCACCTGCGCCGCAATCGAGGCCAATCCCATCGATGTGCCATAGAGCCCGATGGCAATCCGACGCTCGCGCGGGGCAAACTCCATGCGGATGATCGCCAGCACCTGCGGAGTGAGCGTCGCCGCCGCAACTGCCTGTATGACGCGCGAGCCGATCAGCACCGGCGCACTTGGGGCGACGGCGCAGAGTGCAGAAGCCAGTGCGAAGCAGGCAAGCCCGCCGAGGAACGCGCGCCGCCGACCGTAGATGTCGCCCAGCCGGCCGCCGGTGATCAGCGATACCGCAAAGCCGATACCATAGGCGGCAACGACCAGCTGCAGCTGCGCGGGACTTGCGTCGAGATCAGCATGGATGGCAGGCAGCGCGATGTTGACGATGAAGAAGTCGAGGAACGACAGGAACGAACCGGTAAGGATCACCGGCAGCATCCACCAGCGTCGCGGATCGGGTGTGTCGCTCATGCCGGCGCATATCGCGGCTACTGCCCAGGGCGACAAGAACGCACAAGCCTGTGCCATAGTATCAAGCAGGGAACCAAGGAGGCCGGCATGGCGGTGACCGATCCTGCTCTGCTGCTCGCGTTGGCGGGCAAGCGGGCCGCACAGCTATGCGGCGTGGAGACCACGCTGTCGGTGATCGAAGGTCGCTGGAAGCTGGTCATTCTGTTCCAGCTTTTGGATGGCACGAAGCGGTTCAATGAGTTGCGCCGGCGACTGCCAGGCGCGACGCAGCGCATGCTGACGCTGCATCTGCGCGAACTGGAGCGCGACGCCCTGATCCGCCGTGAGGTCTACCGCGAGGTGCCGCCGAAAGTGGAATATTCCCTGACTGATCTGGGGCGCTCACTCGAACTATTGCTGCGCTTCATGAGCGACTGGGGCCATGCCAACCGCGACGCGCTGGTCGCCGCGCTGCGCCAGTCCGCTAGGTTCGCTCTGGCCGCCGAGTGACGCTAAGATCGAGCAACAGGTGCGGGAGGAGGATGCAGATGCCGACCAGCTACAAGCAGATGCTCGAGGCGGCGCATGCCGCGGTGCCCAAGATCAGCGCGGCCGAGGCGGCCGATTTGGTAAAGAACGCCGGCGCGCTGATCGTCGATGTGCGCGACGGCACCGAGGTGCAGGCGACCGGCAAGGCGAAGGGCGCCGTAGCAGTGTCACGCGGGTCGCTGGAATCGCGCGCCGATCCGGAATCGCCCAACCACAATCCGGCGTTCCGCAAGGACAAGCCGGTGATCCTGTACTGCGCCGGTGGCGGACGCGCGGCGCTTGCGGGCAAGACCTTGCGCGACCTGGGCTTTACCGATGTGCGCAACCTGGGTGGGTTCAAGGACTGGGTCGCCGGCGGCGGCGAGGTGGAGCGGGTCTGAAGGGCCACAAAGGAAGACGTGGATGGCCGGGACGAGCCCGGCCATGACGGTGGAGCAGAGCGGTCAGCCGTAGACGAACGCCGCGTCGTCGAGATTGATAGCCGGGAACTGGTCCTTTTCGTTCCAGTAGTCCTGCGTGTGCTGCCATTCCGGATTGTCGCCGCGCTTCGGCAGCAGGTGCATGCCGCGCAGCACGTAGCCCGGATTGAAGTTGTCGGTATCGATCCACGGCAACAACTGCATGTCGGCGTCTGCGGGCCGCAGAGCCACCTCGGCGCGGCGCGCGCCCTTGCGCTGCATATGGTTCAGCAGCCGGCAGACGAAGTCGGCGACCAGGTCGGCGCGCAGCGTCCAGCTGGCGCGGAAGTAGCCGAACACCCAGGCGAGGTTCGGCACGCCGGTGAACATCATCCCACGATAGGTCACCGTGTCGGAGAACACCAGCGGCTTGCCGTCGATGCTGAACTCGATGTCGCCCAGCACGCTGAGATGAAAGCCGGTCGCGGTGATGATGATGTCGGCTTCCAGCAGCGTGCCGGACTTCAGTTGAATGCCGGTCTCGGTGAAGCGCTCGATCTCGTCGGTGACGACCGACGCCTTGCCGGAGCGGATGCCCTTGAACAGGTCGCCGTCGGGCACGAAGGCGATGCGCTGCCGCCATGGCCGATACGTCGGCGTGAAGTGCGTCGCCACGTCGTAGTCGGCCCCCAGATGCGCCGCCACGCCGGCGATCAGTTCCTGCTTGGCGACCTCCGGCTCCTCGAAGGTCCGGCGGGTGAAGACGTCCTGGTCGCGCAGGATCTTGCGCCGGACGATCTCGTGGATCCACGTCTCGTCGATCTGCAACGAACGCAGCAGTTCGGCGAGGTCATCGGCATTGCGTGCCGCGCGGAAGTAGGTGGGCGAGCGCTGCAGCATCGTCACGTGCGCAACCTCGTCCGCGATCGCCGGGATCAGCGTCGCAGCGGTGGCGCCGGAGCCGATCACCACCACCGTCTTGTCGCGATAGTCGAGATCCTCGGGCCAGGTCTGCGGATGCACGATGCGGCCCTTGTAGTTTTCCATCCCCTCCCAGTGCGGCGTATAGCCTTCCGAGTGGCGATAGTAGCCCTGGCACATCCACAGGAAGTTGGCGGTGAAGCGCACAATCTCGCCGGTGTCGGTGCGCGTCGCAGTGACGGTCCACAGATTGTCCTCGCTCGACCAGCGCGCGGAGGAAATCTGATGATGATAGCGGATGTGGTGGGCGAGATCGTTCTCCTCGATCACCTCGCCCATGTAGCTGCGGATCTGCTGCGCGGTGGCGATCGGCGCGCCGCGCCACGGCTTGAAGCGATAGCCGAAGGTGTGCAGGTCGCTGTCCGAGCGGATGCCGGGATAGCGATGCGTCAGCCAGGTGCCGCCAAAGCTCGCCTGGGATTCCAGCACGACGAAGCTCTTGCCGGGGCATTGCTGCGTCAGGTGATACGCGCCGCCGACGCCGGAGATGCCGGCGCCGACGATCAGCACATCGAACGCTTCGGTTCTGGTGGCGACGGTCCCGATTGGCTGGACGGCGTCGTTCATGCGTCGTAGCTCCTGTGCCGCTGTGCCGTGGGTAGCACAAAGCCGCCGGGCTGGCAGTGCTGGGCGGCTAATGCCTATATGCACCCAAGCGCCGCAGCGCGCCGGAGAAAACAGGGAGTAGGACATGGGCCGCAGGTTCGCCAGCATCCTCGAAACCGTCGGCAACACGCCGGTGGTGCGGATCAACCATCTGGCCCCCGAAGGGGTGAACCTGTTCGTCAAGATCGAAGCTTTCAATCCGCTTGGTTCGGTGAAGGACCGTCTCGCGCTTGGTGTCATCGAGGATGCCGAACGCCGCGGCGCGCTGAAGCCAGGGCAGACCGTGGTGGAGGCGACCAGTGGCAACACCGGCATCGGTCTCGCGATGGTCTGCGCAGCGAAGGGCTATCCGCTGGTCATCACCATGGCGGAGACGTTCAGCGTCGAGCGCCGCCGGCTGATGCGCTTTCTTGGCGCCAAGGTGGTGCTGACGCCCGCCGCGCTGCGCGGCATGGGCATGGTGAACAAGGCACAGGAGCTGGCGGAAAAGAACGGGTGGTTCCTCACACGGCAGTTCGAGAACGAGGCCAACGCCGACTTCCACTCGCGCACCACTGCGCGCGAGATCATCGAGGATTTCAAAGACACCAAGCTCGACTACTGGGTCACCGGCTATGGCACCGGCGGCACGCTGAAGGGCGTGGCGCGCGTGCTGCGGCAGGAATTGCCGAACACCAAAATCGTGGTGTGCGAGCCGGACGATGCCGCGATGCTCAGCAGCGGCGAGGGGCAGCAGCGTAACGCAGACGGTTCGCCGGCGGTCGCACATCCCGCGTTCAAGCCGCACCCGATGCAGGGCTGGGCGCCCGACTTCATCCCCAAGCTGCTGGGCGACGCGGTCGAGGCCGGTGGGCTGCACAAGATCCTGCGCATCAAGGGCCCCGACGCGCTGAAATACAGCCGCGAGCTGGCACAGAAGGAGGGCATCTTCGTCGGCATCACCGCCGGCGGCACCTTCGCCGGTGCGCTCCAGGTCTGCGCCGAGGCCCCGAAGGGGTCGAACGTGCTGGCCATGCTGCCGGATACCGGCGAGCGCTACCTCAGCACGCCGCTGTTCGCCGAGATACCCGCCGACATGACCGAGGAGGAGGTGGCGATCTCTAAGTCCACCCCGACCGCGCAGATGCCGCCGCCGGCCTGACCTCCCCTCCGTCCTTATGGCCCGCTCTGTGCCGGCCATCTACGTCTTGACGGTGCGCCGTCTGCAGCAG
>DASSRN010000227.1:0-7272 GCA_035701785.1 Acetobacteraceae bacterium | reverse complement strand
ACACTCGTCCTCTGCTCCATATCTCTCTGACCCCGATCACAGGGTGACGCGCAGCCGCTGCATTGCAAAGCATTCGAACGCGGCAGAGGATAGCACGTTCCCGTGATATAGCCGGCTCGACCGCGGAGGCAAGAATGGCAGGCCACGACATCGTGGTGATAGGAGGCTCAGCCGGTGGTGTGGAGGCGCTGAAGCGGGTTTGCGAGCGCCTGCCTCCGAACTTTCCTGCCGCGGTGTTCGTGGTGCTGCACATCAGCCCGACGTCGCGCAGCGTGATGCCGGAACTGCTGAGCCGCGCAGGCCCGTTGCCTGCACGCCATCCGACCGATGAAGAAACAATCAGCCCCGGCCATATCTACGTAGCCCCACCTGATCTGCACATGCTGCTCCGGCCCGGGCATGTGATCCTCCGTCGCGGGCCGCACGAGAACCGCACCAGACCGGCCATCGATCCGCTGTTCCGCTCGGCTGCGGTAGCGTACCGATCGCGGGTGATCGGCGTGGTGCTCAGCGGCCTTCTCGACGACGGGTCGGCAGGCCTTATCGCCATCAAGTCGTGCGGCGGACTCTGCGTGGTGCAACAGCCGGAAGACGCCATGTGGCCCGAGATGCCGCGCAACGCGCTGGCGCACGACCATGTGGACCACTCCGTACCGGTGGCCGATGTGCCGGCGCTGCTGCACCGGCTGGTCAATCAGCCGCCCGGCCCGATGCCGCCCGTCCCCCGTCATCTGATCCTGGAGGCAAGCATCGCTGCGCAGGAGGCGCCCGTGGTCGCCGAACAGACACAGGTTGGACGCCCTTCCAGACTGAGCTGTCCGCAATGCGGCGGCGTGCTGAACGAGGTAGCCGAGCATGGAAGCACACGCTTCCGCTGCCAGATCGGCCATGCGTTCACCGCCGAGACATTGGTGGCGGCGCAGGACGAAGAACTGGAAAAGGCACTCGAGAGCGCGCTTCGAATGCACCGCGAGCGCAGCGTCCTGTTCCGCCGGATGCAGGAGAAGTCCGAGGCCCAGCAGATGCCGCATGCCGCGGCACGCTGGCGGGTCGGCGCCGCCGAGTCCGAGCACTCTGCTCGGGTGATCGCCGATGCCATCACCAACCTGCGCAAACCGATCGCTGGAGAAGCCGACTGAGCGGTTGATTGCCGACTGATCAAAGCAGGATCCGACACTGCACCGCCACGCTGTGTCGCGCTGATCGCTGCTAGTCGGCGTTGTCTTCCACCAGGATGACAGCGCCATGCGCGGTTCCTTCGTGGAGCAATGGCGCAATTCGTACCCGGCATTTCATGGCGCGCCCGCGGCGGTCGAGCGCGTCCACCACCGTCTCATTCGGCATCGCCTCGGTCACCGTCCTTAACAGCGGCTGTTCGAGCTGATGCACCGGAAAGCCGCTGTCCAATCTGGCGAATGGCTGACCGATCGCCTCTTCCTCACGAAGGCCCCACGCATTTTCGCTCCAGCGATTCCAGGAACGCACATTCAGCTCTCGATCCACCACGATCACCCCAGCGTCGAGGCTGCGCATGATCGCATCGACGTGGTTGCGATAGGCGCCGAACTCGTCCGAGTGGCGCCTCAGTTCCTCGTTGGTCGATTCCAGTTCCTCGTTGGCCGAGCGCAATTCCTCGTTGGTGGTCTCCAGCTCCTCGTTGGTGGACTGGAGCTCTTCGTTGGTGGTTTCGAGTTCCTCGTTGGTGGACTGGAGTTCCTCGTTGGTGGTCTCCAACTCCTCATTCGCCGACTGCAGTTCTTCGATAGTCGTCTCCAGGCTCTCCTGCGCCGCTTCGAGCTCCTGCTGCAGCGTGAAGGTGCGAGTGCTATCGGTGAAGGTCAGCAACACTGCGAACGGGCGCCCGTCGCGCGCAAGCAGTGGCGCGATCTCGATGGTGACGCGGATCGGCTCCGCAGGCGGCCGGTGGTATTCCTGGTGCTCGATCTTTATCGGCCGCACCTGCCGGCGCACCTCATCGATCTGGCTGCGCAGCTCGATCGGCCGATAGGAGACGGAGAGATCCTGGAATGGCCGGCCGACGTCGCTTTCGCCCACCTCCAGCATGCGGCGCGCACCGGCGCTGGCGAACAGCAGCACGTCATTGTTGTCGATGGCCAGATACGCCGTAGTCGAGCTGTCGACGACGGCATCAAGCAGCCTGTTGTGCAGCGATGACCCGTTGTCGCGCGACGAATCGTTGCCCAGCAGCACACCGCCGGTGCCGGTCCGGCGCCACTCCTGCGGCACCTTGCGGAACAGCCGGTGTTTCATGTTGACCGGCTGGAACAGCCTGGATCGCGCCAGTTGCGTTTCCGCCTTGCCCAGGAACAGGTTGCCGTCATCCACCAGCGCATAATGCAGCCGCGGCAGCACAGTGTTCTGCGTCTCGGTCTCCAGGTAGATCAGCAGGTTGCGGCACACCAGCAGATCGATACGTGAGATCGGTGCGTCGTGTACGATGTTGTGCCGGCCGAAGATCACCGCCTTCCTGAGGTCGCGATTGACCAGGTAGTGGTTGTTGGTGCGCTCGAAATATTTCCCCAGCAGCGCTTCGGGAACGCCCTCGACGTCGCGCGGCTGATAGGAGGCGTGCCGCGCAGTATTGAGCGCGGCCTCGTCGAGATCCGTAGCGTAAATCTTCACCCGCCGGCTGAACTCTGCCGCGCCGAGATCTTCACACAACAGCATGGCCAGCGAATACGGCTCTTCGCCGGTAGCGCAGCCCGCGCTCCATAGCCGCAGCTGGTCGCGTCCGCGGCCTGGGGCGGTCAGTTGAGGGATGATCTCCGTCTTCACCGCCTCCCACGCATCCGCATCGCGGAAGAACGAGGTCACGTTGATCAGCACGGTGTTCAGCAGCTCGATGAATTCCTGCGGATGCGCTTCGAGAAAGGAATGGTAGTCGGCGTAGCTCTCGAGATGCAGATGCTCCATCCGCAGGGCGATGCGCCGACGCAGGCTGGTCCGCTTGTAGCCGCGGAAGTCAATCCCGCGACTCTCCTGAACGTAGCGGATCAGATTCTCAAAAGCCGCGTCGTGATCGGACTGAGCCAAGTTCCGGTCCCCCCAGCCGCGGCACTATACGCCGTCGTCACCCCGCGCTGCACGGGCGATTGCCAAAAAATCATCCGCCTTCAGGCTGGCGCCGCCGATCAGTCCGCCGCCCACATGCGGCACAGCGAGCAGTGAGCCGGCGTTGGCCGGGCGCATCGACCCGCCATACAGGATGCGGATCCCCTGCCCTGCCTCGCCGAACTGCCGGACCAGTTCCTCGCGGATGAAGGCGTGCATGGTGGCGACGTCCTGCTCGGTTGCGGTGCGGCCGGTACCGATCGCCCATACCGGCTCGTACGCCACCACGCCGGCGAACGGCTTGGGCAGGCTGCCGGCGATCTGCCAGCCGACGACCTCGGTCTCCTGGCCGCCCGCCCTCTGGTCCTCGGTCTCGCCCACGCAGACAATCGGGATCAGCCCGGCCTCGACGGCGGCCAGCACCTTCTCGCGTACCAACTCGTCGGTCTCCGCGTGGTTCTGCCGGCGCTCGGAGTGGCCCAGGATCACCCAACTGGCACCGGCGTCGCGCAGCATCGCCGCCGAGACGTCGCCGGTATGCGCACCCTGTCCCTTGGCATGGCAGTCCTGGCCGCCGACCGCCACGCCCGAACCGTCCAGCGCACGCGCTGCGGTCTCGATAGCGGTGAATGGCGGGCAGACCAGCAGCTCGCAGCGCATCCCCCCGGCCCCGGCGCGCACCCCGGCCGCAAGCTCGCCCGCCGGACCGCGCAGCATGTGCATCTTCCAATTGCCGGCGATCAATTGAGCCATGGCCAGTCCTCCATCATTGGCGCATCAAGCCATGCGCCGGATCGATTGAACAACCCTGGACGGTTGCGCTAGTGCTCCGCCAGGACAAGCGATGCCACGAACATTTGCCCTGACAAGCGTTCCGGCATTGCGCCTCGCCATCAGAAGGCCGCCCGAATGATCCTCGCCTTCCGCCGCTACCTCGACAGCTGGGTGGTCCGCGCCTTCTTCCTGGTCATGGTCGCCGCCTTCATCCTGTGGGGGGTTGGCGACGTGGCGCGGCTGGTGCGCACCGCGACCTGGGCCGCCAAGGTTGGCGGGCAGACGATCGAGGGTTACCAGCTCGAGGACCTCTACCGGCGAGAGATGGCGCAGGCGACGCGCGACCTGCCCGCCGGGCAGGAGCCTTCCCAGGAAACTCGCACCCGCGTGGCGAACGAGGCGTTGCAGCAACTGATCACCCAGGCGGCGCTGCACGAGGAACTGCAACGGCTGCGCATCGTGGCGCCGGATTCGGCGGTGCGGCAGTCGGTATTCGCCATGCCGATCTTTCGCGGGCAGAACGGTCAGTTCGATCGCAACACGATGCTTCAGCAGCTGCGCAACAACAATCTGACCGAGCAGCGCTACCTGGAAATGGTGCGCAACGACCTCGAGCAGCGGCAGTTGCTGGATGCGGTGAGTGCCGGGGCGGCGACGCCGGAAACCCTGCTGCGACCGCTGTTCCAGGCGCAGTTCGAGAAGCGCTCCGCCGATATGGTGGAGTTCCCGTTCGCCGCCGCCCCCGAGCCTCCTGCCCCGACCGAGGCCGACCTGCAGCGCTGGTATGACAACCATCCCGATCGCTACTCGTCGCCTGAATACCGCAGGATCAAGGCTGTGGTGCTGTCGCCCCAGACGCTGGCGAAGGACATCGCGATCACCGACGCGGATGTCCAGGCGGCCTACGACCAGCACAAGGACCTGTTCGTGAAGCCGCCCCGTCGCTCGGTCCAGGTGGTCTCGGTGGCCGACGAGGCGAAGGCCAAGGCGTTGGCCGAGACCTGGCGTGGCGGTGCCGATTGGGCGGCGATGCAGAAGGCGGCGCAGGACGCCGGCGGATCGGCGATTGCGCTTGATGATGCCACCGAGCGTGAGCTGCCGGACCCGGAGCTTGGGCAGACTGTGTTCGCGGCCACGCCGGACGAGGTCACCGGTCCCAAGAAGGGTGCGCTCAGCTGGCAGATCGCGAAAGTCACGAAGGTCACGCCCGGCAGCGAACAGACCTTCGATCAGGTGAAGGACATGATCCGCAGCCAGATCCTGTCCGCCAAGGCTGCCGATCTGATGTACGACCGGGCGAACAAAGTGGACAACGTACTCGGCGGCGGTGCCAGCCTCGACGAGATGCCCAGCGACCTGGGGCTGGTCGGTGTGGCCGGCACCCTGGATGCCAAGGGCAATACCGCTGAGGGAACGCCGGCGCCGGTCCCCGGGCCGGATGAGCTGCGGACCGCGCTGGTGAAGGCAGCATTCGACGCGCAGAAGGGGGATCCGCCGCGACTGGTGGAAGTGCAGACGCCGTCCACCGGTGGGTCGGCCTATTACGCGCTGTCGGTCGAGGACATCACGCCACCTGCGGTCAAGCCGTTCGACGCTGTGAAGGAACAGGTCACCACAGACTGGACCAAAGACGCGCGCCGTCATGCGCAGGAGCAGGCTGCCGCCAGGCTGCTGGCTGCGGTGAAAGGTGGACAGTCCATGGCGGATGCCGCAGCGGTCGCCGGGGTGACCGTGCGACGTACGCCGCTGGCCACCCGCGACGCGCCGGCCGAAGGCATGCCAACCGATTTGGTGCAGCCGCTGTTTACCCTGAAGCCTGGCGAGCCAACCATGGTGGAGACCCCTGAAGGCTTCATCGTCGCCGTCCCAGGTGAGATCGTCGAGGCCGATCCCAAGGCTGACCCGGCCGGCTTCAGCGAGTTGCGCCGCTCGGTTGCCCGTTCGGTCGGTGGCGACCTCGCCGCCGTATTTGCCAAAGCATTGCGCGACCGCGCCGAGCCGCGCATCAATCAGCAGGTCGTGAACAGCGTCACCGGTCAAACGCAATGAACGTCTCCGTCTCGCCCGGCTTCGCCGGCTTCCGTGCAGCGTACGAAAGCGGGCGTGGCATGCTGGTGTGGCGGCGCGGCGTGGCCGATCTGGAAACGCCGGTGGCTGCTTTCCTGAAGCTCGCCTATGGCCGCCCGAACGCATTCCTGCTGGAAAGCGTCGAGGGCGGTGCGGCGCGCGGGCGCTATTCGATCATCGGCATGCAGCCCGACCTCGTGTGGCGCTGCCGCCATGGCCGCGCCGAGGTCAACCGCTACGCGCAGTCGGCGCCTCATGCCTTCGTGCCGGAGACGCGGCCGGCGCTCGACAGCCTCCGCGCGATGATCGCCGAAACCCGGCTGGACGTGCCGGCCAACCTGCCGCCGATGGCGGGCGGTCTGGTGGGCTATCTGGGCTACGACATGGTGCGCCAGATGGAGCGCCTGCCGGCCACGAACCGCGACGTCATCGACGTGCCCGAAGGTCTGATGATGCGGCCGACGCTGTTCGCGATCTTCGACAACGTGAACGACGAGTTGACGCTCGCGGCGCCGGTGTATCCGCAGCCCGACATCGCCGCCGAAGCGGCGTGGGATCTCGCGCAGACACGCCTGACCGAGGCGGAGGCGGCGCTGGAGCGCCCGTTGCCGCACGCGCCGCCGCCGGTGATGCTGCCGGATCCGCCGGCCCCCAGCTCCAACTTCAGCAAGCCGGACTTCCTGGCCGCGGTCGATCGCTGCAAGGAGTACATCGCGGCGGGCGACGCATTCCAGATCGTCATCAGCCAGCGCTTCTCGGTGCCGTTCGTGCTGCCGCCCTTCTCGCTGTACCGCGCGCTGCGGCGGATCAATCCGGCGCCATTCCTGTTCTACCTCGAGTTCGGCGGCTTCTCTGTCGTGGGATCGAGCCCCGAGGTGCTGGTGCGGTTGCGCGACGGCACGGTGACGATCCGACCGCTGGCCGGAACGCGCCGCCGCGGCACCACGTATGAAGAGGACCAGGCGCTCGAGGCGGAGCTGCTTTCCGATCCGAAGGAGCGCGCCGAGCACCTGATGCTGCTGGACCTTGGGCGCAACGATGTCGGGCGGGTGGCGGAACTCGGTTCGGTCAAGGTGACCGAGAGCTTCGTCATCGAGCGCTTCAGTCACGTCATGCACATCTCGTCCAACGTCGAGGGCAGGCTGCGCGACGGGCTGGATGCGCTGGACGCGCTGGTCGGCGGTTTCCCCGCCGGCACGTTGTCGGGTGCGCCGAAGGTCCGTGCAATGGAGATCATCGAGGAACTCGAACCCGACCGGCGCAACATCTACGCCGGCTGCATCGGCTATTTCGCGGCCAACGGCACGATGGACACCTGCATCGGCCTGCGCACCGCGCTGGTGAAGGACGGGGTGATGC
>DASSRN010000226.1:0-6250 GCA_035701785.1 Acetobacteraceae bacterium | reverse complement strand
CGGCGTCGATCGCACGAACCTGGAGTGGATCTATTTCGGCTATGCCGACGACACGCCGGAGATGCGCCAGCGCCGGCTGCGCCACCTGAACCTGGGCGGACCGGCGGGGTTCGTGTCGATGGAGGACGGCTGCGTCGGCGGCTTCGTCGAGCGCGGCATCGCCACGGCCGAACGTGAGACAGCAATTGTCGCGATGGGCGGCGCGGGCATCGAAAGCCAGGCCACGCGCGCGACCGAGGCCGCGGTGCGCGGCTTCTGGTCGCTGTGGCGGCGGATGACCGGGCTGTGAGCGACCTGCTGCGGCTGGCGGAACTGAACGCCGCCTATGCCGCGGCGATCGACGCCGACCGGCTGGAGGACTGGCCCAGCTTCTTCACCGACGATTGTATCTACAAGATCACCTCGGCTGAGAACCACCGGCGCGGCTACAGCGCCGGGGTCGTGTATGCCGACTCACGCGCGATGCTGCGCGACCGGGTGACCGCGCTGCGCAGCGCCAATGTCTACGAGCGGCAGAGCTACCGCCACATCGTCAGCCTGCCGGTGATCGGCGCGGTGGGTGCCGAGAGCACCACGGCGGAGACGTCGTTCCTGGTGCTGCGCATCATGCGCGACGGGCGCACCGATGTGTTCGCCACGGGCGTATATCTGGATCGCATTCGCGAGGACGCCGGGCGCCTGCGCTTCGTCGAACGCATTGTGGTCTGCGACAGCAGCCACTTCGACACGCTGCTGGCGATCCCGCTGTAATCTCGCCTCGCCCACGAAGTGGGAGAGGCAGCCGCGAAGCGGCGGAGAGGGTCGTGCCATCGCACATGCACCCTCTCCCGCCGCGCTGCGCGCGGCGACCTCTCCCGCAAGCGGGCGAGGTAGAATTACCGCCGGCGCACCGCCTCCGCCATGCGGCCGACGAGCTCCCGCAGCACCGGTGCCGGTGTCGCGAAGTTCAGCCGCGCAAACCCCGCGTATGGCGCCCCGAACGTCTCGCCAAAATTCAACCCGACCCGCGCGCGGTCGAGGAAGAACTGCCCGGCCGAAGTCGGCAGCCCCAGCGCGGTGCAGTCGAGCCACGCGAGATACGTCGCCTCCGGCGTGCGCAGCGTCACGCCAGGCAGTTCCGCGCCGATGGTCTGCGCCAGCCAGTCGCGGTTGGCTTTCAGCTGCTGCATGATCTCGTCGAACCACGGCTGGCCTTCATCCCACGCGGCGATCGTCGCGTCGACGCCGGTGACCCCGGGTGAGCCGAGCAGGCGGGCTGGAATGCGCGCGAAGAAACGCTCCTTCAGTGCCGGCGTGCCGAAATGCATCACCGCGCAGCGCAGCGCCGGAATGTTGAAGCTCTTGGTAGCCGAGGTGATGGTGATGGTGCGCGCGGCGATCTCGGGCGAGAGTGACGCCAGGGGGATGTGCGTGTTGCCGGGATAGACGATGTCGGCGTGGATTTCGTCCGACACCACGATCAGGTCGTGGCGGATGGCGAACGCCGTCACCGCCTCCAACTCGTCGCGGCTGAACGCGCGTCCCGTCGGGTTTTGCGGATGGCAGAAGATCAGCACGCGGGCGCGCGGGTCGGGGGATGCCTCGTAGGACGCCAGATCGAGCACCCAGCGTGTGCCGTTGTCACGCATGTGGTTGGCGATCAGCCGCCGCCCGGTGTCGTTGATCGCCGCCATGAACGGCGGATAGGACGGCAGTTGCAGCAGCACGGCGTCGCCTGGCTCGCTGAACGCCATCACCGAGGAGAAGCTGGCCTGCACCAGGTCGCCGATCGGGTGCGTATCGGCAGGATCGGTCTCCCAGCCGAAACGGTTCTGCATCCGGCGTGAAAACGCCGCCTGCAATGCGCCATCGCGTGCGGCGTAGCCATACTCCTGGTCTCGCGTCAGCCGGGCCATCGCCTCGGCGATTGCCGGTGCCACGCCGAAATCCATGTCGGCCACCCAGGCGGGCAGCACGTCGTCGGGGAACTTGTGCCACTTGTTGGTGCGGCGTGCCCGCAGGGTGGGGATGTCGAAGTCGGTCGCTCCAGTCGCCATGCGGTTCGTTCTCCCGTTGCGCTGCCGGGCATAGCATCGCAGGGCGGCAGGAGCGAGGCGTCAGCCGGGGCGCTGGAACCCGCCGCGCTGCGGCACGACGGCCGGGCGCTGCACGACGACGGGCGGCCGCATCACCGGCTGCACCGGCCGATACGCCGGATAGACCGGGCCGCGGACGATCGGCTGCATCGGGCGGCCCCAGGGCACGACCTGCGGCATCATCACCGGCGGCACCGGCCGCGCCATCTGCACCGGCGGTGCCACGATAGTGGGCCGCACCACGGCCGGGATCGCCACCTGGCGCTGCACAGCGGGCGCCGGCGGCCGCCAGACCTGCGACTGGATCGCCATCCGGTTCACGTTGAGCCGGTTGAAGCGGTCCATGTCCAGGTGGACCTCGCGCTTGTGCCAATGCGGGTGGGCGAAGCCGAACAGCGAACCCACCACGACCGCGCCGGCTGCGAAGCCCAGGCCGCCATACAGCGCACTGTCCAGTGCGTAATCGGCCGGCGGCGGGATGTAGACCGGCGGATAGGCCGGCGCCGGCCACTCCCCATAGGCAGCCTGTGGCGTGTAGACCGGCACGAAGACGATCTGCGGGCTGGCCGGCTCGATGGTGATCGCGCCATCGGCCTCGGTGACGCGCTGCTGCTGGTTGGACTGGAGCGAGCCGTTCGCCTGCGCCTGGTGGCGCAGCCGCTGGATGGAGGCCATCACGTCAGCCTGCTGGCCGGCGAACGCCCAGCCCAGCTGCTGCATCCACTCCAGCTGGCTGTTCAGCATCGCCAGCACCTGGGGAAATGGCACCAGTGACTTGATGCTGGGGTCCCATGGCTGATTGTCGAGCGCCTGGGCCAGCGCGTCGCCTTGCAGCGCCTTGTTGGCAGGGTCTTCCAGCCAGCGCGAGGCCTCCACGACCTGCAGCGGGAAGGTCGCGGCCATCAGGATCTGCGTCAGCAGTGCATCGGGATACAGCGCGATCGGCGCCAGCAGCGCGTCCAGCTGCTCGGCCGGGTACTGCGAGGCCGCAGCCTGCGCGGGCGGCGCATCGGTCATCTGTGCGAAGGCTGGCGGCGGCCCGGCAAGCGCCAGGGCAGCGATCATGGCGACGCCGCGGAACAATGGACCACGCATGTCGCGTTCCTCCGCCGTTCATATGGGACGCATGGCGGAAATTTCACGCCAAGCAACGAACCCGGGTCTCGCGCGCCGCTTGGTTTGGCGGCAATACTTAACGCGCACTCTTGTGGCGGGCCGGTCGGCCCACCCGTCGCGACGAGCCGCCACAGGTGGCCTCGGAACGAAGCAAGACGGCCGCGGGATCATCCGCCGCCGCGCAGGGAGTGTACGCCATGGACAGATCGCGCCGCGTGACGCGCCGCAACGCCTTGAAACTGGGAGCCGCGGCGACCGCGCTGCCGCTCGTGCATATCCGCAGCGCCGGTGCTGCCGGCAAGCTGACCGTCGGCTTCTGGGACCACTGGGTGCCGGCGACCAACGACGTGATGAAGCAGCAGGTGACCGCCTGGGCGGAGAAGAACAAGGTCGAGGTCACCATCGATTTCATCACGTCCAACGGTTTCAAGATCCAGGTCACCCAGGCCGCCGAGGCACAGGCGCGCGGCGGTCACGACTTCCTGCCGTTCTACAATTGGGAGGTGAACACCTACGCCGACCTGCTGGAGCCGATGGACGATGTGGTGAAGGCGATGACGGCGCAGTACGGCCAGTACAGCCCGATCCACGAATATCTGTCGAAGTTGAAAGGCAATTGGCGGGCGCTGCCGTCCAGCACCGGCACGCTGAACCTGAACTGCTGCGGGCGGATCAGCCTGCTGAAGCAGCACGCCGGCATCGACGTGCTGGCAATGTACCCCGCGCACAAGTCGGACCCGAGCGCCGCCGCCAACTGGACCTACGACACATTCCTGAAGGCGGCCGAGGCGTGCCAGAAGGCCGGCTTCGCTTTCGGGCTGGGGCTGGGGCAGACCGGGGATTCGGTGAACAACACCGGAATCATCTATTCGGCGTTCGGCGCCGAACTGGTCAACGCCAAGGGCGAGATCACCGTCGAGTCCGACGCCGTCAACCAGGTGCTGGACTATGCCCGCAAGCTCGCCCAGTTCCTGCCCCCTGATGCGGTCAGCTACGACGATGCGTCGAACAACCGCGCGCTGATATCCGGGCAGAGTGCGCTGATCATGAACCCGCCGTCGGCGTGGTCGGTGGCGAAGCGCGACGCCCCGAAAGTGGCGGAGGACTGCTGGACCTTCCCTTGCCCGGCTGGTCCGAAGGGTCGCTTCAATCCGTACAACTACTGCTTCTTCGGCGTTTGGGCGTTCGGCCAGAACAAGACGGCGGCGAAGGAACTGGCGCAGTTCCTCCAGGAACGCCCGCAGGTCCAGGCGCGCGACACCGTCGCCAACGGCTACGATCTGCCGCCGCTGATCAGCATGTCGGACTTCGAGATCTGGTCCGAGGTCGAGCCACCGAAAGGTACCGTTTACAACTACCCGATGCGTCCCTGGCATGACGCGCATGAGAACATCACTGCCTACCCGGCGCCGCCCGACATCGCCGCGCAGATGTACGCCCGGGCCATCCACCCGACCATGCTGGCGAAGGTGCACTCCGGCCAGTCAAACAAAGAGGTCATCGCCTGGGCGAAGAACGAACTCGAAGGGTTCATCCGCTGAGGCTCGGGGTCCCGGCAGCCGGCCCGTTGCTGGGACCCACCCCTGACTGTTGGCTCAACTCTGAGTGACGAAGCGGCACTTCGGATGGCATTCACGCAGTATTGGCTTTATCGGCGGGGAACTTTCTAACGATCCTTTGCGGCCTGTTTGGTCAGAATTACAGCGCAACGATCTCTCGGGGGTGCGTTATCAGGCGCGCCCTGTCCCAGGAGCGTCCATGGACCTGAACGACCATACCGTTGTCGGCAGCCCGGCAATCGATCACGCGGACGTATCCTCGCGTCATGGCGACACCAGCCACGACGCCGTCGGCATGCACGAACTGCTGCATGCGCTGCAGGCCATGCGGTTCGGCGACTTCTCGGTGCGGCTGCCCAGCGATCGCACCGGGCTGGAAGGCAAGATCGCCGACACGTTCAACGAGATCGCCGCCGCCAATGAGCGTATGGCCTCGGAGCTTGCGCATGTCGGCCAGGTGGTCGGGCGCGAGGGCAAGACGCGGACGCGGGTGAAGTTCGGTCTCCAGAGCGGCTCCTGGGCGGCGATGGAGGCATCGGTCAACGACCTGGTCGACGATCTGCTGTGGCCGACCACGGCGGTCACCCACGCCATCACCGCGGTGGCGCAGGGCGACCTGCTGCAGACGGTGCGGCTCGACGTGGACGGGCGGCCGCTGCAAGGCGAGTTCCTGCGGCTGGCGACGATCGTCAATACAATGATCAAGCAGCTGTCGGTGTTCACCTCCGAGGTGACCCGCGTCGCGCGCGAAGTGGGCACCGACGGCAAGCTGGGCGGCCAGGCGCAGGTGATCGAGGTCACCGGCGTGTGGAAGGACCTGACCGAGTCAGTGAACTCGATGGCCTCCAACCTGACAGCGCAGGTGCGCAACATCGCCGACGTGACGATCGCCGTGGCCAACGGCGACCTGTCGAAGAAGATCACCGTCGATGTGCGCGGCGAGATCCTGCAGCTGAAAGAGGCCATCAACACGATGGTGGACCAGCTGCGCTCGTTCGCCTCCGAGGTGACGCGCGTGGCGCGCGAAGTGGGCACCGAGGGCAAGCTGGGTGGCCAGGCAGTGGTGCCGGGCGTCGCCGGTACCTGGAAGGACCTCACCGACAGCGTGAACGCGATGTGCGGCAACCTGACCGACCAGGTGCGCAACATCGCTCAGGTCACCACCGCGGTGGCGCGCGGTGACCTGTCGCGCAAGATCACGGTAGACGTGCGCGGCGAAATCCTGGAGCTGAAGGAGACCATCAATACGATGGTCGATCAGCTCAACGGCTTTGCTGGCGAGGTGACGCGCGTCGCGCGCGAGGTCGGCACCGACGGCAAGCTTGGCGGCCAGGCCGTTGTGCCGGGCGTCGGTGGCACCTGGAAGGACCTGACCGACAACGTCAATTCGATGGCGTCGAACCTCACGGCGCAGGTGCGCAACATCGCCGAAGTGGCGACTGCGATCGCAGGCGGCGACCTGTCGAAGAAGATCACGGTGAACGTGTCGGGCGAGATCCT
>DASSRN010000225.1:0-13754 GCA_035701785.1 Acetobacteraceae bacterium | reverse complement strand
GACAAACATGTTCACCAGCATCTGCTCGATCCTGTGCGGCGATCGGGCATAGCCAATGAAATATGTGCCGAATTCTCCCTTGCCTACGTCGCCGAACGGCATGTTGTCGCGCACGATCTCCAGCGGTTTTCCGTCTTCCATGATCGTCGTCAGGGCGTTGTGCGCCGAGGTTGGTTTCACTGCATCGTCGAGCTCGATATCCGACAGCTTGGTCCTGCCGATGATCCTCTCCTGCTGCTCGATCGGCAGCGCATTCCACCCACTCAGATCATGCAGGTATTTCTGCACGATCACGTAGCTCCCGCCGGCAAACGCAGCGTCCTCCTCGCCGATGATCGTGGCCTCGATTGCGGCCTGTTCCACAGGATTTTCCGTGCCGTCGACAAAGCCGACCAGGTCGCGATTATCGAAATACTTGAAGCCGTGCACTTCGTCCGCCGTGGTAACTGCGCCAGCGAGCCGCGACATGATCTGTGTCGCCAGCTCAAAGCACAGATCGATGCGCTCGGCACGGATGTGAAACAGGATGTCACCTGGCGTTGCGACGGCATGGTGCCGGCCGCGGATTTCACGGAATGGATGCAGATCTTCCGGCTTTGGCTCGCCGAACAGCCGGTCCCATGCGTCGGAGCCAAACGCCATCACGCAGGACAACCGGCCGTCGAGGTCACGGAAGCCCACTGCGCGCAGCAGCGCAGCCAGATCGCCACACAGTGTCCGCACAGCAATATCGTGCTGCGGTCCGGCGTTCACCGTAACGACGAGAAAGATGGCTGCGCGCGTGAGAGTCGCGCCAACAGGTTGAGGTGTGGCCGATGGCACGGTGCCGCTCGCGCTAAGCGAACTGCGCCGCGTCGAAGCCGTCCGGCAGCACGCCGGTCGGCTTGATCATCGGATACGGTCCGCGCGGCAGGAACTTCCCCGTCCCAGGCTCCGCCTGGACCTTGCCGTCGCGCATCGCCACGCGCCCGCCCTTCACCGTGGCGACCGGCCAGCCGGTGACCTCCATCCCCTCGTACGGCGTGTAGTCGATGACGTGCTGCATCAGCGCATTGGTGATGGTGACCCTCTTGCCTGGATCCCACAGCACCAGGTCGGCGTCCGAGCCCGGCGCAATCGTGCCCTTGCGCGGATAGAGGCCGAACAGCTTGGCCGGATTGGTGGCGATCAGCCGCACATAGGTGTTGAGGTCGATGCGCCCTTTCGACACGCCCTCGCTGAACACCAGCGGCAGCCGCGCGGCGAGGCCCGGCACGCCATTCGGGATGTCGGGGAACGGCGCATTGTTGCCGTGGATGCGCTTGCCATGCTCGCCCTCGTAGCTCGAGCCGCTGTGGTCGGACGAGATGATGTCCAGCGTCCCGCGCTTCACGTCGCCCCACAGCGCCTCGGATGTCGCGGCGTCGCGCGGGCTGGGGCTGCACATGAACTTGGCACCCTCGAAACCGGCACGATTCATGTCGGCGGCGCCCAGCACGAAATACTGCGGACAGGTCTCCGCCCACACCTTCAGGCCGCGCGCCTGCGCCCGCGCGATCTCTTCCGCCACCTCCGAGCAAGACACGTGGAACACCTGGATCGGCTGGTCCACCATTTCGGCCAGCGCGATCGCGCGATAGGTCGCCTCACGCTCCACCACCTTGGGCCGCGACCAGGAGTGGTACTTGGGCGCGCTGCGACCGTCCGCCATCAGGGCGGCGGTACGCCAGCGGATCGCCTCGTAATTCTCGCAGTGCACGGTGACCAGCGCGCCGGTGCGCCGTGCCGCGGCCAGCACGCGGATGAACTCGCGATCGTCGAGGTGCGACGGCTCATAGGTCAGGAACACCTTCAGGCTGCGCACGCCAGAGGCGACCACCTCGGGGATCTCATCGCGCACCACGCTGTCCGACGGATCGGTGATGATCTGGTGAAAGCTGTAGTCCACCATCGCTTTGGCGGCGCGCCGATGGTACTCGGCGAGCGTCTCGCGGATGCCGTGGCCCTTGAACTGCGCGGCAAAGGTCACGACGCTGGTGGTGCCACCCGCCAGGCACGCGGTGCTGCCGGTGACGAAGCTCTCTTCGTCCGCGCCACCGCCGGGCCGCAGCTGCTCGATGTGGCAGTGCGTATCGACGCCGCCCGGCATGACATAGAGGCCGCCGGCGTCCAGCGTATCGCTGCCCTCCAGCTTCTCGCCGATCGCAGCGATGCGGCCGTCGCGCACCCCGATATCCGCGCGGTACGTGTCGGCCGCAGTCACCACCGTGCCGCCGCGGATCACCAGGTTATAGTCGGCCATGCGCTGTCTCCGTCAGGTAAGGAAAGCAAGATCACGGAACGGCTGGGAGATGCAGTTCCGCGCCACCCACTGCACGCGGAAACCAGCCGAAGTCGGTTTGCCAGCGTTCACACGCCAGCGGCGGTTTCTCGCAACTCTGCGGTCCAGGCAGGATCGTCGAACACGCTGCTCGGCCAAGGCAAACCGTAATGCTCGCGCAGCGTCGTCCCGCCGTACTCGGTACGGAACAGCCCGCGGCGTTGCAGCAGCGGGATCACCGCTGTGTTGAATGCGTCCAGCTGCGCAGGCAGCAAGGGGGGCATGATGTTAAATCCGTCCGCTGCGCCGGCAGTGAACCAGTCTTCGATCAGATCCGCGATCTGCTCGGGCGTGCCTGCCGTGACATAATGCCCACGCGCTCCAGCGAGATAACCAAGCAGTTGCCGCAATGTCGGCCGGTCCCGCCGGACCAGGTTGACAATGACCTCGGTGCGACTTCGCGCCGCCTGGACAGTCTCGGGGTTGGGCAAGTCCTCCGGCGCGAGCGGCCGGTCGAGCGGCAAGTGCGAAAAGTCGTGGCCGCCAAACCTGCCGGACAATCGCTTGCGTCCCACTTCCGGGTCTGTCAGGTCGTTGACCTTCCGCACCAGACGCTGCGCCTCGGCCTCGGTTGCGGCAATCATCGGGCTCAGCCCCGGCAGAATCAGGACATGCTCGGGCGTCCGTCCTTCCGCCGCCGCCAGGCGCTTCAGATCCGCGTAGAATTCCTGCGCCGTTTCCTTCGCCATGTGCGCTGTGAACACCGCATCGGCATGTCGTGCGGCGAAGCGGCGACCGGTGTCGGACGAACCTGCCTGTACCAACACCGGCCGGCCCTGCGGACACCGCGGCATGTTCAGGGGCCCTGAGACGGCAAAGCTGTCGCCCACATGGTTGATCGGCCGGATGCGCTCACGCCGCGCATAGCTACCGCTCGTCCGGTCGTCGAGTACCGCATCCGCCGCCCAGCTGTCCCATAGTTCGGTGACCACCGCCATGAATTCGTCGCCACGGGCATAGCGATCAGCGTGGCTCACCGCTCCCGTGCCACCGTAATTCTCGGCTGCGGTCGCCAGCCAGGAAGTCACAATGTTCCAGGCCGCCCGACCGTTGCTTATGTGATCGATAGAGGCGAACTGACGTGCGAGATTGAAAGGCTCGGTGTAGGTCGTTGATGCCGTCGCAATCAATCCAATCCGATTGGTCGCGGTGGCAAGGGCCGCGAGTACCGTGATCGGCTCGAGCCATGTACGCGGCGCCTGGCCCACATCGCCACCAAGCGCCAGCTGGTCGGCAAGGAATATCGAATCGAACAGCGCGGCCTCGGCTCGCCGCGCCAAGTCCACATAGTAGCGAATATCGGTCAACGGCAGCGGCGACGAATCAGGATGACGCCACGACGCCTCGTGATGACCTCGGCCATGGATGAACAGATTAAGGTGCAACTGTCGTGGCATAGTTCGGTCTTGCACCGCAACGTCCTTGCCGGTCCAATCGTCGAGTTGGCCCAGCGAACGTTGATCGGGGCAACTTGTCAACGGACCCCGCCTCTGTTGCGGCCCGGCCGTGTTGAGCGCGCAGACCTGCATTCTGTCCGCTAGATGCGCGAACTCGGCCGGTAGAATGGCGCATGCGCGGATGGATCGAAATAGTTGGCATAGAACGCCTTCACATGCGGCAGCAGCGCCTTCGACAGCTTCCGCCGCTCCACCTCGTCGTCCGCCAGCGCCTTATTCAGGTCGTCGTGCAGCTCGCGCAGTGCACCGTCACGGTCCACCTTGGTGAAGCGGCCATCGGCATAGATCACCTCGCCGTCGCACATCACGCTGCGCACGCCGTCGCCCTTGGCGCGTTGCAGCACCGCGTCCAGCAGTGGCGTCTCCGCATCCAGATACGGCCAGCTCACCTGGCGCCAGTCGATCAGCACCATGTCGGCGGCACGCCCTGGCTCCAGCACGCCGAGGCGCTCGCCGAACGCGGTGGTTTTCGCCCCACCTGAAGTCGCCATGCGGAACACCTGCGCCGGCGTCGGCACGCCGGCGTCCATGCCCGGCACGCGATGCGCGCGCAGCACCATGCGCATTTCCTGCAGCATGTCGCGGTCGTCGTTGATGCCGGCCTCGTCGAGGCCGATCGCCGTGTTGATCCCCTTCGCCTCGAACACATTCAGCGCCGCGACGCCGGAGCGCAGGCGGAAATTGGACGAACAGTTGTGGCAGATGCAGGTGCCGGTGGCCGCCAGCTTGTCGATGTCCGCCTCGTTCAGCCACACGCCGTGGCCCAACGTCATCTGCGGACCCAGCAGGCCGAAGCGCTCGATATAGTCCACCGCGGTGCCACCGCCGCGCCGGCGCGCATACTCCTTCTGATACGCGGTCTCCACCAGGTGCATGTGCAGCGGTGCGTTGTACTTGCGCGACGTCTCCGCCAGGCGCGTCAGCGCCGCGTCGGAGCACCAGTGCAGGTTAGCCGGCGCCAGCTGGATCTTCACCCGGCTCTTGTTCTGATGCCTTCCGTGCATGTTCTCGAACAGCGCGATGTAGTCATCGAGCGAGAGCTGGAACCGGTCGTACCAGCGCTGCATCGGCCCGCGCAGCTCCGCCGGCAGGCTGGCGACGAACTCCGCATCGTCCTGATAGACAAGACGGTTCTGGTCGCGCACCGCGAAGGAATACGACACGCGCATGCCGATATCCTCATAGGCGCGGATCACCTCGTCGGCGCGGTCGTCCACTTCGGCGAGCTTGCCCGGCATCCAGCCGTGGATGTGCTGCACGGTGGTGATGCCCGAGGCGATCATCTCGAACGCCGAGTACAGCGTGTCGAGGTACATGTTCAGGTTACGCGCCACCATGCGGGTGACGAACCACAGCTCCAGCGGCATGTCGGGAGAGCCGAGCTGCACAGGGGTCAGGCCGACGTGGTGGTGGCCGTTGATGAAGCCGGGCAGCAGGATTTCGTTGCCGCTGCCGATCACCGGCACGTTCGGATGTTTGCGGGACAGGTCGGCAAAGCTGCCGATGGCGGTGATGGTGCCGTCTTCCTGCAGCACCGCACCGTCGCCGACCTCGTCCCAGCTGTGGCGGTCGAGCGCGCGTGTAACCATCGCACGGCTGCGGATCAGTGATGCGGGCATTCGGGTCCCCCTGCTTGTCCTACTCCGCCGCGATCGCCTCCTGCTCGGCGAACGCACGATCCACCTCGTCCTGCAGCAGGCGCGTCAGCTCGCGCCGCAGCTCTTCGGCCTCGCGACAGAACAGATCGCGCGGGCGCGGCAATGCCACAGGCACGATCGTCTTTACCCGCCCCGGACGTGCGGTGAACACCACGACGCGGTCGGCCAGCGCGATCGCCTCCTCGATGTGATGCGTGACGAACAGCACCGACGCGCCCGATCCCTGCCATACGTCCAGCAGGAAGTCCTGCATCTTCGCGCGCGTCTGCACATCGAGCGCGGCGAACGGCTCGTCCATCAGCAACACCTTCGGCCGCATCGCCAGCGCGCGTGCCACGGCGACGCGCTGCCGCATCCCGCCGGACAGCTCGTCCGGCCGCTTGTCCATCGCCTCGGCCAGGCCCACGCGCGACAGCGCGCGTCGTGCCGCCTCCTTGCGGTCAGCAACGACTTCGCCGCGAAGCGACAGCCCGAAGCTCACGTTCTGCCAGACCGAGAGCCAGGGAAACAGCGAGGTCTCCTGGAAGATCAGGCTGCGCTCCGGCGACGGCGTCTCCACCGGATCACCGAACGACCACACCCCGCCACCGGTCGTCGCCTCCAGCCCCGCCACCAGATACAGCAGCGTCGATTTGCCGCAGCCGGACGGACCCAGCAGCGCGATAAACTCGCCCGGCGCCGCGTCGAGCTCGACATCGCGCAGCGCCTCGTGTGCCCGCGGCGTCCCCACCGCCCAGGTCTTGCCGACGCCGCGGCACACCACGGCGTCCTTCGACGAGAACGGTCGGATCGGCCTAGAGGCCACTCACCACCTCCCGCGGCACCCAGTACAGCAACCTGCGCTGCACCTGGCGCAGCATGAAGTCGAAGCTGAAACCCAGCACACCGATCAGCCCGATGGTGAAGAACACCAGCGACGGATTGAACGTGTTGCGTGCCAGCATGATCACCTGCCCCAACCCGTAGCCGACCCCGGTCGCCTCGGCGATCAGCACCACCATCCAGGCGCCGAACAGGTTCATGCGCAGCACCCAGAACAGCCCCGGCAGGATCGCCGGGATCACCACGCGCGCATAGGTCTGCCGCTTGGTAGCCCCCATCGTGCGCGCGACGTTGATGAAGTTGCGGTTCACGCCATCGATCTGCGTAATGGTCGCAAGCACCATGTGGAAGAACAGCGCCACCACCACCATGAACACCGCCGGCCCGTTGCCGATGCCGAACAGGAAGATCGCCACCGGCAGCCAGGCGATCGGCGACACCGGTGCCAGCAGCGTGATGGTCGGCAGCGTCAGCTTCTCGAAAATCTCGAAATAGCGGATGGCAACGCCGGTGGTGATCGCCAGCGCGAATGCGATCACCAGCCCGCTCAGCACGCGGCCGGTGGATGCCAGCACGGTATAGAGCACCGCCATCGCCGGCGTCGGGCCGGAGCCACCGACGCCGATCTGCCAGCGGTTCGCCGTGTTGAAGAACTTCGCCTGGTCCACGATGTTGCCGATGAACACATGCGGCGGCGGCAGCAGCTTGGGATCGGACCAGCCCAGCGCCCAGCACGCCTCCCAGATGCCGGCGAACAGCCCGATCGACAGCGCGCCCCAGAACAGGTGCGGCGCGGCCGCCACCACCGCCGCCCGCACGCGGGCGAGCGGCAGCGACGGCAGCGTTGCGTCTTGTCGGCTGGGCGCCCGAACCGTCTCCACCGTCATGGCTGGCCTCGTGCCGGCCGTCGATGTCTGCGATGTCGGCTCGCCACGAAGACGTCGATGACCGGGACAAGCCCGGCCATGACAGAGGGGCAACAGCGACACATGAGACAAGCGTTATCAGGCAGCCGACTTGTATTTGAGCTTGCCATAGAGGTCCTGGTTGGTGGCAATCACCTGTTCCAGCAGCGACCAGTCGATCGCGTCGCGGCCAGGCTTCTTCTTGATGTAGCCCATCTCGGCCAGTGACTCGACGCGATCGAGGATGAACTGCGTCTGTGCCCGCGCGTCGACCACCGACGGCTGCTTCGCCATCGCGATCTTCGCGTTCTCCATCGAGGTCTTGTAGAATGGTCCGACCAGGATCTGCAGAGTCTCGTCGGGCTTGGTCTCCGCCATCAGCTGCGCCTTCATCATGCCCTTGATGAGCGACTTCAGCGCGTCAGGATTCGATTTGATCAGATCGGAGCGAACCGCCAGCACGCAGTCGGTGTAGCCGGGACCGTAGATGTCGATGCCATCTGATAGCATCACGCTGCCCTTCACGTCGTTCAGCAGCGCGGTGCCGTAGGGCTCGATGGTGCAGATCATGTCGAGTGCGCCGGCCTTGAACGCCTCTACCGCCTCGGGCGTGTTGCCCATGTAGCGCACGTTGACGTCCTTGAAGTCGACGCCGTGCTTCTTCATCCAGTCGTACGGCAGCACTTCCAGTGTATCCATCTGGAATGTGCCGAGTGTCTTGCCTTTCAGCTTCTCGGGGCTGTCCAGTCCCGGCTGTGCCACCAGGATGCAGCCCTGGATGCCGCCGCCGGCGACGATCTTCACCGGCGCACCGGCGTCGAACAGCGCGACGAAGCTGGTGTACGGGATCAGCCCCGCATCGACCTGACCCGCACCCAGGAAGGTCACCTGCTCAGCGAAGGTGGGGGTGATGACGAAGTCTAGCATCACCCCATCGTCCTTCGCGGTCTGCAGCGCGTTGGCCAGGAAATAATTGAGATTGCAGAAGCCCGAGCCGTGTGTGGACTTGATGTGCGTCTCGGCTGCGTGCGCGGCGCCGGCACCCAGGGCGAGCGTCAGCGTGCTGGCCGCGGTGGCGCGCAGGAAACCGCGCCGGTTGAACTGCGCCGAGCGCAGCCGTGTCAGGTCGATCGTGCCGTGTTCACACATGCCGACATCTCCGGTGATGGGAAGGGATCGCGGGGGGCGCGCTCATGCCAGTGTCCCGGTGCGGGAGGGATTGGCACGCCAACCGTAGCTGCCGCCCGGGCGGCGCTGCGCTGAAGGTCCCGCTGCCGCCTGCCATGCGAGCACCGTGCCAGCGAGACCTGCTGAGTTTCGCCGCGATGTGCGGAAGGACCGCACGAGCCATAGGCAGCAAGCAGGGCAACAAGCCCAAATCAGCGGCAGACTGCCGGTGCCCTTGCGGTGCGGTCAGCGCCCTCTAGAAACGCATAACCATGCGCCTCTCGCATCGATCGATCCGGCCGGTCGGCCGCCCCATCAGCTTCGACTTCGACGGCACCGCCATCGCCGCGCTGGAAGGCGAGACCATCGCCGCCGCGCTGTCGGCCGCCGGCATCGTCGCCTATCGCCGCGCGGCGAGTGGCGCGCCGCGTGGGCTGCACTGCGGCATGGGCGCCTGCTTCGACTGCGTGGTCACGGTGGATGGCCGGATCGGCCAGCGTGCCTGCATGACCAAAGTGGCGGACGGCATGGTGGTCACCGGCCAACCCACACTGCCGCTGGCGTCCAACGGCCAGGAACCGGACCGCGAGGAGGCCGAGGACCGGCCCTGCGACTTACTCGTGGTCGGCGCCGGCCCGGCCGGGCTGTCGGCCGCGATCGCCGCGGCCGAAGCCGGGGCGTCCGTCGTCGTGCTGGACGAACGCAGCGCCCCTGGCGGGCAATACGCCAAGCCGCTCGCCGACAGCCACGCCGACGCCACCCCCGATGCGCAGTTCCGTCTCGGCAGCGAACTGGGCGACCGCGCCCTCGCGGCTGGCGTGACCATCGAGACCGAGGCGACGGTGTGGGGCGGTTTCGCTGCCAATGAGATCGCCGCCCTGGTGGCCGGCCGCGCCGTCACGTTCCGGCCGCGTCGCCTGGCGCTGGCGCCCGGTGCGCACGAACGGCCGGTGCCGCTGCCCGGCTGGACGCTGCCCGGGGTGATGACCACCGGCGGATTACAGACCCTGGTCCGGGCGCAGCGTGTCTGCCCGGGCGAGCGCGTGCTGATCGCCGGCAGCGGGCCACTCAATCTCCAACTGGCCTGCGAGCTGCTGGCCTGTGGCGTCGCCCCGCTGGCGGTGGTCGAGGCCGCGCCCGGGCCAGGCGCCGCCGCGTGGCGCACCGCCTGGCAGATGGCCCGCAGCGCGCCCGGCCTGCTGCGTGAGGGCCTTGGCATGCTGTGGACTCTGAAGCGTGCCGGCGTGCCGGTGCTGTGGTCCGCGCGGGTGAGGGAACTCGGCGGCGGCGATCGGGTGCGCACAGCACACATCGCCGGCCAAGAGCTCGACCGCAGCTTCGACGTGGACGTGGTCGCGCTGAACCTGGGCTTCCAGCCGGAGACTGGGCTGGCGCGGGCGCTCGGTGCGCAGCAGCGCTTCGTCGATGTCGGCCTCGGGCACCTCGCGACCGACACCGACCCGGACGGCCGCACCTCGGTCCCCGGGGTGTTCGCCGTGGGCGACGGCGCTTCACTTGGCGGCGCGCGCGTTGCCATGGCACGCGGCAGGCTGGCCGGCTTGGCGGCAGCGCGCGACCTGGGCCATGCCGCGCCGGATGAGCCGGATACCCGGGTCGCCCTGCAGCGAGCCGAGACATTCCAGGCCGCCCTCTGGACCCTGTTCCGACCGGCGCGCCTGCGTCCCGGCACGCTGACTGACGACACCATCGTCTGCCGCTGCGAAGAGGTCACCGCCGGCCAGCTGCGACGGGAACTGGCGGCCGGCCTCGCCTCCCTGCCGGCGCTGAAGAAGGCGACGCGCGCCGGTATGGGGCGCTGCCAGGGCCGCTTCTGCTCCGCCACCGTCGCCAGGCTCTGCCCCGACGCGCCCGATGACGGCGCCTTCGCCGCCCCCCGCGCGCCGCTCCGCCCGGTGCCCGCCGCACCGCTGATGTTCGAGGCGCCCGAGTTCGAGGCGCCGCTGCACGAACTGCCCACACCCCCGCTGCACCTGCACCGGCTGCCATCGGCGCCGCAGGAGACACGGCCCTGCGACGTGCTGGTGATGGGCGGCGGCCTCGCCGGCCTGTGCAGCGCCTACTTCCTGGCGCGCGACGGCGTCGATGTGCTGCTGGTCGAGCGTGACGAAGCCGGCATGGCGGCAAGCACGGCGAACGCCGGCAGTCTGCACGTGCAACTGCTGTCCTACGACTTCAACGACGACACGCCAGAGGATGGCGGCCAGGCGGCGCATACCCTGCCGCTCGCGCCACGCTCGATCGCGCTGTGGCAGCAGATCGCCGCCGAAGCCGGCGAGGACCTGGGCATTCGCACCGAAGGCGGGCTGATGCTCGCGGAGGACGCGGCGGGGATGGAGTGGCTTCGCCGCAAGTCGGCGATGGAGCGGCGCTGGGGCATCGAGAGCCACGTGCTGGGCGCCAACGAACTGCGGGCGCTGGCGCCGGCGCTGTCGGAACACATGGTGGGCGCGGATTTCGTCCCTGCGGAGGGCTACGGCGATCCGCTGCGCGGCACGCTGGCGGTGTTCAGGCTGGCCCAGCGCGCCGGCGCTCGCATTCTGCGCGGCGCCGAGGTGCAGTCGATCGAGCGCAATGGCTCGGGCTGGCGTGTGCAGACCACCAAAGGGCCGGTGGTTGCCGGACGCGTGGTGAACGCGACCGGCCCATGGGCGGCGCGGATCGGACGCATGGCGGGGCTCGACCTGCCGGTGACCGGCACTATCCAGCAGGTGATCGTCACCGAGCCGGCGCCGCCGATGACCCGGCATCTGATCGCGCTGGCCAACCGGCACCTGTCTCTGAAGCAGCAGGCGAGCGGCGGCTTCCTGGTGGGCGGCGGCTGGTTCGGTGGCTTCGATCCGGCGACCGGCCGCTCGCACAACCTGCGCCGCAACATCGAGGGCAATCTGTGGGTCTGCGCCCGTGCCCTGCCGGCGCTGCGCAGCCTCTCGTTCGTGCGGACATGGACCGGGATCAATTCGTCGATCGACCGCGCGCCGATCCTGGGCGAGGCGCCCGGCCAGCCGGGGTTCTTCAACGCGGTCAGCGCCAACGGCTACACGCTGGGTCCGGTGATCGGACGCATTACTGCGGATGCGATCCGCGGCGAGACAGTCGATCCGCACTATCGACTGGAACGGTTTACGTGAGTCTCTAAGTTGCTGGTTACCGTCTGGACTGTGGGGCCCCGATGAGAGAGGTCGGTGCGTTCGAGGCCAAGAACCGGTTCGGCCAACTGCTCGACTGGGTCCAGCAGGGCGAGGAGATCACGATCACCCGGCACGGGAAGGAGGTCGCTCGCGTTTGCCGCCCCGCGGCGGCTTCAATCGCGACGCTGCACGTGCGGCAGCGCAGCGCATCCGCGAAATGAGCAAGGGCGTCACCCTGGGCGGCCTGCGCAGCAAGGACCTGGTCGACGAAGGTCGTCGGTGAGTCTGGTCCTCGACACGTCGCATCACCGTCGATCGCGACACTTACACTCAAGCCTGGAACATCACGCTTCACCTTTCCGACCGCTTCAGGCTGACGCTGTACGACGCGGTGTATCTTGAATTGGCGCAACGCACGAAACTCCCGCCTGGCTCGCTCGATCAGAGCTTGTGCGAAGCTGCCTCGTCACTTGGCTTGCAGGTGTTGGGACGCTGATCGAGACTGCTGACGATAAAGCAGGGGGAATGTTCGATGAGAGTGCCGTCATGACAGCCACAAGACGGAAAATCGAAGGCCCCTCCGCCTGGGTCGGCGCCGACATGCGCACACGCGAGGCGGAATGGACCTATCGCCTTTCTGCCGCTGAAACCGGCGAACTCGAAGCGGCGCTGCGATCGGTGCAGGCGCGCGGCCTCGACATCGCCGACATCCGCCGCGAGCACTTCCCGTTGCCGACGCTTGGCCCGACGCTGGACCGGCTGCGCGGCGAGGTGCTCGACGGTCGCGGCTTCGTATTGCTGCGCGGCCTGCCGGTGGAGGGTCGGCCGGTCGCCGAAAGTGCCGCGCTCTACTGGGGCATCGGCACGCATTTCGGCACCGCCCGCTCGCAGAATGCCAAGGGTCACCTGCTGGGCCACGTCTATGACCTGGGCGGCAGCAGTGCCGAAAATCCCAACATCCGCAGCTACGCGACGTCGGAGCGGCAGAACTTCCACATCGACCGCTGCGACGTGGTCGCACTGCTGTGCCTGCAGCGCGCGATGTCGGGTGGCCAGTCAGCGATCGTCAGCTCGATGACCGTGCATAACGTCATGGCGGAGCGCCGCCCTGATCTGCTTGAGCGGCTATACCGTCCGTTCCCGGTCGATCGCCGCGGCGAGGTGCCCGATGGCAAGGCGCCGTTCTATGAGGCCCCCGTGTTCAATGAGCACACCGGCCGCATCTCCGTGCTGTATTCACGTCTGCATATCGGTTCGTCACAACGCTTCCCCGCGGCGCCCCGGCTCGCCCCCGAGGACATCGAGGCGCTCGACATGCTGGCGGAACTCGCCGGCGATCCGGAGCTGCGGCTCGATATGGACTTCCAGCCCGGCGACATCCAGTTCCTGCACAACCACACCATCCTGCACGCCCGCACCGGCTACCAGGACTGGCCGGAGCCGGAGCGCAAGCGCCACCTGCTGCGTCTGTGGTTGTCGCCCCCCGGTGCGCGGAAGCTGCCGCCGGTGTTCGCCGAATGCTATGGCGATCTGACGGTCGGCAGTCGTGGCGGGATCATCTGCAAGGAGACGAAGCTGCACGCGCCGCTGGTGCCCGCCTGACGGGGGACAGGGGGCATAGCGATGGCGGATGGCCAGCAGGAGCCGGCGCCGACACGCATACTCGTGGTCGATGACGAACCGGATCTGGAGCTGCTTGTCGTTCAGCGCTTCCGCCGGCAGATCCGTGATGGGCAATTCAGCTTCTCATTCGCCGGTGACGGCGTCGAAGCGCTTGCGGTGCTGGCGGACAGCGCAGACATCGACATGGTGCTGTGCGACATCAACATGCCTCGGATGGACGGGCTGACGCTGCTCGGTCGTCTGCAGGAGCGGGACGACCACCTGGCGACCGTGATCGTCTCGGCCTATGGCGACATGGCGAACATCCGCACGGCGATGAACCGCGGCGCCTTCGACTTCCTGACCAAGCCGATCGATTTCACAGACCTCGAGACCACGATCGCCAAGACCCTTCGGCATCGTGCGATCACGCTTGGCTATCAGCGGCGACAACAGGCGGCCGAACGCGCCCGTGCACAATTGGCGCGATACTTCTCACCCAGTCTGGTGGACAGCCTGGCTGCCGAGACCGACGACATCAGTCTCGGCGCGCAGCGACGCGACATCACCTCGATGTTCACCGACATTGCCAGCTTCACCACACTGGTGGAACGGCTGGAGCCAGACATCATCGG
>DASSRN010000224.1:0-5728 GCA_035701785.1 Acetobacteraceae bacterium | reverse complement strand
CCAGGAGGCGGTGCGGGTGCGCGGCGACAGCTCGCAGCTGCTGATCGAGCTGCTGGAGCGCCGGCTGGACGCGGTGGTCTACCGCATGAAATTCGCCATCACGCCGTTCGCGTCGCGGCAGTTCATCTCGCACGGCCATGTGCTGGTGAACGGGCGACGGGTGAACATCGCCTCCTACCGTGTCAAGGACGGCGACACGATCGAGGTGAAGGAGCGTTCCAAACAGCTCGCCATGGTGCTGGACGCGGCGCAGAGCACCGAGCGGGATGTTCCCGAGTATCTGGAGGTCGACCACCGGGCGATGAAGGGCCGCTTCGCGCGCCCTCCGAAACTGACCGACGTGCCGTATCCGGTGCAGATGGAGCCGAACCTGGTGGTGGAGTACTACTCCAGATAGCGCCTCGCGGCGCTCGACGCCGCTGGAGCTCGCCTGCGGGACCAGGCGACCGTAGGGGGCGACCGTAGGGTGGGACGGTGCTTGCTGCACCAGAGTTGGCGGACCCGACACGATTCGAACGTGCGACCTTCGCCTTCGGAGGGCGACGCTCTATCCAGCTGAGCTACGGGTCCAAGCGCGCTCTTCCATAGCGCGAAAGCCCCGCCAGGGCAAAGCCCCGCCTTACTTCTGCTCCGCCAGCCAGGCCGCCGCCGCTCGGTCCCCGCCCGATGGCAGCACCGCGCCCTCATGCCGCATCCAGTACAGGATGTCGTCGATCGGCGTCATCCGCTCGTGGTCGCGCAGCAGCAGGTGATACCCGCCTGGATAGAAGGCCCGCACTGGCCCCGGCGGAAGCCCACGCCACGTCGCCGCCGTTGCCTCGTCGGGGATCAGCTCGTCCTTCCCGCCGTACAGGAACAGCGCCGGCGCATGGAACCGTGGGGCCGCTGCAAGCGCAGCGTCCATCAGGTCAACCAGGCCGCGCACGGTATCAGCCCGCGTCTCGTGGATCGTCAGCGGGTCCTGCGACAGCCGCCTGATCGCCTCGCGGTTGTCGCTCGCCACCTTCTTCGCCACCGCTCCACTCACCTTGAATCCAGGGACAATGTTGGCGAACAGCCAAAGAGCGGTGCGCAGGAACACGTTCATCTCCGCCCGCCCCCACACCGCTGGTGCCACCAGGACATAGCCGTCGGCCGGCGGCGGGTCGGGCGTAGTCGCCAGGCACATGAGCACCGCCGCCCCCATGCTCTCGCCCAGCAGGAACAGCCGCGACTGCGGATAGCGCCGGTGCAGCAGCAGCGCCATGGCCCGCGCATCATCCACCAGCGCCTGGGTCCCGGGCCAATAGCCGCGGTCTGCCGTGTCTCCAAAGCCGCGCTGATCCGGCCCGAACACCGCCACGCCATGCGCCGCCAGATCTGGTGCGGGATACTCCCACGCGTCGCGGCTGTCGTTCATGCCGTGCAGCGCCAGCACCACCGCCCAGGGCTCGCCATCCGGCAGCCAGCTGCGATATGGCAGGCGTGTGCCATCCGCCATGATGAACGCGCCCTCCGCCTCGTGCGGCGCGCCCACCGTGGGCCCCGCCGGCACCAGATGCTCGACACAGCCGCTCGCCAGAAACAGCACCGCAAACAGCGCGCTCAGCAGCCGGAGGCGCATGTGGCGGCGACGCAAAAGGTTGAAAGCATAGGGGGTATCGCTATCATACGGCCTTCCCCCGCCATAGAGGATGCGAAGCAGTACCATGGATGGCCCCGCCGCCACCCCGACCGAGATCATCCACGTGGACGACCGCACAGTGGCCTGCGACGGCGGCGACACGGCACTCGGCCATCCTCGCGTGTTCCTGCACATTGCCGACCGTTCGGTGCTGTGCCCCTACTGCTCGCGCCTCTATGTGCTGAACGAAGGAGCCGGCCACGCCAGCGGACACTGACATCCTCGAGCAGGTCGATCCGGCCGCCACCGAGGAGACGACCCAGCACGTCATCCTGATCGACGGATCAGGCTTCATCTTCCGCGCCTATCATGCCCTGCCGCCGATGACCCGTCCCGACGGGACGCCAGTGAACGCGGTGTTCGGCTTTTCCAACATGCTGGCCAAGCTGCTGCGCGAGCGTGTCGGCACCCATATCGCAGTCATCTTCGATGCCGGCAGCAAGACCTTCCGCAATCGGCTGTACGACGACTACAAATCGCACCGCCCGCCGCCGCCCGACGATCTGATTCCGCAGTTCCGCCTTGTGCGCGAGGCGACCGAAGCGTTCGGTGTCCCCGCCGTCGAGCTTGCGGACTGGGAGGCGGACGACCTGATCGCCGCCTATGCCAAGGCGAGCAGCGAGGCCGGTGGGCAGATCACAATCGTGTCGTCCGACAAGGACCTGATGCAGCTGATCCGGCCCGGCGTGGAGATGCTCGACCCGATCAAGCAGAAGCCGATCGGCCCGGCCGAGGTGATGGAGAAGTTCGGCGTCACGCCGGACAAGATGATCGACGTTCAGGCGCTGATCGGCGACACGGTGGACAACGTGCCTGGCGTCCCCGGCATCGGCCCGAAGGGCGCGGCGCAGCTGATTAACGAATTTGGCGACCTCGACAGCGTGCTGGCCGCCGCCCCTGCCATGAAGGCGTCGAAGCGTCGCGATAACCTGATCGAGCATGCCGACAAGGCGCGCATCTCGCGCGACCTGGTGACGCTGCGCGCCGACGCGCCGATGCCGGTTCCCGTCGATCAGCTGCACGCCCGCGCTTACGACAAGCAGGCGTTGGCCACCTGGCTGCGCACCCAGGGCTTCCGCAGCATTGCGACCCGGCTCGGCCTCGACAGCGAGACGCCGGCGCCTGCGACGAAGACGATCGAGCCCGCGCCCCGCCGCGCGCAGCATGCGCTCCCGCTCGCCGAACCGCCGAAACCGGCCGATGTGGCGACCAGCTTCGGCCCGTATGAGACGATCACCACCGAGGCCGCGCTGCGTGCCTTCCTGGCGGAGACCGCCGGTTGCGGGATCCTCGCGATCGACACCGAGACCGACGGGCTGATCGCCACGCGTGCGCCGCTGCTGGGACTGTCGCTCGCGGTGGCGCCCGGGCGTGCCGCGTATCTGCCGCTGCGCCATGAGGGCCTGGCCGAGCAGGTGTCCGTCGCGCAGGCGATCGATGCACTCGGCCCGGTGCTGACCGACCGTGGCGTGCTGAAGATCTTCCAGAACGCCAAGTTCGACATGCTGGTACTACAGCGCGCCGGCTTCCCGCCCGCCGCACCGTTCGATGATCCGATGCTGATCTCCTACGCCCAGGAAGCCGGCATGCACGGCCACGGGCTGGACGAACTGGCGCAGCTCCATTTCGGCCACACGCCGCTGAGCTACGACGAAGTCACCGGCACCGGCCGCAACCGCCTGCCGTTCGCGCAGGTGCCGATCGAGCGCGCCACGGCCTATGCCGCGGAGGGTGCCGATGTCGCGCTGCGGCTGTGGCAGGCGCTGCGTCCCCGGCTGCGCTTCAATGCCGCGCTTACACTCTACGAGCAGCTCGAGCGTCGTCTGTTGCCGGTGCTGCTAGACATGGAGCGCGCCGGCATCAGGGTCGACGCCGACGACCTCCGGCGCATGTCGGTCGATTTCGAACAGCGCATGGTGGTGATCGAGCGCGACATCCACCGCCTCGCCGGCCGCGAGTTCAACGTCGGCTCAGCCAAGCAGTTGGGCGAGGTGCTGTTCGACGAGATGAAGCTGGGAGGCGGCCGTCGTATGAAGACCGGCGCCTGGGGCACGGATGCCTCGGTGCTTCAGTCGCTCGCCGACCAGGGACACGAACTGCCGGCGCGCATCCTCGACTGGCGTCAGTTGCAGAAGCTGAAGTCCACCTATGCCGATGCGCTGATCGGCGAAATCAATCCCGAGACCGCTCGCGTGCACACCAGCTACGCGCAGTGCATCGCCTCGACCGGGCGGCTGTCGTCGAACGATCCCAACCTCCAGAACATCCCGATCCGCACCGACGAGGGCAGCCGCATCCGCCGCGCCTTCGTCGCCGAACCGGGACACATGCTGGTCTCTGCCGACTACTCGCAGATCGAACTGCGCCTGCTGGCGCACGTGGCGGAGATCCCTGCGCTGCGCGAGAGCTTCATCCGCGGCGAGGACATCCACGCCCGCACCGCCTCCGAGGTGTTCGGCATCCCGATGGTCGGCATGGATCCGATGACGCGGCGGCGCGCCAAGGCGATCAACTTCGGCATCATCTACGGCATCAGCGCATTCGGCCTGGCGCGCCAGCTTGGCATCACGCCGGGCGAGGCGCGCACGTATATCGATGCGTATTTCGTGCGCTATCCCGGTATCCGTGCCTACATGGAGCGGACCAAAGAAGAGGCACGCATCAGCGGCTACGTCACCACGCCGTTCGGCCGCCGATGCTGGGTCCCGGGCATCGCGGACAAGAATCCGGCGAAGCGCGGCTATGCCGAAAGACAGGCGATCAATGCGCCGTTGCAGGGTGGCGGCGCCGACATCATCAAGCGCGCGATGATCCGCCTGCCGACGGCGCTGCGTCAGGCAGGATTGCAGGCGCGCCTGCTGCTCCAGGTGCACGACGAACTGCTGTTCGAGGCACCAGAGGCCGAAGTGCCGGCGCTCATCTCGGTAGCCCGCCAGGTGATGGAGAGTGCGGCATCGTTGTCGGTGCCGCTGGTGGTGGAGACCGGTTCCGGCCGCACCTGGGCTGACGCGCACTGATCGAAGGCCTGTGCCCGGACCTCACACCTCCAGCCACTCGCGCCGGACATCGCCCCTCGCCTCAATCTCGCCCGGCGTGCCCTCGAACACGATGCGCCCGTGGCCCATGATGTAGAGCCGGTGCGAAATGCGCATCGCGATCGTCAGCTTCTGTTCGACCAGCAGGATCGCCACACCGCGACGGGCGATCTCCTCCAGCAGGCGCCCGACCTGCTCGACCAGCATCGGCGCCAGCCCCTCGGTCGGTTCGTCGATCAGGATCAGGTCCGGATCGCCCATCAGCGTGCGGCACATGGTCAGCATCTGCTGTTCGCCGCCCGACAGCACACCCGCTGGATTGTTCTGCCGCTCCGCCAGATTGGGGAACAGCCGGAACACGTCGTCGATCGTCCAACGCCCGAACTTCCCGGCCTGCTTCAGGCCGAGCATCAGGTTCTGCCGCACCGTCAGCGTGGGGAACACCTGCCGGTCCTCCGGCACGTAGCCGATACCGGCTCGCGCCACGAGATTGGCGCGCAGCCCGGCGATGTCGCGTCCACGGAAGCGCACCGTGCCCACCGGATCGACCAGCCCCATGATCGCCTTGCAGGTGGTGGAGCGTCCCACGCCGTTGCGGCCCAGCAGCGACACGATCTCGCCTTCGGCCACCGACAGATCGACGCCCTGAAGGATATGGCTCTTGCCATAGAAGGCATGCAGGTCGCGCACCTCTAGCATCGCAGCCGCTTGCCCGACGCTCATGCTGCGACCTTCCCCAGATACGCCTCCTGCACCGCACGATCCGCACGGATCGCCGCCGGCGGACCCGACGCGATCACCTTGCCATAGACCAGCACCGTGATGGTGTCCGCGAGATCGAACACCACGCGCATGTCGTGCTCGACCATCACCAGCGTCTTGCCCTCAGTCAGCCGGCGGATCAACGCCACTGCATACTCGGTCTCGCTGTGGCTCATGCCCGCGGTCGGTTCATCGAGCAGGATGACGCTCGCTCCGCCCGCCACGGTCATGCCGATCTCCAGCGCGCGTTGTTCGGCATAGGACAGCA
>DASSRN010000223.1:0-8678 GCA_035701785.1 Acetobacteraceae bacterium | reverse complement strand
TCCGCTGTGCCGGCACGCGATCGACCCCGAGGTTGGCCGCGACACCACGGTGTTCCTGGCGCACGACGCGGGCGGCAACATCTGCTCGGGCACCAGCACGTCCGGCTGGGGCTGGAAATATCCGGGCCGCCTGGGCGACAGCCCGATCATCGGCGCCGGTTCGTATGCCGACACGCGCTATGGCGCTGCGGCCTGCACCGGGGCCGGCGAGATGACCATCCGCTGCTGCACCGCACGCTCGATCGTGCTGTACATGAAGCACGGCGCCAGCGTCGCCGATGCGGTCGGCGACGCGGTGGAAGATATGCGGGCGCTGCAGGGCGGGCTGATCAGCCGCGTCACGATCCACGCGATCGACACCAAGGGACAGCATAAGGTGGTCGCGGTAAACGGCGCCGGCGACAACAAGTACTGGCTGTGGGAAGGGCAGGGCGACCCGCGCATGCTGCCGGCTGAGCCGGTCGTGATCACCAGCAGCACGCCGCGGCCCACCACGACGACGCGGTATACCAAGACGCGCCGGTAGCGCTCAGATCACCTTCTGTTCGCGTAGCCGGGCGATATCCGCCGCTGCGTAGCCAAGTTCGCCCAGCACCGCGTCGGTGTGCTCGCCGGGCTCGGGCGTCGCACTCCGCACGCTCCAGGGTGTCCGCGACAGTTCGACGGCCTGCCCCACCACCTCGACGTCGCCCAGCGCCTTGTGCTGCACATGCCGGGTGATGTTGAGGTGCCGGACCTGCGGGTCGGCGAACACCTCGTCCATCCGGTAGATCGGCCCGCATGGCACGCCGGCCTGGTTGAGCAGGTCGATCCACTCCCGCGTGGTCCGCTTGCGCGTGATCGCGCCGATCGCCTCGTTCAGGCGCGCGCGGTTCTTCGAGCGGTCGGCGTTGGTGGCGAAGTCCGGATCCGTCACCAGGTCCGGCGCGTCGAGGACCTTGCAGAAACGCTGGTAGATCGCCTCGCCGGCGGCGCCGATGTTCATGTAGCCGTCCGAGGTCTGGAACACGCCGGTCGGGATACTGGTCGGATGGTCGTTGCCGGCCTGGCCCGGCACTTCGTGCCCGATCGTCCAGCGCGCCGCCTGGAAGTCCAGCATGGCGATCTGGGCGCCCAGCAGGCTGCTCTGCACCCACTGGCCCTCGCCCGACTGCTCGCGCTCCAGCAGCGCCACCAGTATGCCCATGGCGCAGAAGATGCCGGCGGTGAGGTCGGCGACCGGGATGCCGACACGCACCGGACCCTGGCCGGGAAGGCCGGTGATCGACATCAGCCCGCCCAAACCCTGGGCGATCTGGTCGAAGCCGGGACGCTCGCGGTAGGGGCCGTCCTGCCCGAAGCCGGATATGCTGGCGTAGACCAGACGCGGATTGATCTCGCGCAACCTGGCGTAGTCGATGCCCAGGCGGAATTTCACGTCCGGGCGGTAGTTCTCCACCAGGACGTCTGCGCTTTTCGCCAGCCGCTTCAGGATCTCTACACCTTCCGCCGACTTCAGGTTGAGCGTGAGGCTGCGCTTGTTGCGATGCAGGTTCTGGAAGTCAGGGCCGTGGCGTTCGCCGCCCATGCCGGCGTCGCCCTCCGGCGATTCCACCTTGATGACGTCGGCACCCCAGTCGGCAAGCTGTCGCACGGCGGTCGGTCCGGCGCGGACACGCGAAAGGTCGAGAACCTTGAAACGGGCGAGCGGTCCTGGCGAGTTCATTTCGGCTTCGGCCTCCCATGTTTAGCGTCGGGTAAAAATCCTGCCGAGACGTCCGGCTGCCCGGCAGGGTCGCCAATTCTAATCCCTCCGTTCGCAGTTTTGTGATCATCCATCACGGGGCTGGATCAATGATCAAAGTGGTTTAACGGCTTAGTGCAATGCTATTGACGCCGGCCGCTGATGGCCAGCCATTCTGGTAGGACAGTGGTCGGGAGATGGGGACTCTCACAACAGTTCTGGGGTGCAACGGTGTCATTCGTGACTGACAGTGAGATAATCTCGCCTGGCGCCAGGAACGCGGGCCGCGACAAGCTCATGATCGTCGACGACGATCCCGAGGTTCGGATCATTGTCGCGGAATTCCTGCAGGATTTCGGATATCACGTGATACAGGCAAGTGGCGGCGCCGAAGCGCTGGAACTGCTCGCCCGGACGCCCGATCTCCGCATGCTGATCACCGACATCAGGATGCCGGACATGTCGGGTATCGAGCTCGCCGATCGCGTGACCGCTCGCCGCCCTGATCTCAAGGTCATTTTGATCTCGGGTTATTTCGTCTCGCAACACGTTGCCTATCGTTTCTTGCGGAAACCGTTCCGAATGCGTGACCTAGAAGCTGCGGTGCGCGCTGAACTGACCGTGTAGGAGGGTTGACCCCGGTCAGGTCCCTAGCGACCGGTTGTGCTTGATCCTCTGCCACGCCTCCTCCATCTGCGCGAGCGGCAGTTCCGAGAGCGTCCTTCCCGCTGAAGCAGCGGCTTGCTCCATCGCGTTGAACCTCCTGGAGAACTTCAGGTTGGCCTGGCGCAGGCATTGTTCGGGGTCGAGATCCAGCTTGCGGGCCAGGTTGGCGACGACGAACAATAGGTCGCCCACCTCATCGGTGAGGCGATCACGGTCGGCGCCGGGCAGTTCAGCGCGGAGTTCGGCAACCTCCTCATCCAGCTTTGCCAGCACCGCGGCGGTATCCGGCCAGTCGAAGCCAACCCGCGCGGCACGCGAGGTCAGCTTGGCAGCGCGGACGAGGGCAGGGAGGCCGGCCGGGACTCCGGCGAGCGTCCCAGCCTCGTCCCGGGCAGCTCTTTCGGCGCGTTTGTGGGCATCCCACGCCACGCTCTGTGCCTCGGCGTCGCGCATTTCGGCATCGCCGAACACATGAGGATGGCGGCGCACCATCTTGTCGGCGATCGCGCGCGCCACCTGGGCGAACCCGAACAGCCCGGCTTCCTCCGCCATGCGTGCGTGGTAGACGACCTGGAACAGCAGGTCCCCCAATTCATCGGCAAGCCCCGACAGATCCGCCCGCGCGATGGCATCGGCGACTTCGTAGGCCTCCTCGATCGTGTACGGCGCGATCGAGGCGAAGTTCTGCTCTTTGTCCCACGGGCAGCCGCCCTCCGGGTCGCGCAGCCGCGCCATGATGTCGAGCAGGCGGCGGAGTTCGGCTTCGGCGTCCAGCGTTCAGTCCCCGTAGACCTCGTCCAGGCGCAGCGAGACGCCTGGCGGATCGAGCTCGACAGCGCCCAATGAGACGATGCGGGTCTCGATCCGGTCGCCGGTCCGGCGGTGGTGGATGATCTCAGGACGGAGTGGACGGACCAGCAGATAGTGGCTCACGGAAGCCAGCCGGAAGTAGTCGGCGAGCTTGCCGCCGGCATCCAGCGCCTCGGTGCGCGGCGACAGCACCTCGACGATGACCACCGGATTGGGTGCGGCGATCGCGTCGTCCGCCAGTGGCTCGCCGCAGTTCACCAGCGCGTCCGGTTCGTAGTCGGTTTCCTCGTCGATCTCGACGGTCATGCCGTCAGGCGCCGCCTGGCATGGCAGTCGCGCGGCCCGCAGTTCGCGGTCGAGCGCCCGCCAGATGCGGGCCTTGAGCCTGGCATGGACCCATCGCTCGGGCGCCATGGCGACCGGCGCGCCCGCCACACGCTCATAGCGGCCTTTGGGCTGTTCCGCTGCCCAGCGATGGAATTCCCGGCGCGAGAGGTGGGGCGGCATCGCCACAGAACCTAGAATGTCCCGACCGGTTGGTTCAATGCCCATGGAAGCCGCATAAGATATATTATGTTAAATCGAGCACCATGCCGTCGTGGCCTGGTTCGATGTTGGGCGGCAGGTTCGCGTTCAGCCAGCCCCAGTCCATGTCATTCCCCATGTGGGTCAGCACGGTCCGCCGCACGCCGAGGCGGTCGGCCCAGTCCTGAACCTGCGACAGGTCGGCATGCGTCTTGTGTGAACCTCGCCGCCAGAAGCAGCCGACCACCCAGATATCCACCCCACTCAGCGCAGCGAGTGCCGCATCGTCGAGGCGCACGACATCCGTCGAATAACCGAAGTTGCCGATGCGCAGGCCGAGCGACTTGCTGAAGCCGTGGTCCTGCTCGAACAGGCGCACCTTGCAACCTGCCACGTCGATGGTTTCGCCAGCCGTCACCTCGCGGGGCACCAGAACGGGTCGGAAGAAACCTGGTGGTTCCCATGGCCGGAACGCGTAGCTGAATCTGCGATTCAGTTCCTCGAGTGTGATCTTGGTGGCGTAAGCGTCGAGCGGCCGACCGGCAATACGGTTCAGGATCCGCACGTCGTCGAGACCGGTGATGTGGTCAGCGTGCGGGTGCGTGTAGATGATGGCGTCCACCCGTGGCACCCGGCAGGACAGCAATTGCTCACGCAGGTCGGGCCCGGTGTCGACCAGAAGCCGGGTTCCTGTTTCATTCTCGACAACGATGCTGGCCCGGGTGCGGCGGTTGCGCAGTTCCGCCGGGTCGCAAGCGCCCCAGTCGCCTGTGCCGTCGGCTCCGCCGATCGTCGGCACCCCGGCGGAGGCGCCGGTACCGAGCAGGATCACCCGCATACGGATCAGTCTGCCTTGCGGAACAGGCGGCGAAAGTTGCCCGTCGTCAGGTCAGCCAGCGCCTGTGGTTGCAGCCCGCGCACCTGGGCGAGTACCCGTGCGGTATGCGCGACATAGGCCGGCTCGTTGCGCTTGCCCCGGAACGGCACTGGCGCCAGGTACGGCGCGTCGGTTTCCACCAGCAGACGGTCGGCTGGAAGGTCGCGCGCTATCTCTCTAAGTTCACTGGATTTTGAGAATGTCAGAATACCTGAGAAGCTGACATAGCCGCCGATCGCCACCGCTGCCTCGGCCAACGCGCGCGACGAGCTGAAGCAATGCAGAAGGAACTCGAAGTCTCCGTTGCTGTCATGCTCATCTTGCAGGATTTCTGCAATATCGGCGTCGGCATCGCGGGCATGGATGGCGAGCGGCACGCCGGCCAGCCGCGCAGCCCGGATGTGCGCCCGGAAACCTGCCTGCTGAACGTCCCGCGGTGACCGGTCGTAGAAGTAATCCAGCCCGGACTCGCCGATGCCGATGACCTTCGGATGACTGGTCATCGCGGCGATGTCCTCCGGTGCCGGCACCGGCTCCTCGGCGGCATGATGCGGGTGGATGCCGACGGTGCACCAGAGGTTCGGGAATTCATCGGCGATCGGCAGAAGGCTGCGTGACTGGGCCAGTGACGTGCCGATGGTGACCATCTCGCCCACGCCCGCAGCGGCCGCGCGCGCCAGCACCTCCGGGCGTTCGCGGTCGGTGAAATAGTCCAGGTGGCAGTGCGAATCGATCAGCATCAGGCGGCCGGCTCCACGTAGCGTGGGAAGACGCCCTCCGGCGCGGGCAGTATCCCACCGTCGTGCAGCGGGCTTGCCAGACTTGCCAGCTGCCGATCGCCCGTGGGCACGCCCAACTGGTCGAGCATCCTTCCCATGCTTTGCGGCATGAACGGCTGCAGCACCGTGGCGACCACCCGCAGAACGTCGGCCAGCACACGCAGCACAACGGCCATCCGTGCGGGGTCCGTGCGACGCAGCGCCCATGGCGCCTGGTGGTCGATATAGGCGTTGGCGGCGCGGATGACCTTCCACACCTCTTCCAGCGCCTCGTGGAATACCTGGCGATCCAGCCGCTCGCGCAACGCCGCCGGCAGCCCTTCGGCTGCGGCGAGCAGTTCGGTGTCCGCATCGGTGGCAGGTCCCCTGCCCGGCAGCCTGCCATCGCAGTTGCGCGCGATCAGCGACAGCGAGCGCTGCGCCAGATTGCCCAGATCGTTCGCCAGTTCGACATTGATCCGTGTGATCACCGCCTGATGCGACAGGGTACCGTCGCCGCCGAACGGCTTCTCCCGCAGCAGGAAGTAGCGCACCTGGTCCAGTCCGAACGCCGCGACCAGTTGCCGCGGCTCGATCACGTTGCCCAGCGACTTGCTCATCTTCTCGCCGTCTACCGTCCACCAGCCATTGGAGGTGACGCGCTTCGGCACCGGCAGCCCGGCCGCCATCAGGAACGCCGGCCAGTAGACAGCGTGGAACCGCAATATGTCCTTCCCGACGAAATGCGCATCGGCCGGCCAATAGCGCCATTGCGGTGACGCTTCGTCCGGGAAGCCGCAGGCGGTGACGTAGTTGTTCAGCGCATCCAGCCAGACGTACATCACATGGCCCGGCGCGTCCGGCACCGGAATGCCCCAGGTGAAGCTGGTGCGGCTGATCGACAGGTCGCGCAAGCCGCCACGCACGAAGCTCAGCACCTCGTTCCGCCGGCCACCCGGCAGGATGAAGTCGGGCTCGTCCTCGTAGAGTTTCAGCAGGCGGTCCTGCCAAGCCGACAGCTTGAAGAAATAGGAGGGCTCCCTTACCCACTCTACCGGTGCGCCACTCGGCGCCACCTTGCTGCCGTCAGGCCGGGCCGTCAGCTCGTCTTCGTCGTAAAAAGCTTCATCGCGAACCGCGTACCAGCCTTCGTAGTGACCGAGATAGATGTTCCCGCTGGCGGCGATCCGTCGCCACAATTCGGCGCAGGACCGCTTGTGCCGCTCCTCGGTGGTGCGGATCCACTGGTCGTACGAGATGCCCATCTTATCGGCCATGTCGCGGAAATCAGCGGAAATCCGGTCCGTGAACGACTGCGGGTCGGTGCCCGCGCTGCGCGCCGCAGCCTCGACCTTCTGCCCGTGTTCGTCCGTGCCGGTGAGGAAGAACACGTCGAACCCGTCCAGCCGCTTCCAGCGGGCCATCACGTCGGCCGCGACCGAGGTGTAGGCATGCCCGATATGCGGCGCGCCATTCACATAATAGATCGGGGTCGTGACGTAATACCGTTCGCTCATGACATGTTTCCGCGGAGCATCTCGAGACCGGCAACAATCGCCTGCCGCTTGTCCAGGTTGAACCGTTCAGTCTCGTCCTGCAGCCGTGTCAGCGCGTGCCATACGTCGCCCCAGGCATCAAGGGGCCGCAGGGCAACCAGTCGCGACTGTTCTTCGTCGCCGAGCCCGCGCACCACGTCACGCACTGACGTCGCAATGCCCGCACGCAGCAGGTCCATGAAGTTGCTGAACCCGGTCTCGCCGCGGGCCAGCGTGTCCGCAACAGCATAGGCGCGCGCAGGCTTCAGTGCCGGAAGGGCGGCAAGCACCTCGTTGACCAGCCCGGCGATCGCCAGCCCCTCTTCTTCCGCCAGCAGCAGTGCGCGGCCGGGCGAGCCCTCGGCGACGGTGACCAAACGGCCGCGTTCATCGGCGCCGAGTTGGGGCAGGTAGCCTGTCAGCAGTCGATCCATCGGGTCGGCCCTCAGCGGATCGAGGCGGAGCCGACGGCAGCGGCTACGGATGGTCGGCAGCAGCCGGCCGGGTGCTGCGCACACCAGCAGCAGGATCGCCTGCCGCGGCGGTTCCTCCAGGATCTTCAGCAGGGCATTCGCGGAGGCCTGGTTCATTTCCTCTGCGCCATCCACCACGACGATCCGCCATCCGCCTTCCGCCGGCGTCAGGCTCATGAACCCGCCGATCCGCCGCACATCGTCCACCGCGATCTGCGTTCGCGTGCGCTTGCGCTTTTCATCATACGCGCGCTCCACCGTCAGCAGATCCGCGTGCGAGCCGGCGGCCACCCGGCGGAAGACCGGATGCGTCGGGTCCATCACCAACGAGGCCTCCCCGCCCTGCCCTGCCAGCAGCCGCCGTGCGAACCGGTAAGCAAGGGTCGCCTTTCCCACCCCTTCGGGTCCGGTGATCAGCCAGGCATGATGCATGCGCCCGCTGCGCATCGCTTCGACCAGCGAGGCCTCCGCCTGCTCGTGGCCGATCAGCAACGGGTTGGCGCGCGGTTCGGGTGCCATGCGCTGTTATAGCGAAGCGCGCCGTCACGTCGTAGCAAGACGAGAGGGGGAATCGGGATCATGTCGCAACCGCATGACGACCTGACGCGGATCACGCTCGCCGTCCTGTTCATCGGCGGCGCCATCGCGGCCAGCTTCTGGGTGATGCGGCCGTTCCTGCCGGCGATCGTCTGGGGGATGACCCTGGTCATCGCCACCTGGCCGCTGATGCTGCGGGTGCAGGGCGGTCTGGGCAACAGCCGCGGCCTTGCCGTCCTGGTCATGACGCTGGTGCTGCTGCTGGTGCTGATCGCGCCATTCTGGCTGGCGACCACCATGATCATCGGCAACCTGGACGACATCGCCGACCTGGTGCGCACCGTGCTGACGCTGCGCGTCCCGCCGCCGCCTGACTGGCTGGGTGATGTGCCGCTGGTCGGCGCGGCACTGGCCAAGGCCTGGCAGCCGCTCACGTCGTCCGGCGTGCGCGAGCTTGCGCCGCGGCTGACCCCGTATGCCGGCGCGCTGACCCAGTGGTTCGCCGGCGTGGCCGGCGGCCTGGGCGGCCTGCTGCTGCAGTTCCTGCTGACGGTGGCGATCTCCGCGATCATGTATGCCAATGGCGAGCAGGCAGCTGCGCTCGCGCTGCGGTTCGGCCACCGGCTGGGCGGCGCGCGGGGCGAGATGGCGGTGGTGCTGGCGGGTCAGGCGATTCGTGGCGTGGCACTCGGCGTGGTGGTGACGGCGCTGGCGCAGAGCGTGCTGGGCGGCATCGCGCTTGCGATCGTCGGCGTGCCGTTCGCTACCGTGCTG
>DASSRN010000222.1:0-15322 GCA_035701785.1 Acetobacteraceae bacterium | reverse complement strand
TCCAACCCGGCGGCGAACGCCGACGGCTACGTCAAGCTGCCGAACGTCAACAGCATCGTCGAGGTGATGGACATGCGTGAGGCGGAGCGTTCGTACAGCGCCAATCTCGCGGTGATGCAGGCCACGCGCAGCATGCTGTCGCGCACGATCGATCTGCTGAAATGAGCGCCATCCCTACAATTATAGTGACGCCATCGGCGGCGGCCGATGCCTATGCGCGGGTGGACCGCGGTGACGGCGCCAGCAGCAGCGGCGAAGCTGGCGGGTTCGGCGCCATGCTGCAGCGTGCGCTCGACGGCGTGGTCGAGACGATGCGGGCATCGGATGCGAAGACGACCGAAGCACTGACCGGCGGCGGCACCCTGACCGAGGTCGTTACCGCGCTGGCGCGAGCGGAACTGACGCTGCAGACCGCGACCACAGTGCGCGACCGTGTCGTGCAGGCCTATCAGGACATCATGAAGATGCCGATCTGACGTCGCTGCCAGCGCAACCGGAAGCACGCGCGCCATGAACGACGCCGACACTGCCCTGCTGCTGCGCGACGGCATGCTGGTGATGCTGAAGCTGGGCGGACCGCCGCTGATGGTAGCCCTTGTCGTTGGCCTGCTGGTCGCGCTGCTGCAGGCGGTGACGCAGATCAACGAGGCTACGTTGGCGTTCCTGCCCAAGGCGGTGGCGCTCGCCGCGGCGCTGGTGCTGTTGGGCCCGTTCATGATGGCCACGCTGTCCGCCTATACGCACAACCTGTTCGATCGCCTGGTCGCCATCGGCGGGTCATGAGCACCGAGGCGGCCGCACTGCTGGCGACGCTGCCCGACTGGGCGTTCGGCTTCGTCCTGGTGACGGCACGCATCGGTGCGGCGATCGCGCTTTTGCCGGCGTTGGGCGAGGCGGAGCCGCCGGCGATGCTGCGTGTGGGCCTCGCGCTCGGAGTGACGGCGCTGCTGCTGCCTGGAGTGGCGCCGCTGATCCCGCCGGTGCCTGAAGCCGGCATCCGCACCGGGCTGATGATCGGCGCCGAGGCGATCACCGGCCTCTGGATCGGCTGGCTGGCACGCTTGCTGGTGCTGGCGTTGCCGGTGGCCGGACAGTTCGTGGGCTACATGCTCGGCATCGCCAACGTGCTGCAGCCGGATCCGCTGCTGGGGGCCCAGGCAACGCCGATCGCGCGGCTGTTCGCGCTGGCTGCCCCTCTGGTCATTCTGATGAGCGGGCTATACGCGCTGCCGCTGGCCGCGCTTGCCGGCAGCTACGGGCTGGTTCCACCGGGCCAGCTCCTGCCGGCGGCCGATACGACGGAAACCGCGGTGCGTGCTGTGGCGGCCGCGTTCGCGCTGTCGATCCGCCTTGCCTCGCCGTTCCTGCTGGTCGCCATCGTCTGGCATGTCGCAGTGGGGCTGCTCGCGCGCCTGGTGCCGCGTCTCCAGGTCTACTTCGTCGCCATGCCTGGACAGATCCTGGGCGGCATCGCTCTCCTGGGCATACTGGCGACCGCGCTGCTGGCCGCATGGCAGGACAGCGTCCGGGTCGGCTTCGCCAGCCTGCCGGGTTCTTGACGCGCGATGGCCGAGACGCAGCAGGAAGACCGGACCGAGGCCGCAACACCGCGGCGGCTGCAAAAGGCGCGTGAGGAGGGCCAGGTCCCAGTCTCGCGCGAGCTGACGAGTTTCGCCGGACTGGCGATGGCCACGCTGGCCCTGGTACTGCTGGCGCCGGCCGTCACACACGATCTGACGCGGCAGTTGGGCGTGCTGCTCGGGGACGCGGACGACCTCAGCCTGGCGACTGCATCGAGCATCGCCGGTGTTGCCTGGCTGCGCGGCGCGGCGCCCTTTGTGCTTGCCACGATGATTGCCGGCAGTGTGGTGGTGCTGATCCAGACGGGCTTTCTGCTGACCGCGCGCCCGCTGCGCATCGACTTCTCCCGCATCAGCCCGCGCGCTGGCCTGAAGCGACTGTTCGGACCGGAAAGCCTGATCGAGGCGGCTAAGTCCTTGGCCAAGATCGCCATCATCGGCCTCGTGCTCTGGCGGGTCCTGCTGGCCGACCTGCCCGCACTGCTGCTGTCGTCCTATGGCGAGCCCAGCCAACTGCTGACGCGCGCCGCCGGACCAGTGCTGCACGTCACGCTGGTGGTGCTGGCGGCACAGGCGGCGATCGCCGCGCTCGATTTTTTCTGGGTCACGCTGCGCCACAGCCGCAGCCTGCGCATGACGCGGCACGACATCCTGGAAGAGCAGAAGGAGACCGAGGGCGATCCACGGGTGAAGGCGCGCCTGAAGCAGATCCGCACACTGCGCGCACGCAGGCGGATGCTGGCGGCCGTGCCGAAGGCGACCGTGGTGATCACCAACCCGACGCACTATGCGGTGGCACTGGCCTACGATCGCGCCAAGCACGCCGCGCCACGCGTGGTGGCAAAAGGCGTCGACACGCTGGCCGCGCGCATCCGCGAAGTGGCGGAGGCGAGCCGCGTGCCGCTGGTTGCCAATCCGCCGCTGGCGCGGGCGTTGTTCCGGGTGGAGCTCGATACTGACATCCCGGCGGAGCACTACCGGGCGGTGGCCGAGATCATCGCCTATGTGTGGCGCCTGGGCCGCCGTCCGCTGCATCCGGTCAGCGCGCCGTGACTCCGATCGTTCGCTTTGTGTTCTTGCTGGGCCGGCGCCAATCGGGCATACAAGGGCATTGCCGAATCGGCGCGGAACCGTATGCAAATTGTTAACGCCAACCAGGGCAACGTGGTCCGGCTGCAGGCCCGCAGCAAACGCCAGAACGAGGAGCCGCTGATGGAGAGAAACAAGGCGCTGGATGCCGCTGTGGCGCAGATCGAGCGCGCCTTCGGCAAGGGCTCCATCATGCGCATGGGCTCGCGCCCGGACGAGCAGATCGAGGTCATCCCGTCCGGCTCGCTCGGGCTGGACCTCGCGCTGGGCATCGGCGGCATGCCGCGTGGCCGCATCATCGAGGTGTACGGCCCGGAAAGCTCGGGCAAGACCACGCTCGCGCTGCACGCGATCGCCGAAGCGCAGAAGCGCGGCGGCACCTGCGCGTTCATCGACGCCGAGCACGCGCTGGATCCTGGCTATGCCCGCAAGCTGGGCGTGGACGTGGACAACCTGCTGATCAGCCAGCCAGATGCCGGCGAGCAGGCGCTGGAGATCTGCGACACGCTGGTGCGCTCGGGCGCGATCGACGTGGTGGTGATCGACAGCGTCGCCGCGCTGGTGCCGCGCGCCGAACTGGAAGGCGAGATGGGCGACAGCCACATGGGCCTGCACGCGCGGCTGATGAGCCAGGCGCTGCGCAAGCTCACCGGCAGCGTGTCGCGCAGCAACTGCATGCTGATCTTCCTCAACCAGATCCGCATGAAGATCGGCGTGATGTTCGGCAACCCGGAGACCACCACCGGCGGCAACGCACTGAAGTTCTACGCATCGCTGCGGATGGAGATCCGCCGGATCGGCCAGATCAAAGACCGCGACGAGGTGACCGGCAACCAGACGCGGGTGAAGGTGGTGAAGAACAAGCTGGCGCCGCCGTTCCGGCAGGTGGAGTTCGACATCATGTACGGCGAGGGCATCAGCAAGGTGGGCGAACTGATCGACCTGGGCGTGAAGGCGGGCGTGGTGGAGAAGTCCGGCGCCTGGTTCAGCTACGACAGCCAGCGGATCGGCCAGGGGCGGGAGAACGCCAAGCAGTTCCTGCGCGACCACCGCGACGTGGCGGACGCGATCGAGCACAAGATCCGCGAGCAGTCCGGCGTGGTGGCGAACGCGATGATGGCGCCGATGGAGGAGGGCGAGGAGGCGGAAGCGGCGGAGTAACGCCGTTCCACCGGCGGCCCACCGTGTGGTAGTCTGCGCGCCATGAATTCGTCGGATGCATGGCTGGTGGGTGCCGCCCAGGCCAAGGTCAACCGGATCGCCGATGCGATCGATGGCCTGACTGGACAGATCGAGCTGACCAACAGCCACGTGGAGCGGCTGAACCGCGAGGTTGGCGTGCTGCGCGGAGAGGTTGGTGGATTGCGTGTCGAGATGCAGAAGGGCTTCAGTCGCATCGACGGCCAGCTGCGCGAAATGCGCCTCCAGGCCAATCAGATCATCAACGCCCGGCACCGGGCGATGCGCGTGATGCTGCGGCCGGACACGCCGACCTCCTGACGTGGCGGATCGAAAAAGCCGGGCGGCCACGCGGCTGAACGATTCGGCGCCTCTCACGCTCGCCGCATCGCCCGACGATCTCGCGCTGATCGCTGCGGCGCATGACGTGCTGGCGCGCCACTACAAGCCGTTCTGGCACACCGTCGCGGCCGCGATCCGCAGCGTCGACGGCCGCGTCTGGACCGGCCTGCATCTCGGCACCACGGTTGGCCGCCTCGCGATCTGCGCCGAAGCCGTGGCGCTCGGCCGTGCGCTGCTCGAGGGCGCCGACCGCATCGACACCGTCGTCGCCGTGCGACACCCGAAGCCGGATGAGGCGGACCGCGAACTCGCCGTGGTTCCGCCGTGCGGTGCCTGCCGCGAAATGCTGGTCGATCACTGTCCCGATGCGCAGGTGATCGTGCTCGCTCCCGGCGGACTGACGCGAGTGCCGGTGCGCGCGCTGCTGCCGTTGCCCTATCGGCGATAGCCCTCAGCCGCTGCCGCGCGAGAACAGCCGCGCCAGTCCCCGCCGTCGCGGCGGCGCCTGTTCGGCCGACTGCAGCTCCTCCACTGCTACGTCATGTGTCGGACGTGCGCGTCGCGGCGGAGCGCCATCCTCTGGTGCTGCCGCCTGGGTGCGCTTCAGGAAGTCCATCGCCGACTCGCGCCGCGGCGTCATCGCCATCCGATCGCGGATCGCATCAAGCCGCGCTGCGACGGTATCGAGATCGACCCGCCACGGGCCTCCGCCCTCGCCGCTGAAGATGTCGGCCCAGTAGTTCACCGTGGCAGTCTGCGCGAGCCGGTTCACAGTGACGCCCAGCTGGTGGCGCGGCAGCAGTTCGTAGACGAAGCTGCCGCCCTGGCAGAACACGACGTTGCTCATCGGCTTGCCATGCGCACCGATCACCAGACGCGCGGCGCGGAACGCCGCGATCAGCTGGGCCACCGACAGTTCACCGGGCGACAGGGTCTGAACGCCTTGCCGCTCGAGCAGGTCAATCAGCTCCGCCTCGTTCTCGATTGCCTGATGAGCCGCGCCGGCCACGTAGATCTCCTCGGGTGCGGCGTGCGTCCATGGTACCGCTTTGCTGAGCCGGCGAAACGTCGACATCGCCGTCCGCGCCACCATCTCCGGCATCCGCTCGCCGAGAAAGTCGCTGAACTCAGCGTTCGGCAAGAGCAGTGTGTCCGATACCTCGAGTGTGACCTTGGGGATCTCCTCATAGCCCAGCAACGCCAACGACTCCTCCTGCCAGGCCTGAAGCGGCGGAACGACGAGCATGGTTCGTCGCTGGCCACCACAGCGCAGGCCGAAGTCGATCGCCGGCAGCGCCTGCACAAGCCAATGATAGTAGTCATGCCAGGCGCGATTGCTGCCGATGATGTAGTGCTGCTTTGGATCGAGCGGCTGCGCCGGCAAAGGCTTGATCAATGTGTCGTTGTATTCCTGATCACTGACGAAGTACCGCGTCTCGCTGATCCGGCTGCGGCCGCGCAGCAGCAGCATCAGCGACGCGTCCAGCGTCACGTCACCCAACCGGTACAGGCGTATGGCGGCAGTCGCCTCCTGCCGGTCGAAACGACCGCGCAGATCAGGGCCGAACGCGTCTCCAAGGGCGATCTCGAACTCACCATCCAGCGGCACGCTGCGCTCCAGCTCGATGACCTCGTGTGCCGCCTCGGCGATGGGCAGGTCGGAGATCTCGGATTGGACGGAAGTTGGCATCCCGTCCCTACGCGGCCGCCTGGTTCGACGTCAGCCACCCAACCTGCCGATTGGACATGCCTTCTCCCCCATAGGTTGCCCGCAACCTGCACGCGCAAGCCGCCGGCGGCAACCTCAGGGCCGGGACACCACTGCTACGTGCGGTCGCACCGCGGCCATCAGCTGTGGCGTGGGCGCCAATCGAGGGCCCTCGCCGGTATCGATCGGCGGGACGATGCCCACGCCCCAGGTCGGCAACGTACGCAGCGAGGCCTGTGCCTGCGGATGTTCAAGCAGTGGCTGGTTCAGCGACGGCGCGACGATCACCGGCGTGCGCCGCCCGATCGCCTCGGCCACGACCGACAGCGCGAGGCTGTCGGCAATGCCGTGCGCCAGCTTGTTGAGCGAGTTGAAGCTGCATGGTGCGAACAGCACGACGCCGCGCGGTGGTCGCGGCCGGATCGCCAGGTCGAAATAAGATTCGACCAAGCGCGCGCCCTCGACGTCGGCAAGTTCCCGCGCCGCGATCACCCGCGCGGCGTTGGGCGTCGGCAGCGCGATCACGGTCGAAAATCCCAGCCCCACCAGCCCTCGCAGCAGTTCGGGACCGCGCGCCGCCGTGGTCGTGCCGCTGAGCACGAGATAGACGACGTCGAACCGTTCGGCATCCGGCGTCATGCCGCCACGGCACCGCAGCAGCGCTTGTACTTCTTCCCCGAGCCGCAGGGGCACGGGTCGTTGCGGCCGATCTTCGGTGCCGCCCGCTTCGCCGCATCGTGCAGCGGATGCCACTTGCCCAGCCAGTGCGCCTTGGTCGCCAGGGCGATCTCCGGCAGCGAACGCAGCAGGATCGCGCGCCGGGCCGGTGTCATCCCGCTGGCGCCCCCTTGCCGCGGATCGCCAGCCAACATCACCGGCGGCGCGATCAAAGCGGCCGTGCGCTGGCGGTCATGCTTCAGCGGTTCCCACTCGGCTGTGCGCAGAGTGATCCCATGCACATAGCCGCGTGCCCACAGCCTGCCGGCGCCTTCGCCCATGTCGCTGTAGATCCAGGGCTGCGGTGCCTTCGCGGCCGCGAGGTCGCGCTCCAACGCGTCGTGGTGCCGCGTCAGCAGATTCGTTGCCAGTGCCTGATGCTCGGCTGAATCCAATGCCGCGAATTCGCCCTCTGCGGCGAGGATCACGCCGATATACTCGGATGCCGGTACGCGTACCGGTCCCGCGGCCAGCGCGGTCAGCATGCCGTCAGCCTCTTCCAGACAGAGGTTCTTCGACTGCATCGTGCGCAGGAGCGCCAGGGCGAGCCAGGCCAGTTCGTCGTCGCTGAGCGCTTCGCCCGAACCACTCGGTCGGTCCGCCGACCACCCGATGTCCGCGATCGGATCGTCCAACGGGATCAGCCGCGCCTTGGTGAAGCGCTCCATGTCGTCCGGCGCTTCAGCCGCCTTACGGGTCTGCTCGATCCAGTCCTTTCGATCGACCTCGCGGAAGCCTGGGTCCAGGCGGCCCGCCCCCCAGCCGCGCTGCACGCGGTCGGTCCAGTCGGTGAGGCCAAGCAGCAGCACGGCTTCCTGCCAGCCGAACCAGGCCATGCTGTCCAGCGGCGCCAGTTCCTCGCGATCGAAGCGGTCAAGCGCGTCCAGCAGCTTCTCGCGACTGATCTGTCCCTCGCAGACGAGACGCGCCAACGCCTGCATCAGGCCGCTGCGCGCATCATCATCGACACTGCTGTCGACGACCAGCGCGAGCACCGCGTCCTCATCGCCGTCGAACAGGCTCAGCAGCAGCCGCGCTACAGTCGGATCGCGGTCCTCGCCGAACAGCCACTCGACCTCCATCCCCGCCCGCCGCAGCAGTGCCAGGAACGCCGGACAGACCGCGGTCTCGCGTGCCACTGCCAGCGCGTGCAGACCGAAGCGCAGCAGCCGCTCCTCGGGCGGCAGCGGCAATCGGCCCTCCGCCATACTGGACGCGACGGCGATGACGGCGGGCGCGACCGTGGCAGGCTCGCGTACGGCGGCGCGCATTGCTTCCTCCGGCACACCGATGGCGTTCCGGAGTGCGGCGCAGATCTCTTCAGGGGACATGACTGAAGGCTAGAGCGGCCGGAGCAGGACCGCCAGCGGCGGCAAGGTTCCAGGCATCCGGCCATCGCTGGCTTGCCGACGAATCTGGCCCTGTCATAGAACTGACACAGACACATCTACAGACACACGAATGCCGAGCAGGGCGCCAACTGTGGCACTGGGTAACAACCTCGAGGACGACGACCTTCATCGCGGGCGGAATGCGCAGGAGGAGCTTGAGCTCAAATTCCTCGCGCCAGCAGACACGTTGGACCGCGTGCGTGCGTCGCCTCCGCTGGCGCGCCACGCGCGCAATAACGGGACTGTGCGGCACCTCGAGGCAGTCTATTACGACACGGCGGACCGCACGCTGTTCGGTCACGGTTTGTCTTTGCGCGTGCGACGCAGCGGGCTCCAGTTCGTGCAGACGCTGAAGCGTGCGACAAGCCGCGGAGGGCCATTCGCCCGCAACGAATGGGAAAACACCGTCGACGGCATGTCACCAGACTTTTCGGTCCTGCCCCTCGATGAGATCGGCGCGCCGCTGGGGGACCTAGCGCCGACAGCGCTCGACCCGGTATTTGCGACCAAAGTGCAGCGCCGCACCCAGCAACTCGACCTTCCTGGCGCCGTGGTCGAGGTTGCGTTCGACGACGGCCTGATCTCATCGGGCGCTCGCAGCGAACCGCTGTCGGAACTCGAGCTCGAAGTAAAGGCAGGCAACGCCCGCGCGTTGTACGATCTTGGCCTGCAACTGCTGGACGTCGCGCCACTCAGGATCGGCACGCGCAGCAAGGCCGACCGCGGCTACTGTCTCGCCTTCGGCGACCTGCCCCGGCCGACAAAGGCCGCCGTACCGGACGTCACGACCGAGTGCACTGTCGATGACGTCGTGGGCCTGCTGCTCGGCAGTTGCCAGCAGCACATGCTGGCCAATCAGGCAGCGGCCGAGGCTGGCATTGATCCCGAGGGCGTCCACCAGATGCGCGTAGCGCTGCGGCGGATGCGGACGGTCGCGGCTTTGCTGCACCAACAGCTGGGCCTGCCTTCGCTGGAGTCCCTCAGCGCGGAAGCGAAGTGGCTCGGTACGCTGCTCGGTGCCGCGCGCGAATGGGACGTGTTCCTCACCGAGACGCTTGGAGCGCCGTCCGCCGTAGTCGCTGGCGACGCGATCGACTTCGCCGGGCTTCGCAACGCGGCCCAGCTGCATCGCGATGCGGCGTATGCCGCGCTGCGCGAGGCGCTGGGTGATGTGCGCTACAGCCGGTTCCAGCTATCGATGCTGCACTGGATTCAGTCGAAGGCTTGGCGGAACGAATTGCGGAGCGCGCCGCTTGCCGTGTTGCTGGAGCCCGCAGGCGACTTCGGCGCCCGCACGCTGGCGAAGCTGCATCGCAAGGCGCTGAAGCGTGGTGCGCATTTCCGACACCTGCCGCCTGACAGACGCCACAAGGTCCGCATCGCACTGAAAAATCTGCGCTATGCCACGGAGTTCTTCCGCGACGCTCAGCCCGCCGAAGCAGGTTGGAAAGACTATCTCCGCGGTGTCGAAGACCTGCAGGAGGCGCTCGGGCACGACAACGATGCTTCGATGACCGCACCTTTGTTGTCCATGCTGGCGCAGGACGAGCCCAGCGCAGGCGTGTCCGGGGCCATAGGAGCAGTCATGGGTTGGCAGGCACGCGGTCGTCTTGCGGAAGGCAAGCGCCTGCGCAGGCAATGGCGGCGGTTCAAAACGGCAACAACGCCATGGTCGAGCTGACGGCGGCCCGCCAGTCCGCCATGATCGGCGGAAGCGGCTGAAATGCCTTGCGCCGGCGCGGATGGGCGTGCTTTGCAGGCCAAACGTAATTGCCGAAACGCACGATGGCCGCTCGCGAGGAAACGCTCTTTCACCAATACGGTGCCTTGCCATACCTGATCGCCGAGGGCGGGGATATACGGGTCCTGCTGGTGACCACCCGCGGTCGACAGGACTGGATCATTCCGAAAGGTTGGCCGATCCGTCGGCTCACCCCGGCTGCGACCGCTGCGCGTGAGGCCTACGAGGAAGCGGGCCTGATCGGCAACATCGTGGGCGATGAACCCTGCGGGTCGTTCAGTTACGAAAAGCCGCGAAGCGCGCGCAGGCGAACGCTGTTCCACGTGTCGGTGTTCCTGTTCGCTGTGGAGCGGCAGTTGCGCAAGTGGCCCGAGAAGTCAGAGCGGACAACCCGGTGGTTCTCGCCCACGGAAGCTGCAAGCCTCGTGGGACCCGCAGGCCTGGGCGAGATTCTTCGCGCGGAACCGACGTGGAGCAATCTGGCGGGGCCAGTGACCGGCTGAACGCGACCAAGCGGTCACCTGCCAGCCTGAAGCCAGACGCGCAGCAAAACTGCCCCACCGTCCTGCTGAAGGACGTCCATCCGTCCGTTCGAACGCTCGATCATCTGCTCCGCCAGCGTGAGGCCAAGCCCGTCAGCATCTCGCGCGTCGCCAGGGTCTGCCGACGTGTCGTTCGGCTCCCCGACGAAATCGATGCACGCATGTTCGCCATCGGGCTCCGACAAGATGATGCGCAACGGCCCACCGTTGCGCGCAGCCTCGGTGAGGATGCTTGCGATCGCCTGTACGAGCATCAACGGATCGACCTCCGCCAGGCGACCGGCCTGCCGCCGGTCATCGAGTTCGACCTCGACGCCGGCCCGCCGCAGCGTGGCACGTTGCCCGCTCACCGCGGCCCGCACTACGAAGAACGGATCGACCGTTTGTAGCGACGCCCCGTCGAACTGTGTCATCGATGCAACCTCGCGTGCGTAACGGTCGAGGCGGTCGATGCTGTCGGCCATCTCGCCCGGCCCCGGCTGCCTGGCAGGGCGCTCGGGCAGCAGCTCCGTCAGATGGCGAATGGTTGCCAGCGGATGTCGCAGGTTGTGGGCCACCGCGCCGATTGTCTGGCCGAGCGCCGTAAGCCCCCTGAACCGGCGTAGATCCGCCTGCTGCTGTTCGATCTGCCGGGCCCCGCGCCGGACGATCCAGTACAGGCCGGCAACGGGCACCAGCCCTCCCAGCGCCGCCGATCCTGCGATGATCCGGGAGCCGCGTGCCACCGCGGCTTCAAGTGCCGCCGAGGTCCTGTAGAGCTCGACGACGCAGACCACCTCTGCGCCCTGCCACATCGGCAGGTAAGCCTCGATGAAGCGGCCGTTGGCCGGGACCGTCAGGCCGACATGCTCCGCCTTGGCGTCCTCCGCCAGCGAGCCGATTTCGTGTACAAGCCGGCCTGCCAGGGCACGCTCCAACTCCGGATTGTGGAAGTGTTGCCCTGTCAGACTTTCGTCGGTCGACCACACGATGTGACCGTCGGCACCGTAGAGGTTGGCGCGCAGGACCCGCGGAATAGTACGGATGTGGGCGACCAGTTCCGGCATCGATCCGCGGGCGATGTGGGCGCCGGCCGGCGATGCGGGTGGCGGACCGTTGGTCAGAATGCTTTGCAGGAACGCCTGAGTAGCCGTCGCCTCGCGGTCCAGCGCTGTGCCGATCAGGATCGTGTTCAGGGCGATGGCAAAGCCAGCAGCCAGCAGCATCGCCACGGCAATCCCCGTGACACCGAACCGAAACCGAAGATCGTGGTATGCACGGCGCATGGCTGATGCACCCCAAGCCAGAGGGCAGACACGAACTGCCCGACCGCATCGTAACGTATCGTCATCCACTGTCGATGGCATGAAGCAGCGGTTCGCGCCACTGGAAGGCTCCCCACGCCTGCACTACTGTCCGGTTCCCGGCAGACTTCGCCGGGCTGGCGCTGCTCAGGACGCTGACTGACCCATGCTCTGGCTTGTCCTTGGCGCACTCACCCTGTTTCTGTTCCTTGGGGCGCTGCGGGCATTCGAGCGCGCCTCAGTGGCCTCCATCAAATCACTGTTCGCCTGGATTGCCGCACTCGGCGGCATCGCGCTGGCGCTGCTGCTGATTCTGACCGGTCGTGGCGGCTTCGCGTTGACCGCACTGGTGATGTTCGGCCCGCTGATCTGGCGCCAGTGGCAGGCGTATCGGATGGGGACCCGCACACAGCCGCCACCCGGTGGCTCGACCAAGCCGCCGCCGCGCGGCCAGAGCGGCATGACTCCCGAAGAGGCCTACCAAGTGCTTGGCCTGAATCCCGGCGCCACGGACGAGGAGATCCGCGCTGCCCACCATCGCCTGATGCGCACCGCGCATCCCGACAGTGGCGGTTCGGACTGGCTCGCCACGCGGATCAACCAGGCGCGCGATGTGCTGCTGCGGCGCCGCCGCGGGGGCGCGTGACGGCCTGCGCAGCAACGTGATAGGTCTCGCCGCGACGTGTCGCCCCGCCGTCTGCCGTTAACGCCACATTTCCGCCAGTTGCCGATCCTTCCTTCCAGGGGACAAGGGAGTTCATCGTGATCAAGCCATTGCGCAAGGCCGTCCTGCCCGTCGCAGGTCTCGGCACCCGGTTCCTGCCGGCGACCAAAGCGACTGCCAAGGAAATGCTGCCGGTGGTGGACAAGCCGCTGATCCAGTACGCGATCGAAGAGGCGAGGGCGGCCGGCATAGAGCAGTTCTGCATGGTCACCGGGCGCGGCAAGACCGCCCTGGTGGAGCATTTCGACATCGCATTCGAACTTGAAGCGACGCTGCGTGACAGAAATAAGGCAGCTGAGTTGGAGTTGTTGCGTGAGACGCAGGTCGAGCCGGGCTCGATCGTGACGGTACGCCAGCAGGTGCCGCTCGGGCTGGGCCATGCGATCTGGTGCGCCCGCGCATTCATCGGCGACGACCCGTTTGCCATCCTGTTGCCCGACGACCTCGTGCTGGCGCGCACGCCGTGCCTGCGCCAGCTGGCCGATGTGTATCGCGACACCGGCGGCAACGTGGTCGCAGTGACCGAAGTGCCCCGCAATCAGACCAACCGTTACGGCATTCTGCGCATCGGCAAGGACGATGGCCGGCTGGTCGAGGTGCAGGGCCTCGTGGAAAAGCCGGCGCCCAAGGATGCGCCCTCCAACCTGTCGATCATCGGCCGTTACGTGCTGATGCCGGAGGTGATCGGCCACCTGGCGCGAATGGAACGCGGCGCCGGCGGCGAGGTGCAGCTCACGGACGGCATGGCGAAGCTGATCGGCAATCAGCCTTTCCATGGTCTGCGCTACGAGGGCCAGCGCTTCGACTGCGGCGACAAGATCGGCTTCCTGGAGGCGCAGATCGCCTACGCACTGCAGCGCCCGGACATGGCGGATGCCGTGCGTGCCTTCCTGCCGCGCTATACGACCACGCCCGAATTTCTGGTAAATGCCGTCGGACACGAGACCGTCTGATGACCTTCACGCACCAGTTCCATCCGACCACGCTGCGCGAGTACGATATCCGCGGCACGGTCGGCAAAACCTTGTCCGAGGCGGACGCATTCGCCGTCGGCCGCTGCTTCGGCTCCATCGTCATGCGCAATGGCGGGAAGACCGTCGCGGTCGGCTATGACGGCCGGATGTCCAGCCCGCAGATGGAGGCGGCGCTGGTCAAGGGGCTCAGCGCCAGCGGCGCGGAAGCGATCCGCATCGGCCGTGGCCCGACGCCAATGCTGTACTACGCGTCGACCAAGCTTGCCGCTGATGGTGCGGTAATGGTCACCGGCAGCCACAATCCGCCCGACCACAACGGCTTCAAGATGATGCTTGCTGGCAAGCCATTCTTTGGCGAGCAGATCAAGCGCCTGGGCGGGCTCGCGGCTTCCGGCGACGTGGTCGAAGAGACCGTGGCGCCGGAGCGCAACGTCGACGTCTCCACCGAATACGTGGCGCGCCTGCTGTCCGACTGGGACGGCGGCGACCGCATGCTGAAGGTGGTGTGGGACAACGGCAACGGCGCCGCCGGCGAGGTCCTTCAGCGGCTGGTCGTCGGCCTGCCGGGCGAGCATATCGTGCTGAACGGTGACATCGACGGCCGCTTCCCCGCCCACCATCCTGACCCGACTGTTCCCGCCAACCTGCAGCAGTTGATCGCCGCGGTGGCGACGCACCGTGCGGATATCGGTATCGCGTTCGACGGCGACGCCGATCGCATCGGGCTGGTCGACGACAAGGGGCGCATCCTGTTCGGCGACCAGCTTCTGGTGCTGCTGGCGCGCGATGTGCTGCGCGAGCATCCCGGTGCCACTATCATCGCCGACGTCAAGGCGAGCCAGGTGCTGTTCGACGAGATCGCGCGCGCCGGCGGCACGCCGCTGATGTGGCGGACCGGGCACAGCCTGATCAAGGCGAAAATGGCCGAAACCGGCTCGCCACTCGCCGGTGAGATGTCGGGCCACGTTTTCTTCGCCGATCGCTGGTACGGCTTCGACGATGCGCTGTATGCCGGCGTGCGCATGCTGGGCGTGCTGGCACGGTTGGATCATCCGCTGTCCGCGCTGCGCGATGCATTGCCGCAGGTGATCAACACGCCGGAGGTCCGCTTCGACTGCGACGATACGCGCAAATTCGCGGTGATCGAGGAGGTCGCCGCCAGGCTGCGCGCGGACGGTGCCAAGGTGGCGGAGACCGACGGCGTGCGGGTGCTGACCGATGATGGCTGGTGGCTACTGCGCGCATCCAACACACAGGCGGTGCTGGTGGCGCGTGCCGAGGCAACCTCCGAGGCAGGTCTCGAGCGGCTGAAGCGGGCGCTGGTGAGTCAGCTCGAACAATCCGGACTGCCTCCGCCCGATTTTTCCGGCAGCCACGCGGGCCACTGATCCTTCGTTCTGCGCCGAAGCAAAGCGCGCTGATCCGCGGCGCGCGATCGCTTACGTCCTCCATGCCGTAAGGCGCAATCACAGGAGGACGAGACGATGCAGTCAGAGAAGATCACCGGCGGCCTGGCAGTGACCGCTGTCTGGGAGACGCGGGACGGCGAGGCCGACACCGTTGCCGACATCCTCGCGCGCTTTGCGCCGCAGGCTCGGCAGGAGCCTGGGGTGAAGCTGTTCATGGTGCAGCGCGCGCTCGATAACCCCGCCCACTTCCTGTTCTACGAGGTGTTCGACGATGCGGCCGCTTACGAAGCGCACCAACAGACGCCGCACTTCAAGGCGTTGATCCTGGGCGAAGGCCTGCCGCGGCTGAACCGTCGCGAGCGGCGACAGTACGCGCCAATCTGACCGGCGGCGAAGATCTGGAACCACAAAGCACGCAGAAGCACAAATCGGATGCCCAGCGGTTTGCGTGTTTTGCGGTTCTATTCAGGACCGCTGATGTTGCAGCCTACCGCGATCTACTGGATGCCCGCGGTCAAATCGGAACGTTCTTTTAGCAGGTCTACAAGCGCCAAAGATTTCACTCGGCGCCGGGCCTCTTCTGCCTGGGACATAGCTAACATCCTGACGACTCGGCCGCGACCGGGGCGACCTTCAACCCCCG